>NZ_CP034562.1:315000-630000 GCF_003970675.1 Flammeovirga pectinis
AACCTCTTTTATTGTGAATGCACAATCAAGATTAAAAGCCTATCAAATTTTTGATAAAGACGGTAAGGAAGTCACTTTCGAAGAAATGTCTAAGGCATTATCTACTTACGATGTAGTTTTCTTTGGTGAGTTACATAATAATCCTATTGCACACTGGTTACAATTTGAACTGTCGCAGTCGTTAGCAAAAGCAAAAGACAATAATATTGTCTTTGGAGCAGAAATGTTCGAGAAAGACAATCAGATGGTTTTAGATGAATATTTGCAAGGGTTTATAAAAGAGAAAACCATGATGAAAGATGGGAAAGCATGGGACAATCACTCTACAGATTATGCTCCTTTGGTTAACTTTGCAAAAGAAAATAACATTCCATTTATTGCCACAAATGTACCAAGACGTTACGCGAGTATGGTATCTAAAAAAGGATTACCAGCTTTAGAAGAACTTAGCAAAATGGCCAAGAAAAAATACATTGCCCCCCTACCAATAGAAGTACCTTACGAGTTGCCTTCTTACAAAGAAATGGAAGCAATGATGTCTGGTCATGGAATGTCTGGTCAGGCAAAAAACTTTGTAGCGGCACAAGCCATTAAAGATGCTACAATGGGTTATTCTATTGTGAAAGGTTTAAAGAAAGATAATAAAGGAAAATTGTTCTTACATTTTAATGGCAATTTCCACTCTAAAAATCACGAAGGAACAGTTTGGTATGTAACTAAGTACAACAAGAAATTAACCTCTGGTGTAATTTCTTTTGTAGAACAAGCTGATGTTTCTAAAGTAGCAGACGAGAACAAAGGCAATAATGAGTTTACAGTAGTATGTACTTCTAACATGACGAAGACGTTTTAGAAAGTCTACATTATGCATATATTGAAAAGCCTTCTTATCACATAAATCAAATGGTTTATATGGTGAGAAGGCTTTTTTATAAGCTAATCTACAGTAGATGCTTTACTTTTAGAAGAATTCTGTAATTGTAATGTCTGTGTTGGAAATGCAAAATCAATAGAAGCCTCTTTTAAACTTTTAATGATTTTGAAATTTATTTTCTCAGAAAATTCCATAAAATCCCACCACTCGGCAGGAAAATACCAGAATACGACATAGATATTAAAAGAATCATTATTTATCTGATTAAAAAATACCTTTGGAGGAAACTCCATATTATTAATTGCATGATTTGGATGGTCTGGTGTATTACTGTTCATAGGCACAGCAAGAACATCTTTTATAATTTGTACGCTTTTTTCTACTATTTCAATAGAAGATTCATGTTTGATTTTAATATTAAAATCTCTTTTTAGATAAGGTCTTTTTTGAATATTTTCAATTTCTACTGTGGCCATTTTTTCATTAGGAACTGTTACTAGCGGTCCAGATAATAGACGGATTCTGGTAGAACGAATACCAATTGATTCTATAGTGCCATTATAATTTAATACTTGAACTCTGTCGTTTACTCGATAGGGTTTGTCGGCAAAAATTGTAAAACTAGCAATAATATTCTCTAGTGTTGGGCGGATAGCTAGTGCGATGGCAATACCACCTATACCAACACCCGTAACTAATGGTAAAACGGCTAAACCTATTTGAGATAAACCAAAAACAATAACAAAAAACGTTAGTATTGTCGATAGAACCATAAAGATAGCACGAGTATATGTAGCTTCTAAACCAATTTTCTTTGCATTAGAAGTATTAATAATAGATTCTGCTATTGCAGATGTAAAATGAAAAGTTAGGAAAGAAAATAATAACCAAAAGAGTGCTTCTAAGCCTATTTTAAAACCAACTAAAACATTACCGACAAGGTTTACCTGATCGTTTAGTAAACGGTTAAGAAAATAGATAATTATAATGCAACAAGTGATGAATAAGACTTTACTCCATTGTTTTATAACAGCAGAACGATCGCTCATTAATTCTATTAATATATAATGAAGTACTTTAGCTACACCAATAGATATTGCAATAAAAAATAATAAAGCACTCCATTGCCATATTGTTTGATTTAATAGCATTGTTGTAGACCAATCTGGTAATAAAGAAATCCATTTAGGAGGAATAAGTAAACCAGGAGTACTTATATAAAAAGGATAGAAATTTTTAGAGATATAGTTTTCACTTTTATAGGGAAGGTGCTTAATTTCTTCATAAAAACCGGGTATTCTCTCTACAGTTTCTTTAGAAAATAAATATTGACCTTGGCTATCCTCAGTAGCTTGTTTAACTAAAATAATTTCTGTTTTAGGTATTCTCCAATGCGATAATTGAGGATGTTTTTTATTTTCTAAATCATATTCAACATCTCTTTTGTTTGGTATCTTTTCTAAGTCAGGAATTGGAATACGATCAAGTATTTCTTTTAACATTATTGCTCTACTAAAAGACATATCTTTTTGTATGGAAGGAGGAAATGAGCTTAAATCGAGACAATCTGTAGCCCTATCAAAAATTAATTCTGCCTGATACATTTCTTCTTTAATACTATCAGAAATAAAGTAGCCTGGTAATTCAATGTTTTTTAGGTAGGTGGCCTTTAGTATTTGATGAGAGTATTTCATGTTATTTATAAAACTCACAATTGTAGCTCTAGGGCTTGATGTATTTGGAGGGTTTAATGGATGGATAATTGCCTCTTCAATAAATTGTTTTTCACTGACACTAGAATAATCATTAAAAGATAAAGAATCTAGCTCATTAGCATTACTAGTAAATACTATGTACAAGTAAAAATGTAGAAATAAAATAAATTTAAGATTCATAGATTTTTTATTAAAGCAATAAGGTATTAATTAAAAATAACCACCCCTAAAAATGAATTTAGGAGTAGTTATAGATTGGTTTTAGCATTAACTAAATTGTTTTAATAATTTTCACTTACTAATGGCTTTACTCGCTATTAACAAGTAAAACAATAGTTTGCTTGATCTCATCAAATAATTATAACATGTTTATTGGTTTTTCTATTTCAGAAAACGAATATTTATATACTTAAATTAAATGTTTTATATATGTAGGTAACTTCCCCTTGTTATTATACTTACAAATGTAGTTTACATAAGTAAGTGATGTAAGTTAAATACCGTATAATACTGTAAAACGAAAATTGTAAAAAGGTAAAAGCTATAAGTCTTTACTTTAGTATCATATAATCTACATAATATTGTGCGGTACCTTTCTAAGTTGATATGTATAAGGCTATAAAGGTTAATGCTATAAGTGCTAGACTTAATTTTTTCTTTTTCATCTTAATTTTGTAATTGTTCTAAACTCTCAATGATAGGTACTAGAAAACTAGCACTACCTAAATACCCTCCAAGGCCGTCTAAAACGAATTGGAATGCAATACAAATAAGCATAAAACCCATAATTCTAGTAAGTGCATCTAAACCTGTAACACCAAGAAAGCGAGCTATTATAGGTGCACTTTTCATGGATAGCCAAGCAATAAAAACAACACCCAAAATACCTAGAGATATTGCAGAATACCCAGCTAAGTTATCAGATCCAGCTGCCATACTTATAACTACAGAAATAGAACCTGGTCCACTTAATGAAGGCATTGCTAATGGAGAAAAGGAAATATCATCCATCTTCTTAGCTTCTTTTTTTGCCTCATCAGATATTTCGTCTGTTTTGCTAGGGTTTAGCATCTCAAACCCTACTTTTAAGATTATTAATCCACCGGCAACTCTAATAGCAGGAATAGAGATACCAAAAAACTCTATTAAGATAGCACCAGACCATAAGAATGTAAGTAGAATGGCAGCCATAAATAAACTAGCTTTTAGAGCTTGCTGTTGCGACCACTCTTTTGTATGTCCTTTAGTTAAGGATAAAAATAAAGGGACTGTAGCAAAAGGATTAGATATTGGCAAAAGAGCCAAAAATGTTATAATTGCTATTTCTATAGTATTCATAATAAAGATAAAATGATAATTTTATTAGTTGTGAATTTCAATTAAAATGAAATTGTTTAATATATTAATTAGTACCATTATTAGTAGCTAATGATGGAATGTAAAATGTAGTATTTAATGAATCGATTACAGTTTATAAAAGGTGAAATTGATTAGGGAATACTTGTAGTACTCTTTATAAATCAGGTAGATTATTTCCTGTTAATTCGTTTTTTTATTAGGATGTCTTTTTAGGCATATCTTCCTTATTATGAATGTAGTCAATGTATTTAACTCTATCTTTTATTGCTTTTTCTAGAGCTTTCTTTACTGTTACTTTAGGAGTGAAAATTTTCTCTTTTTGTAAACCAATAGATAATAACATTTTTTCCATTATTTTATCATTTTCTTGTAGTGGTTCTTCGTTTAGTAATATTGTAACTTTATCAAAATAGGACAGGTTATAGTCAGGGGTAGAGGTTATTTGTTTACCTTCCAAATTTATAAAATTTCTTTTTGGAGGGTGGCTAAATTGATCAAAAGAATACGCATGGATTTGCTTAGATAAATCAACAGCTTCTTGAAAGTTACTCTCCTTTGATGGTGTAGCCATAAGATTAATTATTATGGTATTTGATTTGAAGGAAACTACAGTATATCCATTCGGTGTTTCTCCTTTATAATCTAGAGGTGTAAATAAATACTTTCCGTTACTATCATCTATACAGCTCTTTTGCCAAATGTTTTTTGCTGAAAAAGAAAGTGATATTTCCTTTGTAGATGTTGGAATATCAATTATAACAGGACCATTTTTAACAGAAATAAAAACAGTAGTGGATACTGTTTTTGATAAAGAATCTGTAGGTATGGATGTGTAATATATGGTATTGTAACCTCCTCCAAGATTAAAATGACCTTCTCTATATTGCAACATACTTACCGCAGGAAAAGACCAATTAATAACCTCAAAACCTCTTTGGTAAGCAACCTGATATTCCCAATTTATCTTGGCATTTTTTTCTTGTACATTTACGCCTTGAGCCATTATTGCTGTACTTATAAAAAATAGTAATGCAAACAATATAAAGGTGAGTTTTATAAAATTTTTCATAGCATTTATTTTTCTTGCATTATTGATATTAGCTTATCGTTTTCAAAAAATAGATAAACAGTTTTTTTAACGATAGATTGGTATTCTAATAGTATATATTTTCCCCAAGTACCTTCAATATTACGTTCTCTATTCGGTAACTTTAGAATACTTTTTACTTCTGAAGTTGACATACCAAGGGCTAATTTTTTCTTTGATTTATTTTTTTCCTTATTTTTATCAATTTTATTGATATGTACCGTCTTTAGCTTTCCATTTTCAATTTTTTGAACTTTTAGAAATACATTTCGTTTATCGGCACCTGTGATAATATATTTTTCATTTTTTATTGATACAGTATCTTTTACTGCCAATTGTTGGGCATTTGTTATTGTAGCAACCCCTAACAATAGTAAAAATAGTGACATTAATTTTTTCATAGATATAGATTTATTTGTTGTTTGATAATGTGAGATCTCCTGGAATCCATGATTTATTAAACCATCTATCCGTTGGATTATTTATTCTGAGAATGGTATAAAAACCGTTGTTAGGTATAGTCTGAATCCAATTTTCTAGTTTTCCTTTCGGAGCTTTTGGACCAAACCATAAGGTGTAAGAACCGTCTTTATTTGATTTAATATTTTCTTTTTGACTGTCAATCCCAGCAGTTAACTGATTTGTTTCTAGTAAAGAGCGTGTATGATTATCGTAAACAATAACAGACCAATTATTTTCTGTAGGAATGTTAGCAGGTAATGTTAATGTATATGTTTTACCACCATCAAAATGGTTACTGGCTACATCTGTAGCACTTATAGCATATACAGCATTAGCAAATTTATTTGTATTTCCTGCTGTAAGAAAATGATACATTGGCAGGTCGTCTATTAAACACTTAGTATTCTCAGTATTATTAAGGTCTTTAAGAATACCTGTAAACCACTGCCTCTTTTCAGGATATAGAAATGCTTCTTTATCTCTAGCATTAATGACGTTTGCTCTTACATAAGCATTACCTATCGCAGCCCCTTCTTTAAATATTGTTTGCATACGCTTATTGGGAGTAAACGCTTTGTCTTTTTTTATACCAATAGAGGCAAATAGACGTACAAGTTCAGCATCAAAAGAAGTCTCTGATTCATATTGAACCATAGCATTTAATTCTGTAAAAAAGTCTTCGTTGTTAGCATGTACAGTATTAATATACAAGCCATTAGCATCAATAAATTTTTGAAAAGAAGGAATGTTAGCTTTAGATAGAGGATACATTTTACACCCTTCTTTTAATAGCTGTATAGCCTCTGTGGAACTATTGTTTTCTTCAAGTAATCTTAGAAAGATCCAATTTCTATAGCTTTTTGATTTACTTACTTTATATCCTTTAGGAATTGAACCTGTATAATCTGGTCCTACAAATAGATATTTAATGTTCTGTTCTTGTCCCGAAATGTTCATATCAAGAACATGACTCATGAATGCATCGTTAACCGTACCAATAATTTTAGGGTTTATCTCAACAATCCAAGGCTCTACTTTTAAATTTAATTCTCCTAAAGCATAAGAAGTTGTTCTATTTGGAGTTAAGGCAATAAACCGGGCATCATTAAAGTTTGTTGTTAGTAATAAATCACCAGGGGTAGTACCAGCATCTTTTATTCCTTCAAGTATTGCATAAGTAGAAGCTATAGTTATACCCTTAGTAAAGGACTGAGTAACTTTAGAAAGATCCATAAAGTAACGTACTTTATCAATGGTCTCTTCTGTTGGTAATGCATGTTTGAAATTTAGATCACCGATTAGATTAGTTGTAACTAAATCAGGTATTAATATTTTATCAGGAACATTGGCTTTGTATGTTAAACCTTCGTTTTCGTCATTAGGTTTATCTCTGAAAGGTGATCCACTTTCAAAAGCAAAAACTGTCATTAACATAATCGATATACCAATCGCAACTACATCCATTTTATTTAAGATTTTTATTTTTTCTTAAAACAAATGTAGAGGAGTTATCTCTTTTATATTAGTTAAATACCGTATTATACGGTGAACTGATAGAGGTATTATTAGCTACTTTGGTGAGGTATTGTTGTTAGAGAAATCGATTGTTACTATTAGTAATAGTAGCTATAAAGTAAACAATGGAACGATTATAATTTTAGATAAATTACAATTGTTCCACGGTTTGTTATATGTTCCCCAATAAAATTAACTTATACTTTTTATTGAATCTGAGATTGAATAAAAGTTGCTATTTTATACTAATTTTTTGAATAGAATTTAAATTTAATCTTTTGCTACAATTATTTTAACTGTTTTCTTATAGGTTTTAAGATAATGTAATCCCGATTTTAAGTTAGATAAATTTATTACATCATTTTGTTGTAATAATGTACCCCTTAATTCTATTTGTCCTAAAGCGTTAATTATTTGATAATTAATATCTTGTGATGCATTATGTTCTATAGTCAAAGTATTTCTAGAAGGATTCGGGTAGTAACTTAGAATAAACTCATTGGTAGATTCCTTTTGTATCGAAATGCTATTAGAATAGGTATATTGTCTATCAAAATCAGTTTGCTTTAATCTGTAATATGATTTTTTAGAAAAAGGAGTTGTATCTACAGTTGTATATTTTAAAGTGGTAGAAGAGTTTCCTGCCCCTTTAATTGTCTCTATTATTTGCCAATTTTTACCATCTTTAGAACGTTCTAATGTAAAAAAGTCGTTATTGATTTCTGAAGCTGTTTCCCAAGTAAATAGTACTTGATTATTTTCTAAACTCCCCGTAAAACTTAAAAGTTCTATGGGTAGATCGTCAGAATTACTAAATTTAGTAGTAAATATACTCCAAGCAGAACGTTCAGCGTCAATACTTGTACCATTAAAATCGGCATCTTCTTTAAATTGACCTGAAATAATAATGTCACCACCACTGTTAATAGATATTGATTGTGTTTCTAGTGTGCCTGTTGGAGAAGAAGAAGACCTTGTCCATTCTTGATTGCCATCTGAATCAAGTTTCACAATAGTATTATCAGTTGTAAGATATACGTCATCTAATTGGTCTACAACAGTAGCAACTCCTGATTGATCTCCAGATCCTCCATACGATTCTAGCCAAATTAATGTTCCGGCAGAGTTATATTTAGCAATAAATGCATCATTATCATTACTTGTATTTACAGTGTTTATTGTTCCGTTATAATAACCAGTAATATAGAAGTTGTCATTAGAATCAACAATAATACCATTTCCACTTGCTGTTCCTGTATTTGTTGTAGACTTAAACCATTGTAATTCACCGTCATAATTGAATTTGGTGATAAAAATATCACTACTGCCACTTGTGAAATCAGTGAGGGTTATATTAGTATCAGAATAGTCATTACTAACTCCATCTGTAGCTGTTTTAATTTTTGATTGTGAAGTGTTTATAGACCCGGTAATATATATATTATCATTAGAATCGGTACTGAGAGATTTTGCACCTATTGTTGCATAATATTCAATACTTCCTATCCATGTAGCAGTACCATCAGAATCAAATTTAGCAACAAAAAGACTTTGAGTACTTCCAGAAATTGATAACCCTTCACAACTTATTGTTCCTGCGGCATAAGAACCAGTTACTACGATATTTCCAGAAGTATCAATTGTAACGGATTCTCCTTTTATACTACTTGTACCCTTTATTTCTTTTACCCATTGGAACACACCACTAGAGTTGTACTTTACAATAAAAGTATCTTGCTGCCCTGAAGTTGTTATTGTATTTGCCCCGTCAAAGTTAGCTGAGTCTTCATAATACCCTACTAAATAAATATTTCCAGAGCCGTCTGTTTTAATAGATCGAATATAATCATGGCTATCTTTTCCTCCTAGACTTTCCATCCAGAGTACTACTCCATCTGTATCGTATTTAATAATAAATCCATCATAACCAATACCTTCTTCTGCTGAAATACTTTCACTGCCTGCAACAAAAGTTTCACCTGAACTTGTTCCATAATAACCTACATTATATGTATTTCCAGAGTTATCTGTTGTATTGAAAGTACCATAAGCGTTTGTACTAAGCGTTGTTTCTGCAAACTGAGCCCATTCAGTACTTGGTTGTCCGAATAAAGCGAAATGAATATTTATAAAAAGTGATAATAAGAATAATCTCTTCATGATAATAGCTATATAGATAGTAGTTAAGTTGTAGAAAGGGTATTATTTACAGAATATTATTTTTAGGTCTATATTTACATACAGCTATAACAAAGTAGATAAGTTAATAGTTCTCATTATATGGATTGTTTGATAAAGAAAAATCACATAGATAACCCAGCTTTATTTAATCCAGAAATTATATGTTCTACGAGTACATTTTCTTTTAATAATTTACTCATAAATGCACGTCCATTTTTTTGGAAATCGGGGTCTAATTCTAATAATAATCTAATATGTTCTTTAGCAATATCAACTTTATTAAGTTGGCCAAAGATGGCAGATTTTAGAATTGATTCCCAGATTAAACCAGGTACATGGTATTTATTTACTTCTTCTAAAGCTAAATTGTAATCAAATTTTCTATAATGATATAATGTAGTTACACCATAAATGTATAACGGGAAATTAATGTTTTTCTTAATAATTTCATCAACCATTTCTTTGCCTTGTTCCCACTCTCCATAAAAGCTTAGACATAAAGCATATGTACCAAGTCTAATAGGGCTACTAGGTGTATATTCTAAATGCTTATTTGTTAATTGGATAAACCTATCTCTCTCATTATGGTAAAATGTTTTGTTTAATAAAGCTATTTGAGCAAGGTGATTTTGTGGATCAATTTTATAAGCTGTTTCAGCCAATTCTCCACTTCTTCTAAAATAGTCTTCAGCCTCTTTTTCTGATCTAACATATTTTCGTCTGAATAATAATGATTGTATAGATAATAAAGTAGCGGAAGTAGGGGATTTCTGTAGATAACTAGCCACATCTGCTTCTAGTTTTTTCTCTAAGTTGGGAGATAATGTATTTACAAAATGATAATATTTAAGTGTAATATCATATTCATTGACTTCATAATTTTGCTTTAGATTTATTGCTTCATTTATTTTCTGATTAATAATGCCATACTCTGCACCAATCTTATTAGCGATAAAACTAGATATGTTTTCTTGAATTTGAAAGATATTATCAGAAGCTAAATTAATTTTAATCTTTTCATTACTAAGGTTAATATCAGTAGTAAGGTCTTTTAATCGAATAAACAATTGTACTTGTTTACCAAAACTGGTTAAGTCTCCTTCAATAAGATAACGTATGTTTTGTTTTTTAATTTCTTGTAATTTATCAAATGAAGAGGAGATATTATTCGGAATGTAACCTACAACATCCAAATGATCATATTTAGTTAGTTCATAAGAAATTTCTTGTGCTAACCCTTGTGCAAAATAGTTAAGTTCTTTGTTTTCTGATAAAATAGAAAAAGGCAAAACAGTTACTGTCATATTATGCTTTTGAGAAAGTAATGTTTTCTCTTCTTTCACCTGATTATCAAATGTAATTTTTGGTATATACCTTCCTTTTGGAATTTCAATTATCACAGTATCCTCTTTTCCTTCATCTAGGTAATACTCCTTAATTAATCGTCTTAATCTACCTGCATGGATTCTAACTAAAGCATTCTGATCTGGATCAAAATTATCGTTCTGATTAAATACATCAATACCTATAGAATACCCTTTTAGTTGCTTTTCTCTACCCTCAATATATTCTGTAACAACATGAGCAAGAAACTTTTGTAATAAAGGTTTACTCTTAAATTCTGTAGTATTTATAATCTTTTCTAATTGGTTTTCAATTAGGTCTTTTTTCTTAGACAGGTCTTCCATATAGGTATTTTTTACAGCTTAATATGCTAAATAACTGATGTGAAAATAAGTAAGTAGTATAGCTTTAAAACGATTTTTAATTAAATATGTTGGGGTATTGGTAGTGCTACAAATAATATAAATAAATAATTATGAAGTATTAATAACTCATTTAGAAAAACACAATAAAATAGTTTAAATACATAGAAAAATTATAACAGGCCTAGTGTTTTTTTTATAAAAGATGGAAATTTATTTTAACCGTAAAACACGGTGTTTAACTAACATATAATAGAACGAATATATAGTTTTGTAGCTCAATAATTAAGGAATATGAAAAGAAATAATACTGAACTGATAGAATCCCTTAATAATGAATTTAGATTAATAGATTCTTTACTCAGAAAGTTATCTCTCAAAGAAGAAATATTCTCTGAATTGATGGAAGATTACTTCAAGTGCCTCACAGAAATTGATTATATAAATCAGCTAGGTAAAGAAGCTATTTACAATCAGTACAATGATACTTTATTCGATTTGAGAATTGAAATTTTAATAAAAATACAATCTTTGTAACGTATTCTTAATATCGTTACATATAAATATATTATTTAAAATGATACAGAATTTTTTACAAAAAATATTCGGCTCTAAATCAGGTCGAGATTTAAAAAGCTTATTACCTGTAGCGGTAAGTATAAATAGAGAATATTTAAAATTGCGTCATATTTCTGATGATGAATTAAGAAACAAAACTGTAGAGTTTATCAATTATATTGACAATGAGACAACCATTTTTGATCATAAAGAAACCGAATTAGATACCTCTTTACCAAAAGAAGAATATCAAATTAAATTAAAAAAAATAAAAACGTTAAAACAAAATAAGTTAGAGCGTACATTAGAAAAGATATTACCTAAAGCTTTTGCTGTCGTAAAAGAAACAGCGAGAAGGTTTACACATCAAAAATGTTTAGAAGTTATACCATCACCTTTAGATAGAGAATTAGCAGAAAAGCATGATTATGTAGTTATTGAAGGAGACAAAGCAATATGGACTAATGAGTGGCGAGTAGGCACAAATAACCATAAATGGGACATGATACATTATGATGTTCAATTGATTGCAGGTGTTGTGTTACATGAAGGGAAAATAGCCCAAATGAATACTGGCGAGGGAAAAACTCTTGCAAGTACGCTACCTATTTATTTAAATGCTTTAGCTCAAAAAGGTGTCCATGTTATTACAGTAAATGATTATTTAGCAAAAAGAGATGCAGAGTGGAATGCTCCTATATTTCAATTTTTAGGTTTAACTGTAGATTGTATAGAAAACTATCCTCAGCATTCGCTTAAAAGAAAAAATGCTTACAATGCTGATATTACATACGGTACTAATAGTGCTTTTGGCTTTGATTACCTCTTTGATAATATGGTTAAAAGTAAAGATGAGGTAAAACAAAGGGGACATCATTTCGCAATTTTAGACGAGGTAGATTCTGTACTAATTGATGACGCACGTACTCCACTTATTATATCTGGACAAGCAGAACAAACAAACTTAACAGCAAAGTTTGATGAGCTGAAACCACTTATGAGAGGTTTAGTAAGAGGACAAAGAAATCTAATTACAGAGAGTATAATAAAAATAAAACGCTTAAATAATTCGATAGATTCTAATGTAGCAGGCAAAGAATTATTAAAAGTGCTTAGAGGTGCACCAAACAATACTTTATTTTTAAAATATTTAAATGAATATGGAGTAAAACAACTCCTTCAGAAAGCACAACATCAATACTCGGCAAATAATGATTTAAAAATGCATGAGATTGACGAAACATTATTTTACGTTATAGACTTAAAGAATAAATCTGTTGAGTTAACAAATAAAGGTATGACTTTTATTAATGAACAGGTAAATGATAACTTTTTTGTATTACCAGATTTAAATATAACGTATAATACAGAAGAGGAAAAAAATATAGCCACTGATTTATATGAATTAAAGGTTGAAAAGATATTTAATTTTAGACAGCTTTTAAAAGCAAATACACTCTTTACAAAAGATATTGATTATGTAATAGAAGAGCATCAGATTAAGTTAATTGATGAACAGACGGGAAGAATTATGGAAGGACGAAGACTTTCTGATGGTCTTCATCAAGCGATAGAGGCTAAAGAAAGTTTACAAATAGAGGATGCTTCTCAGACGCATGCTTCTATTAGTTTACAAAATTATTTTAAGATGTATTCTAAGCTTTCGGGTATGACGGGTACTGCAGAAACAGAAGCAAATGAGTTTTGGAAAACTTATAAATTAGATATACTAGTTGTACCTACAAACTTGAAAGTAGAACGTGTAGATTTACCTGATAGGATATTTAAAACGCATAAACGAAGGTTAGAGGCTGTAGTACTAGAAATAATTGGTCAATCTAATTTAGGTAGGCCAGTTTTAGTCGGTACAAGTTCTGTAGAGGGGTCTGAATTATTAAGTAAATTATTAAACAAAAAGAATGTTCAGCATAAGGTACTTAATGCAAAAAGTCATAGAAGAGAAGCCGATATTATAAGTAAAGCAGGAGTGAGTGGAGCCATTACTATTGCCACAAACATGGCAGGTAGAGGTACTGATATTAAGTTATCTAAAGAAGCCTTAAAAGCTGGAGGACTTGCTGTTATCGGTACATGTAAACATGAATCTAGAAGGATTGATCAACAATTGCGAGGTCGTTCTGGTAGACAGGGTGATGTTGGTTCTTCTCAATTTTTCTTATCATTGGAAGATGAAATTGTTCGTTTATACGCATCTAATGATATTGCTCGATTAGAAGGACAATTTAAGCATTTTAAAAATGGTGAAATCTTTCATAAAAATTTAGATAAGATTGTTACAAAGTCTCAAATATCTGTTGAAGAAAATAATTTTTCGACCCGTAAAAAGATGTTAGAGTTTGATAATGTAATTAATCTCCAGAGAGATATTATCTATAACAGAAGACAAAATACACTCTTTAACACTACTGTAAAAGAAGAAATCGATCAATTATTCTTAGATGTAATTACCCAAATATTACTATCAAATAGTGATAATTTTAAAGAGTTTAATATTGCGTATTCGAGAGCCTTTGGGAGAACAACGTTTTTAAGAAAAAGTGACTTCCTTATGTTTAATCAAAAAGATGTTATTCAACTTCTGCTTAACGAATTCCTCTCAAATTATACAAAGCGCTTTGATAAATTTGAGTATTCTTCTGATATAAGTGTATATACATTTTTTGATAAATCTGTAGTGGTAGATCTAAAGAAGAATGATCAAAGTTTACTTATAGATACTATCCAAAGAGCTGTAATGTTAGATGTTATTGATAGAAAATGGAAACAACACCTTTTAGAGTTGGAAAAATTAAAACAAGAGGTGCAAAATGCAGTCTATGAACAAAAAGAACCTATTACAATTTTTAAGGTAGAAGCTTTTAATTTGTTCAAGCAGTTGATAGAAGATATAGATTATGAGATAGTTACTTTTTTAAGTAGAGGCTTACTTGGAACAAGAAAAGTAAAACAACCTATTGCTATTAAAGTAATGAACTCACCAGTAGAAAATGAACCGAACAATTACCAAAGAAATCAGAAAGTAACTGTAGAATATACTGACGGTTCGTTAAAGAAAGATATTAAATACAAAAATATATCTACTGATCTTCAGAATGGAAACTGTACAGTTGTTAAATAATTATCCTTTATAAATAATATCATGAAAAAGATTTTAAAACCTTTATTAATCCACCTAAGTATAATATTCATTTCATTTGGTTGTGTAACTGTAGATGATTTTGAAGTGCTTTCTTCGCCAGTTTATAGAAAATACATAGATAAGGACAGGCAACTAAATCTTGAGTTTAAAGAGATGCATTATGTACCTGCTTATTCAAATCTGTTTTATAAAAATGGAAATACGAAGCTAAATTTTGCAGTTGTATTAAGTATTAGAAATACGAGTGCTGTGGAAAGTATTTTTATTACTTCTGTTGATTTACGTAACAGTAAAGGTAAAAGTGTTAGAAAATATGTAAGTAGAGAAGTAGAGTTAGCTCCGTTAGGTTCAACAGAGTTTATTGTTAATTATAATGATAACAGAAGTGGACCAGGAGCAAATTTTATTGTTGAATATGGAGCTGAAAATGAAATTCAGGATACCCCAATAATTGAATCTGTAAACATTGGACATTATGGCCGACATGGTTTTTCTTTCTCGTCTCAATCAAAGAAAATTTCCAATTTTAACGAAGCAGATACTTTTTCTGAGGAGTAAAAGAGAAGTTACAAGAACTTCCATTTTTTATTAAATTATCTTTTAGATAATAACTGTAAAATAGCTGTTTTTAAAAAGATTTTAGGTAACCTATTTTTTTGCTTCCCGTTCCTCAGAAATACAAAATTTTGAAGAATATATCCTTCAATTTTGAGGCTTGTAATTATATAAAAAGGATAGACTAAAAAGTAGCTTTCTTGAACTTCTAAATAGTTGTGATCAGAATATAATGAAGTGAAAATAGAGTATAAAAAAGAATAAGGTTTATGAAAATAATTGGAAGGGTTGATAAAGTAGATTTTCCTGAGTTATCCTTGAAAAATATTAAGGTTAAAGTGGACACAGGAGCATATACATCATCAATTCATTGTTCTGAAATTAAAGAAATAGAAGTAGACCAAATAAAGAAACTCACTTTTAAAGTACTTGATTCAGAGTGTAATAAATTTAAAGATAAGGTAATTACAGAAGAGAATTACCAGAAAAGAAGTATTAAGAGTTCATTTGGGGATAGTGAAGAACGATTTATTATACAATCTGAAATTATTCTTTTTAATACAACTTACCCTATTGAATTATCACTCACTAATAGAAGAGATATGAAATATCCAATATTAATAGGACGGAAATTTTTAAGTGGGAAATTCATTGTAGATACATCAATAAAAAATCAATCATATTTTTTAAAAATATAGTAAAATGAAAATTGCAATTTTATCTAGAAACTCAAGCTTATATTCTACACAACGTTTAGTTGAAGCCGCAGAAAAGTTAGGACATAAAGCAATAATTGTAGATCATTTAAAATGTACAATTGAATTAGAAAAGAAAAGCCCTAGAATATTTTATCAAGGTGAATACTTAGATGACATTGATGCAGTTATTCCTAGAATTGGAGCGACTGTAACCTTTTATGGTACAGCTGTAGTACGTCAATTTGAAATGATGAATATTTTTTCAGCGGTTGCTTCTCAAGCATTAATAAATTCTAGAGACAAGCTTAGAAGTTTACAAATTCTTGCTGCATCTGGAGTTGGTTTACCTAAAACAGTTTTCACAAATTACACAAAAGATATTGATCATGTTATTGAATCTGTAGGTGGGGCTCCGTTAATTCTGAAACTGTTAGAAGGTACACAGGGATTGGGAGTTGTTCTTGCTGAAACAAAAAATGCAGCAAATTCTGTTATTGAAGCATTTAATGGTTTGAAAGCAAGAGTAATTGCACAACAATTTATTAAGGAATCTGGAGGAGCAGACATTCGTGCTTTTGTAGTTGACGGACGTGTAGTTGGTGCTATGAAACGTCAGGGTAAAGAAGGAGAATTCCGTTCTAATTTGCACAGAGGTGGTAGTGCAGAATTAATAGAGTTATCTAATGAAGAAGAATTAACAGCTTTAAAAGCTACTAAAGCAATGGGCTTAGGTGTTGCGGGAGTTGATATGTTACAATCAAATAACGGACCTTTGGTGTTAGAAGTAAATTCATCTCCAGGGTTAGAAGGTATTGAAAGTGCTACAAATATTGATATAGCAAAAGAGATTATAAAATATCTTGAAAGAAATGTATAACGATAAATTTATCATATTAGGAACCGAAATAAAAAAAGGTAAAGGCGCACTATTAGAATTAGAAGTAGCCAAATTACATACAAGAAATAGCTTAAAAATACCAATTATAGTTGAGAGAGGGAAAAAGGATGGACCTGTTTTATTACTTCTCGGAGGTGTACACGGAAATGAATCTAATGGTGTAGCAATTGTTCGAGATTTTATTAGAAAAAAGTACAATAAGCCTAAAGAGGGAGTGGTTATCTGTATTCCTGTCTTTAATGTTTTTGGCTATCTTAACTTAACAAGAGAATTTCCTGATGGTAGAGATTTAAATCGTTTATTTCCGGGTTCTCCAAGAGGTTCTTTAGCAAGTCAATTTGCCTATAAGTTTACAAAAGAAATAGCACCTTTAGTAGATTATGTTTTGGATTTTCATACCGGAGGTGCCGACCGTAGTAATTTTCCTAATGTGAGGTGTAATTTTTTTGCTGAAAAAGAATTTAAGATTGCACAAATTTTTGGGGCACCCTACATCGTTCATTCTAATTACATTCCTAAGTCGATACGAGAAACCATTCATAAAATGGGTAAGACTTTATTATTATTTGAAGGGGGAAAATCACTTCAATTGGATACATCTGTAATTAATTATGGGGTAATTGGAGCTCTGAATGTGATGAAGTATTTGAATATGCACTATGATGTACCAGAAATAAAAAAGGAGTCGATCTTAATCCAGAAAAGTAAATGGCTTAGAGCTCCTTACTCTGGAATATTTGAGTATCTAGTAGAGAATGGTTGTAAAGTAAAAAAGAGAAAACTTATTGGTCGTATTTCAGACCCTTTTGGAGAATTTGAGAAGAAAATATACGCCCCTTTTGATTGTTATATTTTCGGATTAAATACAGCTCCTAATGTTTACAAAGGGGACGCTATATTTCATATTAGTACCAAATATTAATCATCAACTAATTAATTTTATTCGTAAATTATGACATCAAAATAATGAACGAATAAAATTAATTTTCAAATGAAAAATTATTTACTATTTCTCTTTACCTTTATCTCAATTTCTCTATCAGCCCATGCCCAATCTATAACCGATTACCATATAGGAGATGAATATACAAGCACGAGTGATATGATCCGTACACATGTTGCAGGCCTAGAAGGAACAATATTTATTTATACAAATAAAAAAAATATCATAAGCTCTATTGGGTTTGTACCGAGTCTTAATGGACATAATATAGAAAAAGTTTCTAGACAACAATTCAGAAATTTTATAGCAAATTTACAAGGAATGTATGGTGTTCAGTTTGAAAGGACATTTGAAAATGAGAGGAAAAAGCAACACTATACAGCTAAACTCACCGACAGTATTATTGCTGTAACTATTGATGATTATGAAGATTCTAATACAGCAAAAACTAAAATGACAATGATGATTAACAAACGAAAAGAAAAAAAGAAATAGACTACTGTTTCATTTCGTCAGCTGTTTTCTGCATTTCACCAATTATTATTCAAAGGCAATGGTTTCATAAGGACATTTGATTTATCAATTAATCAAAAAATGAAAATTATGAAATCTAGTATCAAATCTATTCTTGTTTTAGTATTTACTTTCTCAATGTTCTCTTGCTCAACAATGCTAGAAAGCGAAAATGTAGTGCCTTATAAAGCATCTATTCCAGTGGCAAAACAAGCAGATAACGAATTTTTAAAGGTATACTTACAACCAACCGAAGCCATTTGTAATGATGTTATTGTGGTAGAAGTAGAGTTAATAAATTCTTCTGGCTACAAACACACAGAAAGTATTACAAGTGTAAATGGAGTGGTTACTTTTACACATGACCATGAATTTACTGGGGGTGGATATTCTGTTTATTTTAGAAATATAAGCACGAATGAATTGTTTGGAAGTACTTCTTTTTATCTTACACAGTCTGATTTAGAGAAAGATACTTTTTCTAAAACGGTGATATATAATAACTGCTATTAATATCAAGTTTAGTTTATTAATTTAGTAGAAGAAAACTAATATACTTTTTTATTATGCAATCAAATAAGGCATATACTTATGTGGTATTAATTTATATAATATCCTTTTTTCTCTACTTTTTTTGGCAAGACTTTGGCGGATATAATGATTTCCAATGGCTGGGGCTTCAGTATCTCATATTTTTTAATATTGGAATAACTATATCAAAATGTTTAGGGTCATTCTTAGTAATTAGAGGAGCAAAAAAAACTCTAGAAATAAGCGTCTTTTTAGCTATTCTAGTAGTAGTAATAGGGTACATTATAGTAATGTTAGTTAGTCATTACATTCTATGGGAATATAAACTGAGCTATTATTACGAAGTGTTTAGAGTTTATTCTTTTATTCGTTTTTCAAGTTTTCAAGATTTAATCTTTCCTTTTAGTGTAATGCTCGTAATAGAGGTTGCTTTTGAATATTTTAGGCAATATAAAGAACAGCAAAACTTAAGGTTTGAAAAAACACAAGCAGAATTAAGTTTTCTGAAAGGACAGATTAGCCCTCATTTTCTTTTTAATACTATTAATACAATTTTTTGGTTGATAATAAAGAAACCAAAAGAAGCACAATCACTCTTATTAAATTTAAGTGATATGCTCCGTTACCAACTGTATGATTGCGAGAATGACGTTGTTCCATTAAAGAAAGAAGTTGATTACTTAAACGATTTAATGAGTATAGAAAAGCATAGAAAAAACAATGATATAACAATCAATACATTGTTTGAAGTTGAGAATGAACAATTTGAATTGCCTCCTTTATTATTTTTACCACTCGTAGAAAATGCATTTAAACATGTTTCTAGAGACCCTAGAAGTGAAAATTACATAACAATTAATCTACATCAAGAAAATAATAAGATCTCTTTTCTAGTAGAAAACACTACAGATAATAGCGTTATCAAAACTAAGGAAGATAAAAAATATAGTGGTATTGGACTTCAAAATATTGAAAAACGAATGGCACTAATTTTAAAAGAGAACTATATTTTTGAGACATCACTCACAGACAATATTTTTTATGCAAAAATTGAATTCTAAAATAAAGTGTCTAATTGTAGACGATGAAGAATTAGCAAGAGAGGGATTGGCTGAATATGTGAGTCAGGTTCCTTTTATGGAACTTATAGCCAGTTGTTCTAGTGCAATGGAAGCACAAGAAGAAGTAGAAAAAAATGATATTGACGTCTGCTTTTGTGATATAAATATGCCTTATTTATCGGGTATTGATTGGGTGAAATCTTTAAGTAATCCTCCTCTAATTATTTTTACAACAGCGTATACAGAGTATGCAATAGAAAGCTATGAGGTTGATGCTTTAGACTATTTATTGAAACCAATCTCTTTTGATCGTTTTTATAAAAGCTGTTTAAAAGTAAAAGAGAATGTTGTAGAGGTAGTACAGGCAGTGGAAGATAATTTTGTTTTTATAAAAGTAGATCAACAGATAAAAAAAATATGGCTAAACGATATTAAATACATCGAAAGCCAAAATAATTATATCAATATAGTAACCACTAAAGGAGAATTGTTACCTCTGCTAACGTTAAAAGAAATACAGAAACAGCTATCAAATAAATTCCTAAAAGTACAGAAATCATTTATTGTAAATGTAGATTTTGTAGAGGCTATTGAGGGGAATAGTATTGTCATCGATCAGCAATTAATAACCGTAAGTAGATCACAAAAAAAAGAAATCTTTGATCAATTGACGCAGGGTAAATTTATTTTAAAAAAATGAATCGATTAACGTTTATCTACCTTCTGCTTTTGGGGTTATTAAGTTGTACTTCTAAAAATGAGGACTTCTCTTCTGAAAGTGATAATAATAAAGTAATTGTCAGAGGATATACCACTGATGCAGATTCTGTTTATTTTAATTTACATGAGGATGAAATCAATAACTTTATTGATATAAGTGAGACCAACTTCTTTATTGATCCGTATAGTTTCAATATTGGAAATTGGAAGAACATGTTGAAGAGGAAGAGAGAAATAACCATTAATTCTGTTCATGTTATTGGTAATTTTAATAATTTTCAATTAACAGACCTTCTCACTAAAAAAGGAAAAATATGGCAATTAAGCCTATCAAAAGCTGATGTAAAAGGGAAAAGTGGTCAGTTTGGATATATTGTTAATGGCAAATATTTCATTACTCCATTTATTAAGTTGATTAAAAATTATAAGATACAGGTCATAGAGAAATTTAGTTTTCATTTTATCAATTTAGTATGGTTAACCTATCTTTTTTATGAGAATGAACAACTAGGGTACACAATTGATAACGATTCAATTTACTTTGTTTTTGATCCCAAAGATTATGTTTCTACTACAGATGAAGTAGAAGGATTTGAAAAGATAATCGATCCATCAAAAATAGATCAAGTAGAAGTTACTGGTAGTTTTAGCAATTGGAAAAAAAGGTTAGTTCTTACCAAGATTAACGATATCTATATCACAACACTAGCTTTAGATTCTACTTTTAAAAATTGGGGTGAATTTAAATATATCATTAATAAGAGGAAGTGGGTTACACCACCTTTTGTAGTTACAAATAAAATTGGAAAAGTAAAAAATGACAATAATTTTAACTACACATTTAGGACAAAGAATAAAGAAAATATTCGGGGGTATTATCTAAAAGGAGATAGCGTAATTTTTGAATGGCAGTTAGAAAAGTTACAGCTACTAAACTTCTATCATGAAACGGTAGTGGACTCTCATAAAGTAAAAAATCTGTATTTACATGGAGTATTTAATACAGAGGATAAAGAGAATAAAAGGTTAATGCAACAGATCGGCGATAAGCGTTTTAGGATTGCTTATCCTGTTTCTAGTTTTGAAAAAGGAAGAGATTATACGTTCATTTTTTATATGAATGGCGCACTTGAATTGATCCCTCCACATGATGCATCTAATGTTAAGCATTCAGATGCTTTTGCACCTTTCCAGACAATGCGTTTTAACATGAAATTATAACAAAAATGGCTACCTTATGAGGGTAGCCATTTTTATATTGGGAATATTTTTAATTATTCACTTGCACCTTTAAATGGGTTCCAGTCATCTGCAACTTCCATTAGGTGATTTTTTTCTGCATAACCTTTGTATAAGGCTAACATCTTTTTAAATCTTTCTGGTTGATCTGCTTGTAGATCTTTTGTTTCTGATGGATCATTTACAACATTATATAAATGCCATTTACCATCACCAAACATACCAGTACGGACTTTGATTGCTTTATAGTTACCACTCATGATATAGCTATTGCCAAATAATTCAAAAGCATACCAATCATCTTCCGTTCTTACTATATCAGATTTACCATCTAAGAAAGGTTTAATACTTACTCCAGATGGAGCAACTACTTTTCTTCCTTTATAATTTGTTTGAGGGTGCTTAATATTAGCATACTCTAAAATTGTCATCGGAATATCTTTAACAGAAACTACTGCATTAGTAGTTTTACCTGCTAACTGATGTTTGCTATTAAATGCTCCTGGAGGTACAATCATCATTGGAACACGGATACCGCCTTCACCAATAAACCATTTCCACCATTGTAAACCACCTGTAGCAGCATTTGCCCAAGAAACACCAATTGTATTTTCAGAGTTGGCTGTACCAATTGCTTCAAAAGAACCATCGAATTGAGTTTCTACCCATTTAGCCATTTCTGGATTACCTGTTTTAGGGTGAGTAGGTTCAAATCCTTCAGGACCATTGTCTGTTAAATAAACAACTAGAGTGTTGTCTAATTCTCCAGATGCTTTTAAATGATCTAACATCTGACCAATACGGTTGTCTTGGTCTTCAATCATGGCAGCGTAAGTAGCCATAATTTTAGCTTGTTTCTCTTTTTCTTTCTTAGATAATTTATTCCATTTGTGTGTTAAACTATTTTCAGGTGCTTCAACAGCTGAATGAGAGATTAATCCTTGCTTTTTTAAGCTTTCATATCTTGCTTTTTTTAGACCTGCATATCCTAATTCTAAATATTTAGGATAATACTTCATGATTAATTCAGGTGGAGCTTGAATAGGGAAGTGTGCCGTTGTAAATGCCATATATGCAAACCATGGCTTGTCAGATTTCTGACCTTCTTTAATAAACTGAAGCATTTGATTTGTATACAATTCTCCAGAGTAAACACCACTTGGGCGATCATAATGCTCACCATTTAAAGTCCAATGTTCTTTACGTTTTTCATTTAAACCATTTGGTTTAGAGAAATCAGGTGTCATTGCTAAATCATTCCAATGGTTAGAACCACCAGAAAGAATACCAAATTCTTTTGTGAAACCCCATCCTAACGGACCAAATCCACCAGCAGCTTCGCCACCTAAATGCCATTTACCAACTTTGTATACATCGTATCCAGCATCGTTAAATAACTCACTCATTGCTACTGCATTTTTAGTTAAGTAAGTTTCGTAACCAGGTTTACCTCTTGTTGGAGGATATACTGAATAATCGAAAGCACCTAAACCAATTTCAATGTTATTACAACCTGTAAATAACATAGATCTTGTAACAGAACAAACTGGAGAAACGTGGAAGTTTGTAAAACGAACACCATGGTTAGCTAGTCTATCCATGTTTGGTGTTTTAATTTCAGAACCATAAGTTCCTAAATCACCAAAAGCAATATCATCACCAACTAAGAGTAATATGTTAGGCTTCTTTGCAGATGTATCTTCTGTTTTTTGAGCAGCTTCTTTTCCGCAGCTCAATAAAGTAACAGAAAGAGAAAATAATAAAATAAGTTTTTTCATAAAAGGTTATGTATTTCGTATTAAAGAGAAAGTTTCTTATTAAGAATATACCAAATCAACTTTGGGAATTGATTGAGTCTATAAAGATATTATTATTATTGGATTTTTTTAATAAATATTAGCTTAAACCTTTTATTTGAATAGTTATACTTCTTTATCTAGATATGAAATGATACATCTAGGTCTTTATAATTTACAAAAGGTGCTTTTAGAACTGAGTAGTTTTTAATGGATTTTTTTAACCTGCCCTAAAAGTTGTATTGATACACCACTTAGTAATAGAAAGAGTAAAATTCGCATTGAATAGAAGTTTGTTTTTATAATTAGTCGAATCAATTTACTATAATTTCCTCATTTTAGTATCATAAAGCACCTTTTTTAAACTTTTTGGAACTTTTTTCAAAAAAAAATAAAAAAGTTGAGTACAAAAAATAGTATGCCTCCTTTACCTATTTAGAAACTGTTTAATACGTGAATTAATAATATAACTCTACTTTTTCTTATGAATACTATACTATCTACTTACACAAATAAATTAGTACTTGCTTTTTTATTAATAGGATTCACAACATCATGTGTATCTACAAAAGGAGATGATTCTTCTGAAGTGAAATCAGTAGCTAAAGAGGATAACAAAATATATAAATCAAAAAGATTGCTTTCTACAGCATTCGATGAATTTGATTCAAAAATAGTATCAATATCATTAGACGGAAGCGAAGTAATTATCGAAAGTCATGGTGCTGAAGAGGCTGGGACTTATTGGGGAAATGAAGAAGAAGAGACCTTTGAAGAATTAGGTGATAAGCCTTCTAAGTCTCAGAATATAGTAAATACCATTCTAACTGTACCAACTAAACCAAACGTGGTGAGTTCTACATTAGAATCTAGTTTTGGACCTGTAGGTATTGCTTTAAACGGAGCAATTATCTATCATGATAATGATAATGAGGGATTAAATCATATTCCTTTAGAGTCTCAAAAGTGGTCTAAAAATAACGATAACTTAATTGGTGTAATAGCTGATGGGTTCTTCTTATATGGTCAGAAATGTGCTTCTTCTAACAATTATCCAGAAGATTTGGATTATTCTGGAGGTCACTCAACGATCACGAAACATAGTAATGAAAAAATTTATCATTATCATGTACACCACAAAGAAAATTTAAATACTTTTTATGTCGCTACTCAAGATGACACAGAAGGTTTGGCAAATGCTAATACAAAATAATTCTTTATTCTATTTCTATTCATCAAAGGAATTACTGTATGTGAATCAAGGTAATCCTTTGGTGTAGAGATAGAAAAGATAAGGGTGTAAATGTCTACTAATTGGGGAATTAACCAGACATTTTACATTTAAAAATACACAGTAAAATAGGATAAACAGAAGAGATCTCACAGTTTTTGACCGTGAGATCTTTATTTTTTTTAAAACTTTTGGTGATGTTTTTTAAGCTGAGATATTACTTATTGAACTTAAAAAAATAGAACAATGAACAATTTTACAAAAATCTTCTTCGCGCTTATTTCTTCATTATTATTTGCATCATGTCAAGTAGAAAAACCATCTATAGTGATACAATCTAATTTAGAACGTCATTTTCCAGAAGCAAAAGATATTGTTTGGGAGTTAGAAGGTGATGAATGGGAAGCTGAATTCACAATGCATGGAATAGATTGTGAAGTGGAATACTCTAAAAATGGAGATTGGGTAGAAACAGAGCTTTCTTTGGATGAAAATCAAGTTCCAGAAAACATTATTAATGCAGTAGAAAAAGAAGGTGACTTTGATATTGCAGAAACAGAAGTAACAATTACTGCAGAAGTAATTATTTACGGTGTTTTAGTTAAACAAGATGATAAAGAGAAAGTAATATATATAAGCGAAGCAGGTATAATTCTAGAAATAGAAGAACTTGCATAAAGCTACTTAAATAGAAAAAGCGTCTCACCTTAATTTTGGGTGAGACGCTTTTTTTATTCCAATTTATAACAAGATTTTTTCTACTTCCTGATTAAATTTATCGGCTTCCTCAAATAATGGATTATGAGCAGAATTTTCGAAAATAATAAATTTCTTTTTAGGAGCCTCAATCACATCAAAATAGATTTTAGCTAATGTAAAAGAAGTAACATAATCATGTTTTCCTTGTAGAAAATAAATGGGTACATCAACCTTTTTTATAGATTCAAAGAGGTTGTCTTTTAGAACATTAGGGAATAAATGTTCTAAAGAGATAAATGTTCCAGACATCATCCCAATTTTATTTGAGAATGTATATTCTTTACAATTAATAATGGGCCAAAGCATCATATCAAAGTTGCTCATCTCATAAGTAGCACCATGAAGTTTATCAAGATATTGCCTTTGAGAAAATACCCATTCGAGTGTTTTGTTTGCAGGAGCTTTAGGCAGACTACCCATTTTAGTCATTTCTTTTAAAGTCTCTTTATCGTTATTCTTTTTAGCATTATCAATAATATATTGATAACCCAGCATTTCACTTTTATACTGATTACTAATTTGGCCAGTACCAATATAAGCATGGTAATCTTTAGGGTATTTTTTTACGGTATGAAGCCCCAAATAAGAACCCCAAGAATGGCCTAGAATATAAATTTTTTCTTTCTTGAATCTCTTTTTAAGATAAAGCGTTAATGCGTGAGTATCTTCTATCATCTGATTAAGATTTAGTGTGCTACTGTCTTTATCGGCATAAGAATTACTTGCTCCCCTTTGGTCGTAATAAACTACAGTAAATTTATTTTCGAGTGTATTATTAAAGTATCTCATCATTGGTAATTCCGTAGTACCGGGGCCACCATGAAGCATTAATAAAACAGGATTATTTTTATCTTCTCCTCGTATTACCGTAAATAATTTCGAATTATTGATAGGAATATTTACAACTTCAGCCACGCCACCATCAATTCTAGGTGTTTTTCCACTACTGTAGGCAATAAGTATAAATACAGAAACGGCCACAATACAGCCAATTAGAAAAAGAAATTTCAATAATTTTTTCATATTAAATTATAAATAGTAAATAATAATTATTGCTAGTATTTAAAGTTACATGAGGGTGTTAATTACTATTCAGACAATTGAAATCTACTATAGACAATTAATAATTTTAAATATGATTTACATAACTTATTTGTTCTCAGTTCTAAAACTTGATAACTTGTACTATAAAAGCATCTTTTTGATCAACCAACTAATACTACCACATTGAAATTTTTTTCATTTTTTACACTACTATTCTATCTTATTTTACCCTCGTTTGCGCAAGAATCAAGAGGATTGGTTTTAAATGTAGACCAGCAAGAGAAGAAAAATATAAAAGCAATAATTGTTGGAGTTTCTACTTACGAAAACCTTTCAGCAGCAGCTCAATTAAAATATGCAAATAAAGATGCCGAAGCATTTGCTAATTTTTTAACGCAACATGCACATATCGACCCCTCTAATATCCATTTATTTTTAGATGATAAAGCTACTGCAATTCAAGTTTGGGCAAGTATAAGAACAGCATTAAGTAAGGCCGAAGAAGGAGATGAATTGATTATTTACTTTGCAGGACATGGTGATGTAGATGCCATGACAGATAATGCCTATTTATTAACGCATGATGCTTCTTCTCCAGAAGAAAAGAGCTTTTATATGATGACCTCAATTGATGTTAGCATGTTACAAAAAATGGTAAGTAAAATGACTGCCATGAAGAAATTTCATGTTTTAATGATTACAGATGCTTGTCGTTCAGGTCATATTTTAAGTACTGAAGGATTATCAGACCAAACATTAACTTCTTTAATTGCTGACTGGAACAATACTAATAAATTAGTGTCTTGTGCTCCTAATCAACTTTCTTACGAAGGGGTAGAATGGGGTAATGGACATGGTGCTTTTACGCACTTTTTATTGAAAGGATTAATGGGTGAAGCAGATATTGATGAGAATAATGCTGTTGATTTAGGAGAACTTTATGACTATACTCGTGGCAATGTGCGTAGAGAGACTAAAGGAAAACAGTCTCCTCAATACAAAGGAAATGATGCTGATATATTAATGACTGTAGACGCTAAACTTCTTGATTTAGCACGACAAAATAATTACAATATATCGGGAATGGAAGTAGCAAGCAGAGCTGTTGATACTACAAATTCAGACCCTTCAGAAAATCAGAAAGAAGAATTAAATACTTTTTTGGCAGCTATTGATCAACACAGATTAATCCCTCCAAAATATATTAAGGCAACAGAGAATACGTCGATTTCGTTTTCATCAGTCACAAAAAAATACCAACAATTAGAAGACTTATCAACATTTAAAAACAGAGTGTTGATAAGGTTTGGAAATAACACCATTGAAATATTAGACAACTCTCTTAATTCAGTTGCTAAAATTAAAATTGATTACGATACACCAAAGTTATTTGCAGGAAATGGAGATTATTGGGCATTAGCAGGTACGTCAAAAACTGTGGCAAGGTATTCAGATCAACAATTAATAGAAAAATCTACCTACCATAAAGCAACAATAAATGCTTTAGCAATTAGTAAAGAAGCGACAATTGTTACGGGAGATGAAAAAGGAAATGTTTTTATCTGGAAAAATGGAGAAGAATCAGCAAAGAAATTAACGAAAGTAGTTGCGGCAGTACAGAATATTACTTTATCAGAAAACGAAAAATATATTGCTATTGCTGATGTAGAGGGACAATTGGTAGTTTGGGATATTCAGAAAAAAGAGAAAATTCTAACCGAAAAATTATCTATACAAGCCAATAGAAAAATGGTTTTTATAGCAGAGGGAAATACATTATTAGTACCAAATGGAAGAGGTATAAAACAAATTGATCTTGTAAAGAAAAAAACAAACGCAGAGATTACATTACCAAATAGGCATATCCCTAATAGTTTGATGCAATTGGATGAAAATTATGTCTTGATTTTAGGGAATAAAGGCCAACTATTACTGCTAAACAATAAAGACAATTCGGTAAAAGAAATGGGGCAAAATCCTCTTGGAGCTAATGTGAAAGTAGCCGCTACTCAAAATAGCTTTTATGCAATGAGTTCTTCTAAATTACAGCAATCTAAACTTACAATTCCTTTACCTTATGCTGAAGATTTTTATACAAAAATAGAAGAATCAGCGCATTATAGTGAACAAGAAAAAGAAAATGCAAAGGGAGTTTTAGCAATTGCACTACAAGAAGATGCACAGAATATTATTACCCCTTTTATATTAGGGTCTTCAGTTCAACCTTCTCTAAATCAGATAAAAGAAGCTATTTATCAGCTAAATTATGCTATTCGTTTATATAATGATAACCCGTTTATTACGGAGGTGATTTATGCTCGAAAGTGGTTTTTAGAAGCCTATGAAATTATTATAGGGAACGATATTAGGAACTTTCCAAAAGCTGTGGCACTTTTTAATAAAATAATTGAGCAACAACCCAATGCGGCGTACCCTTATAATGGAATTGCACTTGTAAATCAGAAATTAATGGATTTAGCAAGAACCAAAAAAAGTATTGCTAAAGCAGGTAGTTTAATGCCAAAATGGACTGCTCCTAAAAGTACTTTAGCAACTACTTTCATTATAGAAGAAAAGTATACAGATGCGATTAAAATGTATGATGAAATAATTGAAATCATACCTAAAAATGCAAAAGGATATGTTGGTAAAGCACAGGTATACCAGATGATGGGATATTACCAAAAAGCATGGGATTTATTGAATGAAGCTACAGCAAAAGTAGGAACAGATATAAGTATTGAAGAGACAAAGGCTACTCTTTTAATAGATTTGGGTGATTTATTAGAAGCTGAAAAGTGCTTAAATAAGTTATTAAAGGGAAGTTATATTTCTACATCCACCTACCTTTCTTATGTACAACTGAAAGAAGAATTTTACGACAGACAGGATAGAGATATTGCATTATTAATAGATGCCCAACAGTTACTTTTATCTGCAATAGAATTGCACCCAACAAATGCTGATTTGTATGCAGAATTGGGGAAATTATTTACAAGGTATCCTAATGTTTTTAAGGTAAAGCCATCAGAAGTTTATGCGTTATTTAATCAGGCGTTACTTTTAGCTCCTTTTAATCAGGTGGCATTAAAAAATAATGCTGAATATGCTTACAGGGTAGATGGAAACATGGAAATAGCCAAACAAGCTACAGTAATGTACTCTCAAATGAGGGCTAATTTTTCTGATCTAGACCTCTTTATTGCTTCAATTGCTTATGCCCAAAAAGATTTTAAATTGATGGAAGGAAGTTGTAAGGCGGCTATGCTTAAAAACCCTTACAAACTAGAAAATTATAAGATGCTATGGAATGTATATGTACAATTTGATAAAACTGAAGAATTGCATAAACTCTACCTTATGGCAAAAGAAAACTTACCAAAATGTCCTTGGTTTGATTATAAATATGCCCTCTATTTTAAAGGAATGAGAGAAAATAGTAAAGCAATTGCATATACTAAGACAAGTTTAAAAATTGCACCTATCTATAATTATGCAAAGGTGATTGAAAATCCATCTAAAGGAATATCTCATTTATATACATACGATCAACAGACAAACGGCAAAACGTTTACAGCAAAAGGGGGCTTTTATATTGTACAAAAGAATTCTTTTAAAGGTGTAATTGATTACGCAGGAAGGTTAGTAGTGCCTATTGAGTATAAACATATTCAACTTACCCAAAATGGCTACTCTATTTTAACCTTAAAAGACCATACCAAGCAATTAACATCTCCCGATGGACAAATTTTAGGTGGTAGAGCTTTCCAAGAAATTGAATTCCTTGATTGTGGTTTAGTTAAAGTAAGAGTTAACGGGAAATATGGGTGTCTAGACCGTAGCACCGGAAAAGTAGTAGTACCTTTTAAATATGAGGTAATTACAAACGGAAAATGGGCAGGAATACCCGTAGCTTGTTGTAGAGTAAATGCAAGAGATACCGATAATACTGCAGAGTATTATTCTATTGAAGGAAAATGTATTTCTTGTAATTAGAGTAATTCTTCGGCAACAAAATTTGCTCTATAAACTGCACCTTCTAAGTATCCTCCAAAATGAGGCGATGACTCTGTACTTACAATAAACAAGCGCTTATTAAAAAGTGGTTGCTGTAATAAAGGCTCTCCATTGTTTTGATGTGGTACAAGATCTTGGTATTGCCCGTCAGAGGTTAATTCATTATCTAACCAAAGGTTCTCATTATATTGTAGGTAATGATTGGCTTCTTCGCCATAAGCACTTTTTAATTGCTTAATTACTACTTTTTCTCTTTCTTCTTTAGAAAAATCTTGGAAGGATGGATGGATAAAACCAACCAATGCAAACCTATTTTCTTTTGCATTACAATGGTCATGTAATTCTGCAATAGGACCATTATTACTAAAAAACATTCCAGACATTTTATTGGCTTTCCAAAATGCTTTTTGATAGGTAATCCCTACTTTAATAGCATCATGCATCCAAGTATGTGTATCTTCAAAAAATGCTTTCACATCACTTTTTAGGCTTGGAGATAGTTTGATACTTTGCGCAAAAAGGGCAGGAGGTAAGCTAGAAACTACCTTCTGACAAGTAAACTCATATTGCTTTGTTTTTACAATACAAATTTCATTATCTGTAAAATCTATACTTTCTACTTTTTCATTCAGCAGAATATTTTCTTTAGGTAATTGCTGACTAATTTTTTTTATTAACTGAGCTGTTCCACCTGCAATTCTATAACTAGCATCTTGAGGAGGAAGTTCGAATTTTTGAGGAGGTGTTGTAGGTGTTGCCTGAAAAAATAAGGGACCTTTAGAAAATTGTCTAAAACCCTTTAAACCTAGTTCTCTAATAAGCTGTATTAATTGTAAATGCTGTGAAGTAAACCACGTAGCACCCATCTCTAGAGGAGTTCCATTTTCTGAATGAATTGTTTTAATTCTACCTCCTAATCTATCACTTGCTTCAAGAATAATTGCTTCTTGTCCTTTCTGATGTAATCTATAAGCTGTAAGTAAGCCAGAGAGTCCTCCACCAATAATAATTGTTTTAGTTGCCTGTTTAATTAGCATTTGAATGTTGAATATCAAAATGTTAAATATTGAACCAAAGGTACAAAAAAGGAAACTCCAAAACGAATACAATTTTTTTGATTTTAACCAAGGTTATCAATTCAAAATAAAGGGTTAAAAGCCTATACTAAATTTTACATTCTTCTTGTTCACTATATAAATTTTCAAGAACTTGTGTCTCCATTCATTTATCCTTAACAATAAAACCAAACAGTCTAACGATTCATGGAAAATTCATTGCAAGATATTGTATCAAAATATGTAAATACTACCAACTGTAATATATTTTTAACGGGTAAAGCTGGTACTGGTAAAACAACTTTATTACGTTCTCTACACGAAAATACGCACAAAAGTGTCTGTATAGCAGCACCAACAGGTATTGCGGCAATTAATGCAGGAGGAGTAACAATACACTCACTTTTTCAGCTTCCTTTTGGTTCTTTTATTCCAGATCCGAATTTAGAATTAGACGAAAATGCAACGACAGTAGCACATATTAATACGCCTAAATCTTTATTTAAAGGGATGAAAATGGGGGCAACAAAACGTGCTATTCTAGAAGGAATGGAGCTTTTGATTATTGACGAAGTGAGTATGCTAAGAGCTGACATGCTGGATGCAATGGATTTAATTTTACGTAGTGCTCGTAAAAGAAAAGACTTGCCATTTGGAGGTGTACAAATGCTCTTTATTGGAGATATGTTACAATTACCTCCAGTAATTAAACAAGATGAATGGCAGTACCTTTATAAGTATTACCCGAATGGTTATTTCTTTAATGCGAAAGTATTTCAGGAAACAAGCATGGTACATGTAGAACTGAATAAAGTATACAGACAAGCAGACCCCACTTTTGTCAATATTTTAAATCACCTACGTGAAAATAAAGTAACAAGTAACGATGTAAAAGTACTGAACACCCATTATAATCCAGATTTTAAACAATCTACGGATGATGGATATATTCAGTTAACTACACATAATAAAATAGCCAACGAGAAAAATCAATCTTGGCTTAAAGAAATAAAGGGTAAAGAATACGAATACCAAGCAAAAGTTATTGGTGAATTTTCTGAAAGTCAATACCCTAACGAGGAGATTTTAAGATTAAAAGTTGATGCTCAAGTAATGTTTATTAAAAATGATTACTCTGGCGAAGGACGTTATTTTAATGGTAAAATTGGTAAAGTTACCAGGCTAACAAACGAAGATATTTATGTAGAGTTTGATGATGGAACTCCTGAATTTAGTGTTGAAAAATACTCTTGGGAAAATAAAAAATACGTACTCAATAAAATAACAAAAGAAGTTGAAGAAGTATTAATAGGAGAGTTTCATCAGTTCCCGTTAAAGTTAGCATGGGCAATTACAGTACACAAAAGCCAAGGGTTAACGTTCGAAAAAGCAATAATTGATGTAGGACGTGCATTTGCGGCAGGGCAAACTTATGTAGCATTATCTAGGCTAACCTCATTAGATGGGTTGGTTTTAGCATCTCCAATTTCTGAAAGGGGTATTGCAATTGATAGAAATTTGAGCGCATTTACTCAGAGCTGTCAGCCAATAGAAGAATTGACTCCTCAGTTAAAGTTAGAAGCTAGAAATTTTATTCATCAGACTTTAATGAATGCTTTCGATTTAAGTTACCTCACAGATAACTTATTAGAACACCTTACTTCTTATGATATGCTGGAGAATTTATCTACCAAGCAAAGACATAAAAAATGGGCAAAGCAGCTTTTAGACGAGATTCAGAAAATTAAGAAGGTAGGGCAGAGTTTTATGCACCAATCGCATAAGATTATTATAGATGAACACGATGGCTACATCAAACACTTATTAGAAAGAGTGGAAAAAGCCATTGCTTATTTTAATCCATTGCTTAAAGAAAAACATAAGCTTGTAATGGATCATCACGATAGTTTAAACGGACAGTCTGGTGTGATTGCTTACAGGAACGAATTAAAAGTACTTTCGTCTCATATTTATAATCAAGGACAAAGAATGTTGCGCTCAGAAAAATTGATTCTGTCTTATATAGATGGTAACGATTTATTAAAGCAAGATATTAATAAGCCTGATTATGTAATTAAAAATGAAAAACGAAAAGATGTGCCTTTAAAAGCGAAGGTTAGAGTAAGTGACAAAGGAGATAAAACAAGAAAAATTGCAACACATATTCAGACTTATGTTCTTTTTAGAAATGGTAATTCTATAGAAGAAATTGCTAGAGAAAGAGGAATGTATGAAGGTGCTGTGGAAACTCATATTGCCAAATGTATTGGTTTGGGTAAGATAGAAGTTAGCGAAATAATCAAGAGTAAAGTAAAACGCAATAAGATAGAAAAAGCTGTTGAAAACGCTGAAGATAAATCGCTTAAAAATTTAAAAGAGGTATTAGGCAGTAAATACACTTACGGAGAAATTAAATACGTAATAGCAGGAATTGAGGCAAACAATTAGCCTAATGAATAATTATTCAATTTTAAAAGTTAGTTATTTATTGGGTTTTGATCTGCTTAAAATGTGTGATTTAAAATCTTATATCCTAAAATTTATTACCTTTGCTCGCTCAAAAAAGACACAACCATTTATTTAAGACGTTTCGGAAACAGTAATGTGGACGAACAAAATAAGTATTTAAGATATGATTATCGAACCTAGAACAAGAGGCTTTATCTGTTTAACAGCTCACCCTAAAGGATGTGAGCAAAATGTTATTAATCAGATTGAATACGTTAAATCTAAAGGAGAGATTGACGGTGCAAAAAAAGTATTAGTAATTGGTGCATCTACAGGTTTTGGCTTGGCATCTAGAATTACAAGTGCATTTGGTAGCAACGCATCAACTATTGGTGTATTCTTAGAAAAAGCACCTTCAGCAGGTCGTCCGGCTTCTCCGGGTTGGTACAATAGTGCTGCGTTTGAGCAACAAGCTGAAAAAGCAGGTTTGTACGCAAAAAGTATTAACGGTGATGCTTTCTCTAACGAAATTAAGAAACAAACTATCGACATGATCAAAGAAGACTTAGGTCAGGTTGATTTAGTGATCTATAGTTTAGCATCTCCAGTAAGAACAAACCCGAACACAGGTAAAAGACATAAGTCTGTTTTAAAACCTATCGGTGATGTATTTACAAACAAAACAGTTGATTTCCATACAGGAAATGTTTCTGAAGTAACAATCCAACCAGCAACAGAAGATGATATTTCTAATACTGTTGAAGTAATGGGCGGAGAAGATTGGGACATGTGGATTACAGCTATGAAAGAAGCAGGTGTTTTAGCACAAGACTTCCAAACATATGCTTACTCTTACATTGGACCAAAATTAACAGAGCCAGTTTACAGAAAAGGTACTATTGGTGCTGCAAAAGATGATTTAGAAGCTACTGCTTTCAAAATCACAGAAAAATCTGCTGATCTTAACGGTAAAGCAATTGTTTCTGTAAACAAAGCATTGGTAACACAAGCTTCTTCTGCAATTCCTGTTATTCCTTTGTATATCTCATTGCTTTACAAAATCATGAAAGCAGATGGTATTCATGAAGGTTGTATCGAGCAAATCCAACGTTTATACGCTGACCGTATTTATGGTGCAGACTTACAATTAGACGATAAAGGTCGTGTAAGAATTGACGATTGGGAAATGCGTGAAGATGTTCAAGCTGAAGTAGATAAACTTTGGGCAATTGCTACAACAGAAAACTTAAATGAAATTGGTGATTTGAAAGGTTATTCTGATGACTTCTTCAACTTATTTGGTTTTAAAGTTGATGGTGTAGATTATGCTGCAGACGTAGACGAAGTAGTTGCTATTCCTTCTATTGGATAGTAATTGATATATATTAAAAACAGCAGTACTTTTTGGAGTACTGCTGTTTTTTTATGCCCTAGATTTGCTGCTTATTTTTCCCAAAACTCTGGTTCGAAAGCGTGTGCTTCAACTTCTTCTACATCAATATTTAAATCGTTCCCTGCAGAAAATAATTGTTCTGCTGTAGCATTCGCTTCTATCCAAGGAAATAAAGAGCGTTCTTCAAATCTAATATGATTAGTAATAAACTGACTTATTGCAAGAGCTTGATCGTAAATATCTTCTGGAGTAGCATTTACATTATCCATCATTTTGTGTATAATCTGATGATCATTTAAGAAACGAGTTTTTAAATTTTCATCAGTTAGTAAATGCAATAAAGCAGTTTCTTCTTTATCTAAATGTTCCTTTAAAACATTGGAGTAAAAATCGGTGATATAATTTACAATGGTTTCCTTATCTGTATTTTTCGCTTTTTTTAAACGACTACAGAATAATAAGCCATGGTGGTGTTCGTGAGATAATGGAACTAGGTTTTCATTTCTTTTCATAACAATAAGTTATAAAATTACAGAAACATAAAAAAGCCAGCCCTTCATAATTAATAGAAAGACTGGCGTATATTTTTATACAATTAATAGATTATTTTTTTAGATGCACAAGCAATGCTTCATAATCTACTTTTGCTAATAATTGAGCTTCAGTTTCATGTTCATCAGTTTCTACTGTACCATAAACTTTACCCGCTATATCTTTGTGGTGTTGTTCTAAGAATTTAATAAAGTTAGCTCCTTCATTAGATTTACCTGTTCCATGAGATGCAATTATGATACTATCAAAACCTTTTACATCATTATAAACTTCTTTAAAATAAGCTGTATCATTAGGCTTAGAAGTTCCATTTTTTACTTTTTTATTGTGTAAATGCCAATGTAAATGTTTAGGATCTTGTAATGTTTCTTCAGTTATTTTATGTTCTTCTTTTCCTCCTAAAGTAAAAATATCAGCATTGTGATGATCGATTTTTAATAAGCCAAATGATTTCATGATTTCTATATTTTGATGTGATAATTAGATTGTGTCTCAACCCTTTCTTTCAATTAATTCCTGAAAGTTAAAGTAGTTTACTTGCTTATTAATGAAAAGGTTACGGATTAGATATAGATCCTAAAGGTTTGATTATTATTTGATAGTAAGTAGTTATATTCTGATGTTTATAAGGTCTTTTTACTTATAAAGCATATCTAAAACGCATAGAGAATACAGCAATAGCATCTTTTTCTTGTGTGTAAACAGGGTTTACAGTAAGTTGAACATCTGGAGTGAAATTTAAATGCTCTGTTACCTGCATGTTATAAAACATTTCTAGTCCAAACTGACTTTCATCTACGGTAGGGTCAGAAGGTTCTCCAACATTTACACCAATACCAATATTGTCGGATTTTGCAATGTTATACATATAACCACCCATTACCATATAACGCATTAATGCACCATCACCTTCAGAAATGGCAGCTCTAAAAAATGTAGTTGATTTATGAAAAGACTTTGCTGCAGAAAAACAAATTCCTTGACTAGCCTCTGCAACATATCCTCCTTCTTGGTCGGTTCTAGCATCTTGATACCAATAAGTAACATGAACATTTTCTCCTTCTAGAAACGAGGTTTTAGTATTCCATCCTAATTCTACCCAGTATAAATACTCTCCTCTTTTAAATGATTGGAAATTATCTGCAATAAAATAAGTGGGTTCTCCATTGGCATCATGAAAGCCACCAGCTAAATATACATTTGGAACTATATCTTTAATTAATGCTGCAGCACCAAACCCTTGGTTAGGAATAGCCATGGCAGGGTTATTAAAAAAAGCTTCGCTTAAATAAAATTTGTATGGGTTTAACAACGGAAATAAATCAATAAAATCTCCCGGATCCATAATTCCTACAACATAGGCATATTTGCCTTTATCAAAACTTTGTCGCCAGTAGAGGTTTGTTAAACCCCAACCCATTTCTTTAAAACTAGCAGTACTTAGAGCAGAACCCGCTTCATAACCTAATTGTCTTGGAGCAGTACTCGTCATGCTATGTCGGTTTTCTAACTTAAAAATTAGTGCAGCTTCTGTAGTTTTAGAACTAAACGGTTCCCATGTACCAAACAGTCGGTATATTCCACTGGCTGCTATACTTTCTCCTTTTTTTACATACGTAGCAGATTGTCCTAAAAACATATAATCCATACCAATTGCTACATTGTATTTAAGGTTGATATACCTTTTGTAATCATAATAATGATCTAAGGGCTTATCCATTGCTTCTACATTTACCCAAGCATCTTTCTTAAGGTCATCATTTAGAAGGTCTGCATCTACAGATTTAGTACCCGTAGTAATTTGAAGTTGATCATATCCAGATTTTGAGTAACCAATTTTTGGAGGAGTAGAAATAACAACCGTATCTAAACGCATATTTTGATACATGTCGTATTCTTTTTCTTCGTGTAGAGGATTTAAAGTTAGCTCCATTTCGAGCATTTTATCCTCATTAAATTCCTGCATAATTTTAAGCATATAATCACTACTATCTGGTAATGTTATAAACCCATAATCTGGAACAGCCTCTTTCTGAATTGCCCAATAAGGATAACTTGTTCCTTTGAGTGCTATATTTTTGGTTTCGTAAGGTGCAAATTTATAGGTAGAATCACCTAGCTGAAGAGTGAGACTATCGTATGTTGTGTTCTCAATAAATAGGTTGGTGTGGTCGTGTTTTTCAGTACCTTTTTTATACTCTACAAGGTCTTCTTGCTTTAAAGGTGACTCTATAGTGATAGCACTCGATTTTACAAATCCTCTTTTATTGGTTTCTATATCCCATACTGTTATGTATTTGGCTTCTTTATCTAAGACAAGTGCCAATACAAAGTCGTCCTTTTTAAATTTTTTGACTACTTCTGATTTTGAATTAGGGTCTGCATAACCTCTAGCATCTCTGTTTAGTTTAGCATTGTGCCATTGCGCATTACTAATTCCAGGGAGAACTAAAAATGAAAGAAGGAAACCTAGTAAATAGATTTGTTTTTTGCAGTACAGTATATTTAGTCTAAACTCTTGGAACTTCATATCAATAATAAAAAGACAATGTAGTATAAGTTACATCAACAAGTTCATTTCACAAAAAGTACCTGCTGAAATAGTGTTTCAATTTTAATAAAAAGTTTGATATCAAACAAAATAAAAAGTGTTGTTTTTCTAAAAATGCACTGATATTTAGAATTGATAAGTTTTAACCCTCGATATTTTTTTCATAACAAAAGAAATCTCCTTTTCTAAATTTTACCACACCTAACATTTTATACCCTATTTTTTCATAAACACCATTTGAGATTGGATTTTGAGTATAGGCATCAAAGCGCATAGATTTATGACCAAGTTTGATAGCTAATTTTTCTCCAAAATAAATTACTTTTTTAGCAATCCCACGCCCCTGAAATTTAGGAGATACAGAAAGCCTATGCATCACTAAGAAGGAAGAAGAAGTATTTAGCCAATTGATATCATTATATTCTTCATCAAATTCAGTATTAAAAATAACATAAGCAGCTAATTCATCATCAATAAAAAATCCGTAGGCATCACCTTTAGAAATATCCTTTTCTAATATATCTAAGGTTGGGTAGTCTTCATCCCATTGGTCTATACCCATAGCCCTCATTTTAGTAGTAACGTCTTTTATTATTGTGTAAGCAGAGAGTTGATTGTTGAGCGTTAATAATTGTATCATTTTTTAGGTTTTAAGCGTTGATTTTGAAAGGAGCTAAATTTATTAGTTACTCGTTATTAAATCAACTTTATCTAGTTCTAATTTGATAGGCATAATAATTTCTTGGTATTCTTGCACTACAGAATCAGGAAGAGGGTCTGAAGATGGAATTTCTTGTCTTCTAGGATCAACTTGTTTGCCATTTTTCCAGAAACGGTAACATAAGTGAGCTCCAGTTGCTAAACCAGTTTTACCAACATAACCAATTATATCGCCTTGTTTAATTTTTACTCCTCTTCTAATTCCTTTTTTTATTTTAGACATGTGCAAGTACTGAGTTGTGTACACAGAGTTATGTCTAACTTTTACATAGTTACCATTGTACTTAGAATATTGAGCAGCCACAATCTCACCATCGCCAACAGAGTGAATAGGTGTGCCAATTGGAGCGGCATAATCTGTACCTAAATGGGCTTTGTATCTTTTTTGAACAGGGTGGAATCGTTTTCTACTGAATGATGAAGAGATACGAGAAAAGTGCAAAGGAGCTTTTAAAAATTCTTTACGTAGGCTATTTCCGAACTCATCAAAATATTCTTTCTTTCCATTATAATTATAATCAAAAGCATAGTAATCTTTACCTTGATGTGTAAAAAGGGCAGCTTCAATATGATCAATACCTACAACAGTTCCGTCGACTTCTTTTTCATAAAAAACAACTTTAAAGGCATCACCTTTTTGGATGTGAAAGAAATCTATTTGCCAAGCAAAAACATCTGCCAATTCGTTCACAAGCGCAGGCGATTCGTCTAAATCAATTAATGATTGATACAATGAAAGCTGTATGTCTGAGGCAACTTCTTTCTTTACAATCTCTACAGGTTTTTCTCCTCTGTAAACATTGCAACTATCTATTAAATCAAAAACAACATAATTAATGGGATCTTCTTGATAAATAAAATAGTTTAATTTTGAAATAGAGTCATTTGTAAAGAGCAAAGTATAATCTTTTCCAACTTTTAATCTTCTAACATCAAACACAGGTTTTGCATTGTTAGCCAGTTTAAAAATTTCTTTATACTCAACATTACTTGCAGTTAAGATATCTGCAAGACTTTGGTTTCTTTTTACAACGTTTTGTTCAACAGTCATACTATCTACATTAATTGCGTAGATATATGCAGAACTGTCAATTTCTACCTCAACAGTATCTATAATTACAATTTCTTCTTTCTCTGTAGACGGTGTGGAGCACGATTGAAAGTTCCCTATTGTACTAAGGAAAGTAAGAATGTATATATAATTTTTCATCACTTGGATATCTGAATCATCAGAATAACAAAAGCTATTCGATAGGTGTTTGTTCAATTTAGTTTAACAAAAGTAATAACTTCTAGGTATATAAATAATTTCTTAACCTAACATAGCTAAAACCATTTTGGAATTATAATAATTAAAGCGAATTGGCATTTACAGAAAAATGTAAAATAAAGGGTAATTACTTTCTTAAAAAGGACTAAATTTGCCTCAATTAAAATATACGTGACAATTATACCTATAAATGAAACCCTACTTTTTAATAATATACCTAAGTGCCTTATTGGTTTTACCTGTTACGTTGAAGGCTCAAGAAAATTATCCTGTTAAAAAAGATGTTGTTAACCAACAGTTATGGGCTGATTTCTATTTTGATATTAAATACAATGAGCGTCTAAATTTTGTGGTTGACTTAGGGTATGAAACTATTTTTCAAGAGAATTATTGGAATAAAATATATCAGCAGACTTCTGTTAACTACAAACTCAATAAGCGGTTTAATTTACAAGGTGGAGTGGCTTTTTATTACCATTTTAATAAAGAATCTGAAAATAGATTTGAATTTAGACCATGGCAAGCTGTGGTAACTAACATTGCAAATAAATTACGATGGAGTGCCAATGTTAAACTAAAATTAGAACAAAGGGTATCTTATTTAGTAGAACAAGGACGAACAGATTTTGACGTTAGAATGCGTGTTCGTTTTGGAGGATCTATGAAAATAACAAAGGATAATGTAAGAACAGGATGGTATATACCTTATGTTGCTGAATACTACTATCCTATAAAAGATGATATTCCAGAGATCTTTCATAACGTTGCAAAGGCTGGAGTTGGTATAGGTAAAAAGATTGATAATAAATGGGATTTTTCGTTATTAGCAAATTGGCAATATTCGAGGTCAGGACCCAAAGAGGTGTATCATGTAACAGATTTTGCCTACCAATTACAGATTACAAAACTGATAGGTTATGAATAAAAAAAATAGATCTTAGAAATAATCTAAGACCTATATATCCTTTTTTAAGCAATCGAGCCAATTACGACTTCTCTCTATTCAATTCAATATCTATTCAGACGCATTTGATGTAATCGAAATGCGGATCATATTTTCTATATTTGGAACGTTACTACTAGGCGATGTTTCTTCTATAACACTACCTGTTTCGGTTGTACCTGTATTTGGTCCACTTTGTCTTGGTGCTTGGTTAGTACCTGCTCCTGCATATTCATCTTCTTCAGTACCACCATCAAATAATAAAAGTTGACTAGTAATATCTCCATTAAGTGCTTGACCATTAGGGAATAAGTTGATTGCATCTCCGCCAATAAACCAATCGTTAGATTGTACTAGCATTGTAGCAAGTGATAAATATTGCCCGTCTGTAGCATCAAAAGTAAAAGAATATGTTTGCGATGGGAATATTGGTGCTGGAGCACTTCCTTGATCTGGAGTAGTAAAATGATTTTCAAAACCAGAAGGGTCTCCATCTTCAGCCAATGCTTCTAAAGCCGAACTAGCTGTACCATTTAAATTGAACACTAAATTCTCTGTGCCAACATTATATGCACCAGGTGCAAATGGAGAAACTAACCCAGAATTTTCTTCTAAAGAAGCTGTTAAGGTAGCTGTAGCCCCATCTTCTGCTAAACCTTCTAATCCTATAGACGAGGCCTCATTTCTTTTAAAAATAGGGTATTGGTCTGCAGAATGTACTACCCAATTACCAGGAGCAAAAGGAGTAGCTAAGCTTGCATTATTAGAAATATTATTAATAGTTACGGTAAACTGAGTACCTCCATTATGTGCAATTTCTACTTGGATTACATCTTGTAAAGCAGGGTAAGTAAACCCATCATTTACTTGAGAAATGAGCTTAACTGTTCCATTTTCTGTAATGCCAGTATTTGCATCACTTTGTCTAGGAGGCTGATTAACACCGATACCTGGCTCTTCATTCATTTCAGTTCCTGCATCCCAAAGATATAATTCTGATGTAAGATCCCCAGTAATGGCATTTCCATCGGCATCATAAAGAGCAATACCGCTATCGTCAGGACCGTAAAAAAGGTCGTTAGATTGCACAAACATCGTTGCAAAATTTAAATAATGTCCTGTTCCTGCATTAAACGAAAATGATTCACTTTCTCCAGGTTTAATTAAGCCTGTATTACCTGTAGTATAAAACTCTTTAGGTGTAAATGCATTTTCTATTGTTACTGTAAATGATGTTACTGGAAGTGTTTCTGGAGTGTTGTTTTCATTGTTGTCGCAACTTGAAAATAAAGCAGTTGAAGCTAAAAGTGTTGTTAAAATTGAGTTTCTCATTGGAGTAATATATTTAGTTATATTTAATTGATAACACAATTTTACGCGATCAAAACTCCACCAAATGTGAGCAGGTTCACATTTAAGAAAAAAAGAAAAAAATAACCCATTGATAAATTAATTATCAATGGGTTAAGGTGTATATATAGCTTTTATTCTTTTCCAGAAAACTACAATTTATTGTACAGTATAACCTTTGCCAGTCATACAAGCACTATATGCTTTATTGAAGTTGCCTAGTAATTCTTTTTGTTTTGCAGCAGCAGCCTGATTATTTTGATTTTGTTGAGCAGCAGCTCTTCTTCTACTTCCGCCAATACCTTTTAAACCACCAGCCGTTGCACCAATTGCAGCACCTTTTCCAGCATCTCCAGCAATAGCACCAATTGCAACACCGGCAATAGCACCTTTAGCAGCACCGCCAACAGCACCAGCAGCAGGAGCAGCTTGAACTTGTTTTGCTTCTACATGTACTTGATCTGGTGTATACCCTGTTTGTTCCGTTGCCCAAGCAAAACAAGCTTGTTCATCTTTCATTTGCGTTTCTGTGCTTTGATCTTTTGCCGGAAAAACAAATAACCCTAATTGTTTAGAAATACTAACTGTTGGAGCAGCTGTATTTGGAGGCGGAGTTGCCACTACCTGAGTTGTATCTGTAGGTGTTGTAGCCGCAGGTGGGGGTGTAGTTTCTTTATTTTCTTCAATGTTATACGTTGCTTGTGCAAAAGTGAAAGAAGAAGAAAAAAGTAGAACAGTAAATACTAGAAATTTCATATAGTAGAATAGGTTATAAAGTGAATTTATTTGCAGTAATATTACTAATAATAGTAATGCTAGAAAACAATTTATCTAATTTTCTTTCATTTTTTGAAATGAACATTCATTTATTTTTATAATCTATCAAATTGGATAATTTAAATATATAATAGTTATTTAAATGTCTGATTACGTGTTTTTTATCCTTATATCACATTTGCTTTTATTGTGAAAATATAAAAATAACAAGAATAGGCTTCATTGATTTGATATTTTTGATAAATATTAATCAATAATACCTCTAAAAGGGGATGTTATATTACATCCAATTCCTTATCTTTGTTAAAATTAAAAAACTGTGTACTTCCGAGAAATATTTAAAAGCAATACTTAATTCCTATTGTAAACTAAATTTATTGTGTAAATCTTTTTAAGAACTGTATTAATACTAACATCAATCAAATTCATCGAATTGATTTCCACAATTCTCGGACTATTTTACTGTGATAAACTGTTATTTAAATTATGATAATTACATCCAAACAAAAGTTTACCCAACTATTGTGTTTAATTATTTCTATTGTATCAATTACTGCTTATGGGCAAGTATTACCTACAACAAACTTAAAATACCATCTTAAAGCATCTTCTTATGACGATGTGAATAATGAATGGTCTGACGAATTAGACAATACAATTAAGTTTGTAGCAGAGGTAGGCAATGAGCCATCGTTAATAAACAATGGTTTAAAAGGAAATGCAACTGTTCAATTTAGTGGACAAGATTACCTTTCATTTGACCAACCTATGTCCGATGTTAAATCAGTTTGCATAGTATTTAAAAATGATGGTTTTTCTGCATCTGCCTCTGTGTATAAGAATGTAAATCTTATTGGAGGAGCACAAAAACAAGTCATAATTACAGGAAACTATCCAAACAATAGTAACACCTTTCGTTTTGGAGTTACAGGAGACGAAACTTGTAAATTTAGTCTTGATTTAAATGAAGACCTTGTTAGTGGTGATAATGATGGTAATAGTTTAGCTTCACAGTATACTTGGACAATGGGACAATGGCATATTCTAGAATTAGAATATACTAAAGATCTTGTAAATGATTTGGCATTAGACGGTAATGGTAAAATATATATAGGAGCACTACCTTTTCATGGAGATATCGATAAGAATACTTTTCAAGGAGAAATTGCTGAAATATTACTCTATACAGATGAACTAACGAATGATAAAAGAGCAGAAATAAAGGACTATATAAATACAAAATACTTTACAAAAAAAACTTGGTACACCTATAACGATGGTGTAGCAAATAGAGATTGGAGTTCTCCTTCTGCATGGACTTTAGATAATACAGGAAATACATTTGATAACCCAGATAATGAAATTCCAAGTATTGGAGATGACGTTTATATTATAGCAAATAAGAGAATTAGAATAGATAATTCAGTTGCGAATAAGAAATATGGTTTACTGGATATTTCGTCAGGATCTGAGCTAGTGCTTGATTCAGATGTTATAGGTTTTAATTTTAATATTATTAGAGGAGAAGGTGCTATTAATGTTGAAAATGAAACCTCAATACCTACGGGCTCTTATACAAATGCAGATAGAGGTTTTTCAAATAAAGGACAGGGAACTTTAATAATAAATAATTCTACAGATATAGTATTTAGTAATGACCATATATTGTCTTCTTTTATTAAAAGAGGAGTGGGTGAGTTATCTATCAAGGATATTGAAATTTATGATGATATAATAATTGAAGAAGGAAACGTAGATGTATCACTTGCAACTACTTTAAAATTATATGGAAATTTTAAAGTAGAAAAAAAAGGAAAAGTCCTTGATAAGGATTCCCCTAAAGAAATAGTTTTACATGGAGATCTTACCAATTATGGAAATATTGATTTAGGAAAATCTTATTTTTCTTTTGAAGGAGAAAATAACCAATTAATACAAGTATCTGTTACAGAAAATGGAATAGATAATGGAACTTTTGAAGTAGACTACCTTAAACTAGATAAAAATTTAAGACAAAATGAAGTTACTTTAAGAGCTGCCTCTCCTTCGTCATTTAAAATGAATTATTCTGGTGTGGATAATAATTTTATCAGCAACCTCTATAAAGGAACCATAGTATTTGATGAAGAGATCCATTTAGATTTGAATACTAAAAGCAACGGTAATGTAGTGGTATCAGAGGATGTTGTAATAACATTAAATAGCCAATCTTCAATAATATATATGGAGAAAGGAAATGCTCTTGTTCTTAAAGGTGAAATTCATGTTAACTCTGGTAACTTGATTATGACAAGAGGGTTATCTAGTTTAGGAAGTGGCCCAGGATATGGTATTACAATTTATAACCAAGGGAAATTTTATATTAGATCTGGAGGTGTTACAGAATTAAGACAGTTTAGAACGTCATATGCAGGAGAAAATCATCAAGGATCTTACGAACAAACAGGTGGATACTTTAAAGTAATCGGATACCCAAGTGATTTTCAACCATTTTCTCTGCCTTATTCAACAACTTCATTCACAATGACTGGAGGTATTCTAGAAGTTGATGGTAGTAAATCTGGCAGTATATTATCTGATAGAGGGATATTAATTGGATCTGGAAATGGTAATTATAATGTTTCTGATAATGGGAAGCTGATTATAAATACACTTGCAGGACAGGAAATTAATATAGCATCAACTGTACCTTTTCCAAATGTATTAATAAATGGAGAAGGTGCTGTAGCATTACAGCCTTTAACATTTGAAACAATTGCATCAGAACCTAATATTGAATTAGAAGAACCATTAAAAGTACTAGGCTCATTAGAAATTAATACTAATTTTTATACGGATAAGAATGATGTAGAAATAGGTAAAGACCTTAAAATTAACAAAGAAAGAGTTTTTGTATATAGTAAAAAAAAGAATGATGATGATGGTAATGATATAAGGTATAGAAGAAATAGAAATAACATAATTTTTAATGGCCCTAATAAAAGTTATATCAATTTAAATTATGCATTAGAAGAGGATGATAGTGGTGATGAGTTAATTTTAAATGGCTTAATTCTCGATAAGGATGTAGTTTATGATGGAACCCAAACTAGTGTAGCTTCATTATCAATTATTGCTCATTCTAGTCATTTAAAAACTACATTAAATACTGATCATTTAAGTTTTAGGAAAAGAGAACAAAACGCAAGTAATATTTTAAAAATCGAAAATAATGTAAAGATTATTAATGGTTTACTTGATCAAGGAGAATATTCAATTAGAACAGAAAGTGAAGAATTATATATAGGTAAAACAGGTCAGTTAGGCTTTTATGAACATGGAGTAACACCAAAAAATGCATTAATCAAACTAAGACCAGATGATCAAGTAATTACTATTGATGAAGGAGGTAAGTTAGGTAATATAAAAATTAATGCAGAAAATAAGCAACTTTCTATTATTGGTGACTCACATTTTCAAAGAGCATATTATAAACATGGAACAGTTTATATTGGTAAATATCTTGCAAAATTTGATATAATTGAATACTATCTTGAAGAAGACAGTGGGTTTGGTTCATTTATTTATAAGTCAAATAAATATGATGATAGTGACAATATAACATCTACAGGGGAAAAAGAATATAATAACTTTTTCTTAACAGATGGAAATGACTCAGATAAAGGCCTTTCTTTAAGGATAGATGAGAATATATGGTATGATGATACAAATGGTAAGGTGGATTTTGTTTTTCCAATGGCCTACCTCGACGACGTAAATAAAGTATACACTCCTATTCGAGTAGAGTTTGAGTCTAATGCTTTTCCTATAGCGATAGACGGAGGGTACATTAACGTAAGACCAGTAAAGAGTAAATTAGCAACTGCAGATAACTCAAAGGGCTTATTAGATTTTTATTGGAAAATTAATAGAGATGGTTTTGATGATGAAGGGATAGTAAATTATCCAAAAGTTAAATACTTTGGTTATTTACCAACATCTTATGATGTAACGGGGTTATTACCAGGTAAAGTACTAAATGGAGATGACCTGACTGTTTCTAGATTATCTCCTGGTAAAGAAATTTCTAAATATGAGAGATTTGCTTTCACAGAACCTTTAACTCTAGAACATTATGATTATTCATTCTCAGGGAATAAAGATTATCCAGATGATAATCATTCACCTGAATACCACCTAATTACTTTTGCAGAAGATTGGAATAGTACAGATGGTTCTAAATCTGTAAATTATCTTGCTTTAGAGACGTCTTATTTAACAGTAGGTGAAAAAGAGGCATTCATAGGAGCTCCTAAAGTATTACACTGGAATCCAAAAACTCATTTTAGTGGTACATTTGCAAATTGGAACGAGTCAAGCAACTGGGCAACCTATGACAAAGAGGGTAACCGTACAGAAGACGCAGGAATTCCTTCAGAAAATGATGTAGTGATCGTAGATTCTCCATTATATAAAGATGCTTCTTCTCCTTATTATATCACTAATGCACCTAAGTATATTCAGATTTATAATGGTGTTGATGCATTAGCAGCTAAAGTGATATTTTCAGAGCAAAACCTTACAGGTGTTTATATTAAAGAGAGCAGCTCTTTAACAACTTCAATAATGGAAGGTCCAACTCAATTGAATGTGTTTTATTTCCCAGCTAGTGATGTAGATGATGATGGTAATAGCAAAAATGGAGTTATTGATGGAGATATTGGTGCTTGGGGTCAACATGCTAAATCAGAATATTTAATTCAATTAGAAGGGGAAACAGCTGGATATAATACTTACCCTGATCAAAACCCAGATATTGATTTAACAAAACCAATTATTGAAATTAATCAATTATCTAATTTAATTAATTATCCAAAAACAACTATTGCGGGTACAAGAAGAGAGGTAAGAGCAGCGTACTTAAATTTCGAAGAATTTTCAACTTCTGATTTAACCATAAGAAACGGTACATTTTTAGTAGTTGGTGGCTCTTCTTTAAATAATAAAATTACTGTAGATAACTTGAATATTGGTTTAAATAACTATGGTCAAACTAAATCAGGTTTAATTTTTACCAATAAAGAAAATGTTGCTGTAGAAATGAGTGTTGGAGACTTATCGTTCTACAATAATTCTCATGATAAATCTAATCCATATATATTTTCTGCTGTAGGGAAATATATGACAATTTTAGATGATGGGACTAATAATGTGAATCATAAATTATATGTATCTGGAAATATAAAAATTGATTTAGATAAAACTTCAAATGTTGGAGGTCAAACACCAGGGGTATCAAATACATATTTAGATTTATCACCAGAAAATTATACTTCGGTACATACAACTTTTAACGGAGATAATAATTCTACAATAACGACCACAGGGTTAACACCAGATGAAAAGGCTTTTACTTTTGGTAGAGTAACTTTTGATAAAAGTGATAAAGCAGTAAAAGTAGAATTTGAAACAAATACATCATTTTTAGCTCCACTTAATAATGATGTAATTAATGAGGATAAAAACTTTGTAATAAATAAAGGAACTGTTGTTTTAGGTCATGAAGATATTGATGTTGATTTAAATAAATCAGCAACACCAATTATTTACGATTTTATTATACCAACTGATGCTGTATTAAGAGTAGAAAATGGAGCGACAGTTCGAATGACAGGTGAAGCTGCTGGTTTACAGCTAAATGGAGGCCTTGAAATTTTAGGAGGAAATGCAATATTAAATTCTGGTTTATCTACTGATTATAATTTTATTGAATACGGAAATTCTGGAGATGCCTATATTTTAATAGAGAATATATATAATAATGATGGAACCTTACTTCATCAGGCAAACTTAGATATAGGAGCTCAAATAAGAGCCAATAAAACAACGAATGTTGGTATTGTAAATTTTACTCAGAATTCAGGAATTGTTAAAATTGGTGGACAATCAATTCATAGTGATTTTAAAAACAAAGGAGTATTGAATTTAACAGGTTCGTCTCAGACATATATCAATTTATTATTTCCTTATAAAACTGACGAAAATAGTTTTACTTTAAAAGGAGGAGGTAATTTATACACAGATGCATATTTTATAGGTGCGGAAGGATTTAATGAAAGTAGATTTGTATATGGTGAAAATACTAAAATTAGTATTGATACAGACGAATCAACTTTGTTTAAAGTTTTTATCCCCAAATTACCTAGTTTAGAGATTTTAGATGGTGCAATTGAATTTGTGGTAGATGTGAATTTCTATGGTGATATAGAAATTAAAGAAGACGCAAAAATAGATCAAGGTATAACATCATTAACATTAATAGCTACAGATAATATTACTAATAATGGTACTTGGGAAAGTACTGCTGGAAGTAATTTTATTGTTGCAAATGCTGATAACACTTTGGTAACGTATTCAGGACAAAAAGGGTCTCATGTATTTAATAACTTATCGATTAATAAAGGAACATTAAAATTTGATGGACCTTTTGATAATACTGATATTGACGTTTTACAAAGCCTAACGGTTGAAGCTTCTTCAGAATTAGAATTATCAGGATTAAATGTTCATTTAAAAGGAGCTAATCAAACAATTTTAGGTAAGGTTACTTCCTCTTCATCAAATTACATAGTGTTTGATTCTAATGATGATGTTACTCAATATTTGACCACAGATTTAGGAGAATTTGATAATATTGAAATAAATAATAAGAATGGATTATATCTTAATGACCTCAGTAATTCAACATCATTTTATGCGTTAAAAATCAACAAAGATTTATTAATGACGAAAGGATCATTTTTTATCCAAGAGAAAACATTATTATTTGGTGCATCAGCAGAAATATCTAATGGAGGAGAAGCTTTTGATGAAGATAAAATGATAATTCCTAGTGGAAAAAGAAGGGATGGTGGCGTAATTAAAGAATTTATAGGGAAGTCAATAGAAAAAGTTGAGTTACCTCTAGGAACAAATATTAATGGTGATAAGAAGTTTTCACCTGTAGTTATTGATTTAACTAATAATAAGGTTGCAGATATTAATTCTATGTACTCTATTAAAATATTACCGTTAGATTACTATTATCCAAGTTTAGTGAAATCAGGTATTGTTAATCCTGATTTATTAGATTACACATGGTTTCTATATTCATTAGATAAAAATGGAAATGAAGTAGAAGTACCTGAAGGTTTTGATGCTGAGCTTGTTTTATCTTATTCAGACACAGATATCCTACAAGATAATACGAAAGAAATTGATTACTCTAGTGTTGTTTTTTATGAAGGTTCATTGACATGGCAACGAAACTCAGGGGTAGTAGATGTGAGTAATAATACAGTCACATATAGTTTATCAAAAGCATTGGTTTTAGATGTTATAAATAATGGTTCATTAACTGGAATTTATACTATTGGAGACCCAGGAAGTATGAGTATTGGTATAAATAAATATATTAGTAATACTGATGCTGATAGTTGGATGGAAGATGGTATATGGAATATAATACCTTTAGAAAAAGATAGAGATGAATCAATCACAATTGATGGTACTGAAATAATTTTCCCTATTTATGGTGAAGGAACTCCTATCTACGCAGGTAATGGTAACTACCCTGAAGAAGGGGCAATTGCAACTATTAAGACTGGTCATACCGTAACATTGGGAAATAATTTAACCTTGGAATTATCTGAAGTTGTTATTGATGGGACTTTGATTCTATCAGAAAAGAATGGAGATAACTATTCACAAGGTCACTTTGGTGAAATTTCTGGTTCGGGTATTTTACACATGAAATCAACTGCTAAGAAACCTACAGGAGATTGGTCTGCATTCTTTAAAGTAGCAGGAGGGGAAATTATTGTAGAATTACCTAATAACGATGTAAACTTTACAGAAGGTGATGGAGCAGGTGCTTTATTAACGTCAGTCTTAGATGGAGGAAATCAATTAAGAAAATTAACTTTACTTGTTGATGATAAGTTAAATGATGGGAAGACAATAGACTACTTATTAAATAATAAAGATTTTACCGTTGGAGATTTACAAGTGGGTAATTTTGCTACTTTTACCATGGATAATAATAATTTTATGGTTAATGGTGAAATAGGTATTGATAATGCAAAACTAAATTTAGGTGAAAATTCTTTCTTAACATCTCACGGTTTATTTAAAGCATCTAATAATAGTGAAATTGATTTTAAAGGAGGTTTAATATTATATCAGGATTTAAGTATTGAACCAAATTGTAAGTTTATTTCTTCCAATTCATCTATTGTTACATTTAAAGGAAACACACCTATTCAACATGTAAAAATGTCTGGAAATAATATTTCGAATATTATTGTAGATAAAGCAAATGTTAATGATGTTGTTAATTTTACAGATGACATTAGATTAATGAATGAATTAAAGTTCATACAAGGTAAAGTGAAATCAGGAGGCCGAAGTAAAAAAGGAGCTAAAATGAGTGGCTTTTTAACTATTGTTAGTCCTGAAAAAATTATTGATTATAGTCCAGAGGCATATATTTTTGGAAGAGCACATTTTGTAATGGATGCTGGAGTCTCAAGTGATGTAATTTTTCCTATAGGAAATGAAGATCATTTTTATCCAATTGGAGTAACTACAATTGCATTACAACATAATGTAGTATGGACTGCAGATTATATTGATCATGAAGATAATACATCACCTTCTGATGAATTACCTCAGGACGGGTCTAGTAATTTAATTCAAGATGTAGATGGTAAAGAAATAAGAGCTATCCAGAAAAGTGGAAGATGGATTATTGAACCACTCTTAGAAAAAGATGAGGAAATTGATATTTTTATTCTTCAATATATTTCTAAAGCAAAAAAAGAATATGTAGATCTTTCAAATAATCAAAATTTCAGAACTGCTTTTCAATCGAGCTCAATTAGTGGTGATTCACAACATCAATATGAGTTAATTGGAGGACAAACTATTGAAAGAGAATTTAGAGATAAAGATGATAATGTTCATTTCGTAATGCAACAATCTAGTGAATCAATTACTTATAGAGGTGTTGAGGATGAATTTGGAAATAAACGTCCTGCAAAAGTTGTTAAGGCATTAAGTGGCTTGCGTACATCGGCTAGAGTTGCTGCTTTAGAATCTGAAAATGATGGTTTCTCATGGGCTTATGTTGATGAATCTAGTAGTCCAGAATTAGAACTGCCTATTGAATTAATTTACTTCAATGTAGAACTAACGTCATTAAAAAGTGTAAATATTGAATGGGCAACAGGTTCTGAGCTAAATAATGAATACTTTGTTATTGAAAAATCGAGAGATCTACGAACTTGGGTAGTGGTTGATGAAATTAATGGAGCTGGAAATTCAAATAGTCAAATAGATTATTCTACGGTTGATGTAGAGCCTTATAAGGGGAAAACATATTATAGATTAGTACAGGTTGACTTTGATGGGAAATCTGAAATATTTGGTCCAAAATATGTAATATTAGGAGCTGAAGATATCGCTCCCGATGCTATCGTTTACCCAAATCCTAATAATGGCAATTATTTAAATATCCAATTGTTAAATTTCGAAGAAGATAGAGTACAAACTATAATGTATAATCATCTTGGTAAATCAGTATATTCAAAACTCCAAGAAGATATTTCTTTTAAATTTGATATTTCTAACCTACCATCAGGTGTTTACTTTATTAAATTAATTCAAAGTAAAAGACAGGTGATAAAGAAGGTGATAATTAAATAGAATAGTAATTTTTAATAAAAAAGGTGATGGTCAACTAAGATCATCACCTTTTTTATTAAAAACACACATTATTAAGAGCTATTGTTCAAATCATCGATATAAAAGGAAATGAATTGATTAATTTTGCATCGATTTAGGAATATCTTCCTTATAACGAATGATTTAAAGTATATGAGTCTCATCAACGTAGATAAATTTGAACAACACCTTAAAGATAGTTTAGCAAATAACTCTTTTGTTAGAATTACATTATCCAATAAGCGTGTAAAAGAAAATGAATTACGTTCAATCAACGGAAAGTTGGTAGAACTAAAGAAAGGTTTGCATTTATCGTGTCTTTACCGTTACCCTACAAAGGATATTACAAAAAATTATCCGATAGAAGAGGTGGTAGAGAAAATGATGAAATATTTAGAAGATGACTTCTATAATGCAGAATTATATACATTAGAAGCTGATTATCTTTTATTAATTACATCTGCTACTACAGCGAAACTTCGTGTTAAGAAGGCAAGTTCAAAAGAGCAACCTAAATTACAACACGACAAGCAGAAAAATAGAATTATTGATCCAAAAGACAATGTTTATTTACAAGAGCTAGGTGTTACTACCAAAGAGTTTAAAGTAAAAAATAGCATGCAAGATAAGTACCGTCAACTCAATAAATATGTTGAAATTATTGATGGTATTTTAAAGAATGTAGACTTTTCTGAAAATTACAATGTAGTTGATATGGGAGCCGGAAAAGGTTACCTTACTTTTGCATTGTACGATTACCTTACAAATGTTGTAAAACAGAAACCTCATGTTATTGGGGTAGAAATGCGTAAGGAATTAGTAGAAAAATGTAATGGCATTGCTGATAAATCAGATTTTAAGGATCTTGATTTTAAAGAAGGCACAATAAAAGAAGTAGACTTACCAAATATAGATCTTCTAATTGCACTACATGCTTGTGATACAGCAACAGATGATGCAATTTATAGAGGAATAAAAGCACAATCTAAAGTAATTGTTTGTGCTCCTTGTTGCCATAAGCAAATAAGAAAACAGATAAACCCTGAAGATAGCTTGAGTAAGATTACACAATTTGGTATCTTGAAGGAACGTCAGTCAGAATTGCTTACTGATGGTATTCGTGCGTTAATTATGGAAGCTTATGGTTATAAAACTAAAGTTTTCGAATTTATCACAACAGAACATACACCAAAAAATGTATTAGTGGTAGGTGTTCAAGATGAAGTGAGAGATACGCCAAAAGAAGATATTGTTGCACAAATTAATGAAATTAAAAAAGTGCACGGTATTCGTCAGCATCATTTAGAAAGTTTATTGGAAATGAATTAATTTCATATCATCCAATAAATACATTAAATTTGTTTAAACAATTTTAGCATTTGATCTATTTTGAGCTAAATACAATTAGTATCAAGATGAGCTAAAGAATAAAACAGGATACGTTTTTGAAAAAAGAATTTCACAGTACTAAAGATAATAAAGCCCCAAGAGCTGTTTTGATAGGGCTTGCACTTAAAGACCAAACGGTAGAAAAAGCACAAGAGTATTTAGACGAATTGGCTTTTTTAGCAAGTACTTTAGGTATAGAAACAGTTAAAACTTTTATTCAGCGTTTAGATACGCCAGATAAAAAGACATTTGTAGGTAAAGGAAAGCTAGAAGAAATTCTAACTTTTGTTCATGCAGAGGGAATTGATACCATTATTTTTGATGATGATTTATCGTCTGCCCATGCAAGAAACCTAGATAGAGAAGTAGAAGATTTAATGATCATAGATAGGTCTTTATTGATCCTTCAGATCTTTGCCATGAGAGCAAAATCTTCTCAAGCAATTACACAGGTTGAATTGGCGCAGTACCAGTACATGTTACCTCGTCTTACTAACCTTTGGACACACCACTCTAGACAAAGAGGTGGTGTTGGTATGAAAGGGCCTGGTGAAACTGAATTAGAAACGGATAAGCGTATTATTCGAGATAAAATTAGTTTGTTACGTAAAAAATTAAAGAAGATTGAAACACAATCTGATTTAAGAAGAAAAGGACGTGATAAACAAGTTCGTGTTGCACTTGTAGGTTATACCAATGTTGGTAAATCTACAATTATGAAGCGTTTAAGTAAAGCAGATGTTTTTGCAGAAAATAAGCTCTTTGCAACTGTAGATTCTACTGTAAGAAAGATTACAATGAATAATGTACCTTTCTTAATGACAGACACAGTAGGTTTTATAAGAAAGCTACCAACAACGCTTATAGAAAGTTTTAAATCTACTTTAGATGAGATTGTTGAGGCAGATATATTAATTCATGTTGTAGATGTATCTCATGAATCTTTCGAAGAACATATAGATGTAGTAAACAAAACATTGGTAGAAATTAAAGCTACCGATAAATCTACCATATTGGTATTTAATAAGGTAGATAATTTTGTTGATAAGGAATATCCTCCATTCGAGGATCACCCTCCTGCAACGTTGGAAGAATGGAAAGAAAGCTATTTAGCCAAAGACAATAATAGTATCTTTATCTCTGCTGTTAAAGAAGAAGGGATCGAAGAATTAAAACTCAAAATCTTTGAATTAGTTTCTGATAAGTTTTATAAAATTTATCCAAATCACCATTCATTTGCTTACAATCAGCTTTGGATGAATCAAGGTGGTGATTGGGCAGAAAAACTTGGTGAAGATTCTGATACAGAAGAAGAAGACTAAGAACAAAAAGAGACGTAGGAATTTAAACATTTGCGTCTCTTTTTAGATTATACCATTATCATGTTAAAATATTTACTGATTACTTTACTATCTGTTCTTTTCAGTTGTTCTAAACCTAATCCCGCAACTCACGACCTAGCAGATATAGAATCAATCCTAATGACTCAAGAAGCTGCTTGGAATACGGCAGATTTAGAAGGATTTATGAATGGCTATTTACATTCCGATAGCTTACTTTTTATTGGTAAAAATGGCGTTACAAAAGGATGGGATTCAACATTAGAGAACTACATTAAAAGTTACCCAAATCAAAAAGCAATGGGAAAGCTTAAGTTCACTATTCTTAAAAAAGAACTATTGGCAGCTAATGTAGCTATGGTTATAGGTAAATGGCATCTTACTAGAGAAGATGGAAACTTAGAAGGACATTTTTCTTTACTATGGCAAAAGGTAAACGGACAATGGGTTATAGTTGCAGATCACTCAAGTTAAAAACACATATAAAAAATGAAATTAGATATATTAGTTATTTGTGCTCATCCAGATGATGCAGAGTTAAGCTGTTCTGGTACACTTATAAAAGCAATACAACAAGGTAAAAAGGTTGGCGTAGTAGATCTTACAAAAGGTGAAATGGGTACTAGAGGTACTCCTAAACTTAGAATGGAGGAGGCAATGAATGCTTCTAAAATAATGGGTTTAGCAGTACGAGATAATCTTGGGTTTGCTGATTTCTTTTTTAAGAACGATGCAGACCATCAAAAAGAAGTTTCTAGAATAATTCGAAAATATCAGCCAGAACTTATAATTACAAATGCTCCAGAAGACCGTCATCCAGACCATGGGAAAGGTGCTAGATTAGTGTTAGACGCTTGCTTTATGAGTGGGTTAAGAAAGATTGGAACGATAGAGCAAGGTGTTGATCAAGAGCCATGGAGACCTAAAAATGTATTCCATATGATCCAATCAAATTACTTAACACCAGATTTTGTAGTAGATGTAACCGCACAGTGGGATATTAAAGTAGAAGCAATAAAAGCTTTTGGTTCTCAGTTTTTTGTAGGAGAAAATGCTGATGCCGCTCCAGGAGAACCTCAAACATTTATTTCAACACCGCAGTTTATGCAATTTCTAGAAGCAAGGGCAAGGGAATACGGGCAAAGAGTAAATGCACAATTTGCAGAAGGTTTTATTAAATCTGCACCAATTAAAGTTGATAACTTAATGCAACTTATTTAAACAATTTTATTGAATAATTAGTTCTTTTGAGTTACATTATAGTTTAGTTCATGAATAAAGTGAGTGTAATTAACACTCTATTTGCTTTGGTTTAGATAAAAAATCATTTTTGTTAGTGTAAAAAAAATAAAAATTATTACTTTTGCTATTGAGGAAAAATGCACCTAATTAAATTATGCAGCGTCTAGAATCTTCTATAAAAAATTTGTTGCTCCAACAAGATAAAAAAGCTCTAGAAGGGTTTTGCCCTTATCATAGAAAGCGTATTGCTTCTTCTGTATCAGATGCAAAAGAAGAAGTACGTAAATTATTTATGAATTTTGTGGACGGTGAACTTGATAGGTTTAAAAAACAATTATCAGAAGAGGCTAGAGTGATTGTGGCAGGTATTGCAGAAGGTTATGTAAACGAGGTGTTACAACTTTTAGAAACTCAAGTTAGTAATGGTACTACTAATTTTACTTCAGAAGACTTAGTAAATGGTTTAGTAAGAATCTTTAATGTTGAAGATTGTCCTGCTTTCCAAAATAAAAAATAGATCACTTATTAAATAGTGGGAGAAAACTCTAGCAGAAATGTTAGAGTTTTTTTTTGTTCATAAAATATTTTTTTGATCAAAATTTCAACAATGATTTTTATTTAAACATTAAAGTGTTTATATTTGAGTCATCAAGATAATCAATTATTAGACACATGAGAACAATACTAAAAGGAATTTTAAGTGATGTAAGACGTGAAGGAAACAAGACACTTGCTACGTTAAGGTCTGAAAATGGAAATGATACATTATTAGTATTAAAGCCGATAGGAGAAAAAATACTAAAAGGGTATGCTGAACGATCATTTACTGTTAGAGTAAAAGGGTGGATGCAAGAAGAACTTCATCAAAGTTTTCATGTGACAAACCTTACAGGTTATTTAAAAATTGCTAGTTAGATACAAATAGGAAATTGTTTATTATTTAGTCATCCAAAATAAATAATAGATTATTGAATAGATAAAGAATAAGTAGTATGTCTTAGGGGATAAGAATATTACACTTAAATAGAAAAAGCGGCTCATACTATGGTGCCGCTTTTCTTGTATTTCGATATTATTTTTCAATACTATAACCTAAAAGTTACACCAAATTGCCCACCAGATACTGTTCCTCCTCCAAATTGAAGATTTAGGCCAATAAGATCATTAATAAACCATCTACCGCCTATTTGGATACCTCCACCAAAGCCAGTACTTTGATTACTATATCCATAGAAACCAACGTTTGCTCCAGCGTAAACATCCCATTCAGAAGTAAGATTTAATAATCTATTAAAATGATAATTTCCTAAAGCAGATAGCGTCCAGGCATTATGGTTTTTATCATCCCATTTATTATGAAATGAAAATACACCACCAACAGATATATCTGGGTGCAGCCCATTATATTCTGCTCCAAGGTAAAAGGGAATTCCATGATTACTAAACCCAAACCCAGCATTTAAATACCATGCATGACCTGATGAATAATTAGCACCACTACTCTTAGAAGAAGAAGTTTGAGATGAAGATGAAGTATTTTTAGACTCCTTATCAGTGGTATCCTGAGCAATTAAATTAACCGAACAAAGTAATCCGATGGTTAGAAGTACTGAATATCTAAATAGTTTCTTTGTCATATTTCTTTTTTTAATTGTGAACAGACAAAGTTATGCTTAGCGAAAATAGTTTGGTTAATGTTAAGTGATAAAGTATTATAAAAAAAACAGTCAACTCATAAAAATAAGTTGACTGAATAATAATTTTTTAGAGTATATGTTATAGTTCTTATAATCCGAAGTGGATACCAATTTGAGCACCACTACCAATAATAAGTTGTAAACCAATTTTTTCGTTAAAGTGGAATTTACCACCTATACCAATCCCTAGCCATAATGCAGAATAACTTGTTGCATTCTGACCGTCAGGAACGTTATTGCCATTTATATTAAAGCCAATATCACCATTGGCAAATACATCCCATTTTGGGTGAGTAATATTTAGTACTCTATCTGCGTACCATCTAAAACGTGCTCCTAGACCAATGTTGTAGTAGTTGTAATTATTATTCTTCCATGAAGAATAACTAACGGAAGGTCCAACAGTAAAATCTCTTGCGAGGTTAAACTCATAGTCTGCTTGAAAAGCAATTGAACCACTATGACTCCAATAAGTTACTAGCCCAACATTAAAATTATTGACACCAGCGTAGTTTCCACTACCTCCACTGCTCTTTCCTCCGCCACCTCCATTTTTCTTATCGTCATCTTGACCATAAGAAGATAGAGAAGCGCCAATAAGCATTAAAAGAAATAGGATATAGTTAATCTTTGTCTTCATAAATAAAAATAGTTAATGATTAATGAACGGTTTTATACAATTAATATACAATTAACGTGTGAGTGTTAATGAATTGTAATAGAAGAATCTTATATCTACTAAATTTATTCTTGAAACTGTACAACTACATTTTGCAAATAAAAAAAAGGCATACCCATTTAATTATGAGTATGCCTTTTTAAAAGTGTAATTCTTTATTAGAATTGGAAAGTAACACCAAGTTGTGCTCCAGAACCAATGATTGCTTGTAAACCAAATGATTCGCTGATGTGGAATTTACCACCAATACCTACACCCCACCATAAACCATTAGGTCCATTGATGTTGAATCCGATATCACCATTAGCAAATACATCCCATTTAGGGTGAGTTATGTTTAATACTCTATCAGCATACCATCTAAAACGGGCACCAATTGCAAAAGAAGTATCTCCATTAGAGTTTTCTCCACTTGACCAAGATTGGAATGCTACAGAAGCACCAACAGTAAAATCTTGTCCTAATTTGGCAATTTCGTAGTCTGCTTGAACACCTAAGTATTTACCAAATCCAGAAGTTAAACCAATGTTTAACGTTTTAGGACCTTGATAGTTTGCTCCACCACCTTTAGTAGTTTGTGCAAAAGCCGAAGACGTTAAGAAAATAAATCCTAAAGTTAAGATTAGATTGAATAAATTTTTCATTATGAAAGGTTGAGTTATTTTTTATTAGTAATGCAAACATACATAATATCTAAGATTTAACATATATTTATTTTAATAAAAATTAACCTATCTATAGAATGACTTGTTTATTAGGTTGTTATAATCTAAAAGTTACACCAAAGTTACCCCCAGTATACTGAGAACCTCCTCCAAATTGTAGATTTAAGCCAATAACATCAGTAATAAACCATCTACCTCCAATTTGTAAGCCTATTCCCATTCCAGAATTGTAATAAGACCAATCATCGTTTACATAATCATTACGGTCTTTATAATTGTAGTAACCAATATTAAGGCCTGCATAAAAGTCAAAATTATTAGGAATGTTCATAATACGGTTGAAATGGTAATTACCATTAAATGAAATATTCCAAGATCTATAATCATGGTAATGATCTTTGTGAGCTCTACTCCAGTTACGGATACCAAATGAACCTCCAATAGAGATATCTGGGTGTACATCATTATAATCAAAACCAATATAAAATGGAACACCATGTCCACTAAATCCTACACCTGTATTGATATAAAAAGCAGCACTATTTGAATAGTTGGTTGATTTTTTATTGTACTTTGGTTTCTGTGCAAAGACCATAGAACTAAGTAGCATTATCATTAAGAATGAAATGCTTTTGAGAGTGAATCCGTTGTTAAACATTATCTGTTTGTTAAGTAGTAAAAATAATTGCGTCGCAATATAATTGACTTAGTTTAATAAAGTAACAGAAGAAGCTACCTGAAATTTAATTTATAGATATAACAATATACAGAACATGGTTAGTTAAGAAAAAAAGGAAGAAAAAAAACATTTTAAAAAAAAAGATCCACTTAAAGCACTACGCCTTAAGTGGATCTTATATAGTTAATACCTTGTATTATAAACCAAAAGTAATACCAAATTGAGCACCAGTACCAATGATTGCATGTAAGCCAATTTTATCATTGATATGGTATTTACCACCAATACCAATACCCCAATAGATAGGTGATACATTATTTCCGCCTTGGTTTTCATAGCCATCATTATAGTTTGTATTTGAGATACCAAAACCAATGTCTCCGGATGCAAAAACATCCCATTTATTATTTGTTATACCTAATACTCTATCAGCGTACCATCTAAATCTAACACCTAAACCAATAGTGCTATATTTAGCATAAGAAGAAGACCAACCATAGTAAGATACAGCAGCTGCTACTGTGAAGTCTTGGCCTAAGTTCATAAATTCATAATCAGCCATAACACCAGTACTTCCATTACTAAAACCAACTCCTAAACCAACATTCAGCTGACCTTTTCCTTTGTAATGACTACCATTAGCAGATTGAGATTTTTGAGAATCTTGGGCAAACCCTAGAGTAGCAAAACATAATAGGATTGATGTAAATAGAATATTCTTCAAATTTTTCATAGTTATTATATAGTAGTATAAAATTTTAATTACGATTACCATTGTAATGGTTACAGGATTAGAAAACGGCTCGCTTTGGTTAAGGTTGAACAATTTATATGTTAATTAGTTAATGAATGTGTATTCATAAATTGTTGATATATAGTTTTTTATGTCTATTGATGTGTGGTAATTAATTGTCGTTTTTTTAAAAAAAAGAACATAAAAAAAGACACTCTATTGAGTGCCTTCATATATAAAATAGCAATATTTATTTCATTCCTTTAAAAGTTCTTACAAGCTTATTTGAAAACAAGAAATCTTGCAATGCTTTTGGTTCAGCATCTAGGATAGTATCTTTATTTCCTTCCCATACTTTATTTCCTTCGTACATAAACATAATATACTCTCCAATTTCCATTACAGAGTTCATATCATGAGAAACGATAACGGTTGTTAGATTGTACTCTAAAGTAATTTCGTGAATCAATTGATCTATCATCCAAGCAGTTTGTGGATCTAGACCAGAATTGGGTTCATCACAAAATAAATATTGAGAGTTCATTACTATAGCTCGTGCAATACCAACACGCTTTTGCATACCTCCACTAATTTCAGAAGGCATTTTGGTTGCGGCATTTTCGAGGCCCACACGTTCAAGGTAAAAATTGACTTTATCATCTTTTTCACTTTCAGACAAGTCGGAATGTATGTTTAGAGGAAACCTTACATTTTCTGCCACTGTCATAGAATCAAAGAGAGCACTCCCTTGAAAAAGCATACCAATTTCTCTTCTTATCTGCTTTTGTAATTGACGAGTAGAAGAATGAAACTCTCTACCATCATATAAAACTGCACCGCTATCAGGAGTAAATAGACCTACAATGGTTTTTAATAATACACTTTTACCTGTACCACTAGCCCCAATTATCATATTTGTTCTTCCTTTTTCAAAAGTCGCACTTATATCATTAAGTACTATTTTGCCTTGAAAGGACTTACGGATATTTTTTACCTCAATCATAGTTTAGCTCAATAAAGTATCTGCAAGAATAAAATCAGCTGCTAGAATGGCAATACAAGAAGTTGTAACAGCTTCTGTACTTGCTAAACCAACCTCAAGTGCTCCACCTTTTACATTATAGCCTTTAAAAGCAGAAATTGAAGTAACTATAAACCCAAATACAAATGATTTAATAATGGCAAACCATATTTCAAAGGGAATAAACGTATTCTGAATACCATATATATAATCTTCGGTAGGAGATAAGTTTCCAAAAATTGTAGCTAACCATCCTCCCCAAATTCCTAAAGAGCCGGCCATTATACATAAGAAGGGTAGCATAATCATTCCTGCTAATATCTTAGGTAAAACTAAGTAAGAGGCAGAATTAATACCCATAACCTCTAAAGCATCAATCTGCTCGGTAATACGCATAGTTCCTATCCCTCCTGAAATTTGAGACCCTACTTTTCCTGCAAAAACAATAGCAGAAAGTGTTGGTGCCATTTCAAGAATCATCATTTCTCTAGTCGCCAATCCAATGATATACCTTGGGAGTAATGGACTAACAATGTTATAAGCCATTTGTAGTGCAATTACAGCTCCTACAAAAAGAGATACAAATCCAATTAAAAAAATGGAATTGATACCTATACTTATACACTCTTGAAAAAATAATCGAAAATATGTACTAAAAGATTCTCTATTTGAGAACATCTTGTGTAAAAAGAGTAAATATTCTCCAAGACGTTTCACCATATCTATCTCATTTTCTATTAAAAAATAATATAAATCAGTTTGATTTAAACATACAAATATAAAGAAGTTAAGCGCATTACATACTTTTTATATGAATATCTATTACTGATAACTACTCAATCTATTGTATTTTTATACTGATGCTTTAAAGAAGTTAAATGCGTTGCTAAAAAGGAGTCTATACTTTACTAAAAGTACAGGCTCCTTTTTAGAATATTGAATAGATGTAATAGCAATAAATTGATAATAATAATGCACCTTCCCATCTATTTAAGTCTTTACCTAAAAACATTAATGGAATAGTTAGAAAAGTGATACCTAACATCCAAATCATATCATAATTATGTATCATATCACTAATATTAATAGGCGTAACCATACTTGTAATGCCTAAAATTGATAAGATATTAAAAATGTTAGATCCCATTAAATTACCTAATGCTAAATCTGTTTCTTTCTTAAATGCAGCTACTGCAGAAGTAACTAATTCTGGTAAACTAGTTCCTATTGCTAAAACTAAAATTCCAACAATTCTTTCATCTAGTTCCAATTGAACGAGGCAAATAGATTTAGCACCATCAATAAACCATTCAGCTCCAAATTTTAACGCAATTATACCAGTAATGATATAAGCTAAATCTTTAGACCAAACTAAAACAGTACTATCTCCTTTATCATCTTCATCTAACTGAAATTCTTCTTCGGCAGTGGCTTGTAATTTGATGTCTGATTTTGTTCTTTTAAATAAAATCAATAAATAAGTTATTAATAATAAAAAGAGAACAAGCCCTTCATCGAACGAAATTACGGAATCAAAAGTAATAAGATATAATATTACAGATGCTCCCATTGCTACAGGCCAATCGAATTTTAGTGTTGTATCACTTACTTTAATAGGATAAATAATGGCTGTTATACCTAATACCATACCTAAATTACAGATATTAGACCCTACTACATTTCCAATAGCTAAATCAGCATTTCCATCTAAAGCAGATTGTAAGCTAATAAAAAGTTCTGGTGCAGAAGTACCAAAAGCAACTATTGTTAAGCCAACAATAATAGCAGGTATTTTAAGTCGTAAAGCCATGTTGGTTGCTCCTTTTACTAAGAGTTCACCACCACCTATTAATACAACCAAACCGCCAATCAGCTCAAGAATGTTGATTATGAGTTTATTTTCCATAATGTAAGTTTTACTAACACATAATGTTAGTGTTTCAGAGTAGAGTAGTTAGAAGAGTAGATAAAGAATGTTGTCTAAAGTTTTTCGCCAAAGCATAAATCTCCAGCATCACCTAAACCAGGAATAATATAAGATTTTGAATTTAGTTCAGCATCAACAGCTCCAAGCCATATACTTGCTTCTACAGGTATATTGTTTTTTACGTAGTCTACACCATCTTGGCTAGCAATTGCTGCCATTATATGTACATGCTTAGGCGTACCATTTTTTAATAAACCTTCTAAAGCTAATAATAAAGATTTTCCTGTAGCTAACATTGGGTCTGCAAGAATAACAACTTTGCCATCTAAATTACCAGAAGCTACATATTCCATGTTTATTTCTACTTCATCTTCTCCAGTACTAGATCTGTAAGAAGCAACAAAGCCACTGTCTGCATGGTCAAAAATATTGAGTACACCTTCATACATTGGTAAACCTGCACGTAATATTGTTGTTACAACTAATTTGTCAGTAATTACTCTAGACTTAGCAACTCCTAGTGGTGTTGTAATATCAGCATCTTGATAATCTAGTGTTTTACTAATTTCATAACTCAATAATTCACCAATACGCTCTAAGTTTCTTCTAAATCTAGCTCTATCAGTTTGAATACTTGGATCTCGTAATTCATTTAAATAGTTAGAACCAACATTAGCTTCTTGGTTTAGAATAAATATTTTTGACATTGTCTTATTTTTTTATTGATATGGTGTATTTAACCCTTTAAAATCAATCTAGTTAATCTTAAAGATTTATACATTATTTCTATAAGCGAAAACTAATTAACTTTTTACGTAATTGGTAACTTATTGAGTGAATACCTTTTAATTTGATAGGTACTTATAAAATAATTATATAGCATGGAGAATAAAGTAATAGTTAGCGTACTTTAAAAAACTATTTACAGTCTTTTTATAAAGTACTTCATTATTGATAATTTACTAAAACTGAAGTGTAAAAAAAAAAGCAAACATCATTCGATATTTGCCTTTTCCAACCAATTCAATTATTTAAACTTTATCTTTACATGTAGTGATAAATCACTCATGGATTTTTCATTGTTATACAATCTCAATGTGCCAAAATATGTCCTTTTAGTGTAACTCACTGATATTGTGATTGTTGATTGTTTTGGTGTTTTTTAATTGTGTACGTATTTGAACGCAAAAAGTGTTGAGTGTACGATTTAAGTTCAAATTTGTTATTTCAAACGATTACCTTGCTGATTTATACTAGAATCAAGTGTTTTATCAATTTGCCAATCGGGTTCAGCAACAATAGTTTCTATATTTTCGAGGCGTTGCTTCAATTCTAAGTTCTCAAGCTGTAATTGTTTGAGTTCTTTTTCAATTTTTTTTGTATTACTATTTCCATTTTTATTTCTAGCACTAGTAAGTATTGCTATAATAGGAATAGATAATGCCATTAGTGGTATAAGAACCCAAGATTCCATAGTAATTAATTTAATAGTTGATAATCAACTGTTTCTGATTTATTTAATTTTAAAAGCTTTTGCTCCTGTTAATAAACGATGAATAGTATCATCTGTAAGAGGGCTTGGCAACTGACTGCCTCCTCCAAGTAATTTACCCTGTTTAGATATAATATAATATCCAGGAATTTCTTTTTGGTCAAAGTGTTCGGAAACGAAACAACTATCACATTTAGGGTAGACGAGTGGTAAGTGAACGCTTTTTCCTTTTAACCCATTCTTATCTTTAAATTCTAACCATTGTTCTTTGATATCACCAACTACATAAAGAAATTCAATATCATTTTTATCATAGAATTGTCTTTGTAATTCTTTTACTTTCTGAACTTCATTCGAAAAGTTAATATCCCATGATGCAGCAAAAACCATAAAAATCACTTTACCATAAAGTGATTTTTTTGTAATTATATAGTCATTTTCTAGTCCAAAACTCTGTAATTGAAAATCAATTTTCATTGGGTCTTGACCATTACTTTCAATGTTGTTTATGTAAATACAAAGTAGAGTAAGAAAGAGTATTTTAGTTACTTTATTCATGTTTCTAATGTTTACATAAACCCAAATGGTTTATTATTTTGTTTTTTCTTCGACTTCTTCTTCTCAGTTTCATGACCTAGCATATAATCTAAACCAGCAGGAGGAATGGCAAATTCTACATCTAACTCATTTGCTGTTTTTATTACGCTACGAATAATTTCGTGTCTAAAGTGTAATTCGTCTCCCCAAGTTGGTGCTTCAAAAAAGATGTAGAATAATATATCATACGAGTAAAGCCCAATGTTATTCAGGTTTACAACATAAAAATCTTTACGAGTGTGAGGGTGATTACGTATTAATTCTTTTAAACGATCAACAAATTCATCTAACTGATCTGGTTTTGTCTCATAACTTACACGGAGTGTTGTTTTGTATCTTCTAAAAATACGCATCCCCATATTATCAATAGTAAAATCTGCCATTCTACTGTTTGGAATAGAAACAACAGAGTTTTCAAAAGTTCTAATTCTTGTTGAACGAAGACCAATTTGTTCTATAGATCCGCTTACTCCATCAGCTTTTACCCAATCTCCAATAATAAACGGGCGATCCATGAAAATCATTATCGATCCAAAAAGATTTCGAATAGTATCCTGAGCAGCTAAGGCTACAGCTACACCACCAATTGATAAACCCGTAAGTAAACCTGTAATATCAAAGCCTAAGGCACTTACAGTAAATACTAAACCTATAATTATGATGAACAATTTAGCTGACATTCCAAAAAATGGAGCAAACCCTCTCTGAATTTGATCTTCATTTTCATTTGCCTTTTTCAGCCAGAAAGCTACCCACAAATCAATTAGATTATAGAAAAAGCGAACAACTTGGAATACACTATAAACTTTTAACCCTGTAATTAAAAACTGAAGTTCATGAATTGATAATTCTAAACTTGGAGAAATCAGTTTATAGTAATAACAAATTATTACAATCATTGCAGAGCGTAACATTCCTCTAGCATATTGCCTTTCATTCTTAGTATTCGGTACCCAACTGAGTAGCCAAAGAACTAGGTTAGAAACAAGTATTATAATTAGCCAAGCACTTATTAGCATTATTGTAATACTAGTAATTTGCCATAGTTCTAGTCCTAAAACTTCATCTCTAGCATACGCGCCTAAAGGCTTTCTTAAAATACTACCAACAGATTCTAATCCTTCTGTACCAATAGGGAAAACTTGTCTGTGTTTGTTCTCAATTAATAGAATACTAGATTCTGAGAACATCCATTTATCTTTATACTTTTCTAGATAAAAATCAGGGAGTTGTTTATCTAAAACATATATTTCTTTATTGTGTCTTAGAGTATCTCTAAAGTTTTTATCGTCAGGAATTTCCTCTATTTCAATCCATAAGCCCATTCCATCATAGATTTGCTTTAACTTCATGGCTAAAGCAATTCTATCTTCCAAAGATACAGTAACAGACTCGAGTGCCTTTGCTGCTATTTCTGGATGGTAATTATCATCTTGTTGAAAAGCAAAAAATGTTGTAATTGTTGCTTTAGGGTTACTTAAATCAAATTTAGGTACAGATACCTTTATAATAGGTTTATGTTTAGGCGGAGCAGGTTTATTAATAGTTACAGTTTTTCCAGAAGAGTCTGTTTGCGTAACTTGAATAGAATCTGGTTTAGATTTACTTGGTTTTGGCTTTTTAGGAGGTAAAGCGGCAGGGTAATACCTTCTAAATACAGTATTGATTTCTCGAACAGATTTAGGTGAATACACCCAATTAGCATCTTCTCTTATTAAATAAATTTCAGGAATATCTTCAAAGATGGTATAGATATAATCGCCATCTTCATTTCTGTAATTTCTTCTATTAGAGATATCATCTAGGTCTAAATTACCATGTTTATCGTAAATTTGTTTTAGCTTAATCGCTAATCCTATTTTTTGTTCAATAGTATAATCATCTCCTCCAAGTGTTTTAGCAGCAACTTCTGGGTTATATACACCAGAAGATGGGTTAAGATATCCAATGTGAGAAACAATGGTTTTATATGGAGATTTGGTACTAAACTTTAAATTTGTAAACTGAGCTTGTACCGAAATAGAAAATAAAAGAAACAGCATTATAAAATTAATGCTTACTTTTTTTGATGTACTAGATTTTTTTAAAAAATACATATATGTCAAATACGCCCTTAGTGACAGTAATTTGTTTGAGTTATAATCATGAAAACTTTATTGACGAAGCAATTGGATCTATCGCCAAACAGACTTATTACAATATAGAAATTATTATTATAGATGATGCTAGTAAAGATCAATCTGTAGGTAAAATTAAGTCCTCACTGCAAAAATACAATTTAACTTCTACTTTTCTTAAATTAACTGATAACATTGGAAACTGTAAAGCATTTAATAAGGGGTTAGTAAAAGCCAATGGAAAATATATTATAGATTTTGCATTAGATGATGTTTTATTACCGAATAGAATAGAAGACGATGTTGCTTTTTTTGAATCTTTAAATGATGATTTTGGAGCAATTTTTTCTGATGCAGCAAGTATAGATAGCAAAGGGAATAAAATAAAAAGTAGTTTCTTTACTCGTAACGCAAACGGTACATTAGCTGTTCCAATTAAATCAGGTGATTTATACGAGAGAATACTACAAACTCCACCCTTATTTTCTGCACCAACAATTACATTTAGAGGCTCACTTTTAAAAGAACTCGGTGGATATGATGAATCACTTGCTTACGAAGATTATGATATTTGGATAAGGCTATCAAGAAACTATAAATTTGCTTTTTATGATACTCTTACAACTCTAAAACGTGATGTTCCTTCTTCTTTATCAAAACATTTTTATAAAGTTAGAGGTAATGTACTTCTTAGATCAACGCTTAAAATTTGTGTGAAAGCTAGAAAAATAAATAAATCACAGCAAGAGAATCAAGCATTAAATCAATCGATAAGATACCATATGCGTATGGCTTTTTTTACTGAAAATTTCTATACCACACTAGGTTATGCTAGTGTATTGAATAAAGATAATGCTTTAAATTTAGTCGATAAATGTGTTGTACTAGGAACAAGATTACACATTCCGATGGCTAGGTTCTATAAATTTTATCAAACAAAAAGAAAGTAACTATTGATTTACTGAAATTTTATAGCTGTCGATTTAGAAAAAGGTAGAATTAAAAATTACGATAACATTTGTGTTAGTACTTAAGAACATAAATTTTTCTACTTTTGTGAAATGAACATTAAACAGACGACAAACCTACTAATCTTTTTTATAATGTTAGTATTTACATCTTGCGGACCATCTTCAGAAGATCTTACAAACCAAGGCAAGAAAAAATTATCAGAAAATAAATTTAAGGAGGCTATTTCATTATTTGATGCTGCAATTAAGGAAAATGCAAGTAATATGGATGCCTACAATTCTAGAGGTTATGCTCACATGGCTTTAGAAGAATATAGCAAAGCGAATAGTGATTTCTCTAAAGCGATAGATATTTATGTAGAGACAGAAGAAGACGTTCCAAATGCATACCGTTTCTATTATAATAGAGGAAATGTTAAACGTTTTCAGAACGATAATAAAGGAGCAGTAATTGACTATACTCAAGCAATTCAATTAGATGCTACTATTTATGATATTTATTTAAATAGAGGTTTAGCAAATGCTGAGGTAGAAGGTTTTACAGCTTCTGTTCAAGATTTTGATAAAGCAATAGATTTGGCAAATGGGTCAGATAAGCGTATCTTTTTACATAAAGCTAGAATATTGATGTTGTCAAAACAATTTGATTTAGCAATTGCTTCATTAGATAAGGCAATAGCATTAGATCCTAATTATGGAGAAGCATATTATTATAAAGCACTTAGTTTAAGCGGAAAAGTAGGTAAAGCAGACGAGAAAGTATGTAAAATGCTAGCAATGTCCGAGTCTTTAGGTTACGCAGAAGCTTCTGCAGCTTTAGCAAAATACTGTAACTAAAACAGTCATAGATGAACCCTCAAGAAAGTTTTAAAATTTTTGCATTAGAAGATAGCCCAGTTTTCTCTAAAATGCTCCACTACATTTTATCTATGGATGATGAACATGAAGTGGTGATGTTTACAGAGGGGAAACAGCTATTACTAGCATTAGAAAATGAAAAACCTTCTGTAATTACGGTCGATTATTCTTTACCAGATATGACCGGAGAAGAGGTGATTCAGAAAATATCTGCTCGACTTCCAAATGTACCTGTAATTGTAATTTCTGGACAAACAGATGTTCAAACTGCTGTAACACTGTTTAAATATGGAGTATATGATTACATAACAAAGGAAGAAGACATACGTGAACGCTTGTTGAATGCGCTTAACAAGATAAAAACGAGGCAATCTTTAGAAGTAGAAGTTGCTTCTTTAAGAGAAGAATTATCGAGTAAATACGAATTTGATAAGTCGATTATTGGAAACAGTAAGTCGATGAAAAAAGTATTTACAATGTTACATAAAACAGTAAATAACAATATTACTGTATCTATTACTGGAGAAACTGGAACAGGTAAAGAAGTAATAGCCAAAGCAATTCATTACAATTCTACCAGACAAAACAGACCTTTTGTAGCCGTTAACATTGCAGCAATACCTACACCTCTTTTAGAAAGTGAACTTTTTGGTCACGAAAAAGGAGCTTTCACAGGTGCTATTGCAAAGCGTGTTGGTAAGTTTGAAGAAGCAAACGGGGGTACTATTTTTCTTGATGAAATAGGAGAAATGGACATCAGTCTTCAAGCAAAATTACTACGTGTTATTCAAGAACGAGAGGTGGTAAGAATTGGAGGTAGTAGTATAGTTAAATTAGACGTTCGCATTGTAACAGCAACGCATAGAGATCTCTCTAAAGAAATGAAAGAACATCGTTTTAGAGAAGATTTATACTACAGATTACTTGGATTGCCCATTTATTTACCTCCTTTAAGAGAGAGAGATAACGATGTGATTTTATTGGCAAAGCATTTGTTAAAACAATTTAGAAAGGAAAATGCAATTGATAAAATTCAGATTTCACCTGAGGCTAATTATAAATTATTAGACTACCATTTTCCTGGAAATATTAGAGAACTTAAAGCAATTATAGAGCTGGCCGCAGTTATGTGCGATGATAATGTGATCACTGCTGATGATATCCAACTAACTGGATCTTCTGATGTTGAGTCAATTTTATCAAAAGAAATGACATTGAAAGAATATAATTTTGAAATAATCCGTAGATTTCTAAAAAGATATGATGATAATGTTGCTTCTGTCGCAAAAAAATTAGATGTTGGAAAGGTAACTATCTATCGTTACCTAAAAGAAATGGATCAATATTAACTACTTTAGCCAATTCATAATTTATGTAATTGTGAATCACACACAGCAATGGAGAAAACAAGAGTTGATTTATCTTACCTAGAGACTTTTACAGGAGGGGATAATACATTAATTACAGAAATGATGGAGCGTTTTTTAATCGATGCCCCAGAACAACTCAATGAAATTACAGAGAGTATTCAGGCACAAGATTGGAAATATGCTTATAAGAGGTTACATAACTTCAAATCATCTGTTAACTTTTTAGCTATTCAGTCTATCAAAGACTTAGTGTTGGAAATGGAAAGAATGGCAAAAGAAGAAAGAGACGTAGCTACATTACCAGAGAAGTATGTACTTCTATCTGGAGAATGTGAGTTACTCATGGAAGAAATACGAACGAGAATCTAATAGTAAAAGGGTTGAAATGAACGAAATCATTTCAACCCTTTTTTAATTATGAAATTTGATGAGGTAATATCTCTGTAATATAGTTTTCATCAATTGCTTTGCCATAATATGCAGATAGCTTAGCGTGGTTATTTTTTTCTAAATGAAGTAATAAGTCCCGTTCTTCATTTAAATAACTCCATACTATTGTATGCTCTGCAGTAATGATATCTCCTTCAGCCATATCAAACTTATGCCCCTTTTTTGTGATTTCCTTATAGAACCGATGTCCTTTGAAATATAAAATATTAGGAGGTGTTCCAAACTGTTGGATTTTCTTTTCAATCTCAGGATCTACCTGATAGATATTTGTTTTTACTTTCCATTCTACTTTTTTAAACAAACCCTCGTTTGTAAAAGATAGAATTTGTTCTTCAAGGTCAGCAATACATCTAAATTGTCTCTGACTAGATTCGTTCTCTACATCAAATTGATATTCAGAAATTACTTGCCATGTTTTTCCTTCTAAATCTAACAGAAAACCAGGTTTTAAATGGTCTATTGTTGTTTGAGTCGGATCGAACTCAGGAATATCTAACGATTTAGGTACTCGCGTAACTTGTGTTTTCTGAGGTTGAGGAGGAGTAATATTAATTTTATACTTCTCTGCAATATCCTTAAATACCTCTACCGCTACTCTGCGGTTAAACTCAACCATATCACTAGGCATAGTGAATAACATTACGAGCCACCATATACCAAACCCTCCACCAGAAATCCAAAATAGAAACTGCTGAAACCATTTACCGGCATAACCGAGCGAAAATGGAATAGGGAAAAAGTGAGCAAGATACATTACAAGTGTTGAACGTTTACAGGATCGAAATTCTGCAATAAACTCGTACTGTGCTTTCTCTGGTAGTTCTTTTAGTTTGATAGCTAGTGAGTAGGGTAAGTACTCAGCATAGCGTTTTGGTACAATTAATTTTGACATCTAGATAATTATTTATGATAGTTGCTTTATTCGTTAAAATAAAGGTTAATGTATATTCTAATTTACACGAAATTTATATCATATAGTTGCGGTAAATCTTAGAATTAATAGCTCTTAATTAGGATATTCTTCTCCGAGAATAATTTTTGCTTTTTCTTGAATGATTTCTTGAACGGTCTTTTTCTCAATTTTACCTTCTAGCCAAGAAATTATATCGAAATACATAAAAGGATATTTTTCGAACTGATCATCTTCTAAAGGAACAAGAAGATCTCTCAATTGCTTAAATGCCCTCATTAGCTCTTGTTCATTCATATTTCTAGATAACTTTTTCAAGAAACCCATAATATACTTTTGGAATTTAAAGAGATTGTCTTTTCGCAACATAAATCGATAGGTAGATTTTACGTAATAGTCTACCAAATCTGTATTGCCCATTTCGTAATGACAGATCAGATTTACAATACGAGCAAAAACGTGGACATCTTCTCTTACATCCATTTCAAGAGCATCAGAATTAATGATTCTATTTAACCATTTGGATGATAAACGGAAGTCGTTTGCACCAAAGTATAAACATGCAATTTTATAATAAAGGATTAGACGAGAATGCTTATTAATTTTAGAAATAAAGAACTCTATATTATTTAAAAGTGCATTTAACCTTTGAACACCACCCGTAAAATCACCTAACATAAACAAGCGGTTAAACTCATGAATGTAAGAGTATTTAAGCAACTTCATTTTAATGTTCTCACTTAAATCAACTTTATTCATTAATCGAATTTTACGGAAAAGAGACTTTGTGTTTACAAAATCTTTGTACTTATTCAATTTATACTGACCAATTAATACATTATTTATAGCATTAATATAGAGGTCTAACTTGTTGTGAATTATATCATTATCGTTCTCAAAAACAGCTAAATACTTTAAAGCATATTCGTAGCCTTTATCTACATTATGAGTAAAATAATAGAAGCCAACATATAGATCGTACAATGATAACTTCTCATTTATAGACAATGTATTTTCATCTATAGATAGCGTGTTATGGTCTACTAGTTTTATAGCCTGGTTTAGATCTTTTTGAGATTTGACATAACCAACTTTTAGGTAAAAAGCATTAAGTCTAGCAGAAATATTTGAGAATGTATTGATATGATTAATTCTATCGTTTACATCTTGAACTTCTTGAATTAATTTATTTACTCTTCTTTGGTTGTGTCTATCTAACGTGTGAGCCAACAAACTCTTTTCCCAACGTAAGATTTCTAATAAGAGCTCAAGGTGATCACTCTTTTGTGCTTTTTTCTTTGATTTCCTTAAAATATCAGCACATTGATCATACAGACCTCTATTGTATAAAAGTTCTGAATGGTCTATCATTTCTCTAATTTCAGCATCTTCCATTTTTGTAAGGTGGAATTGCCTTAAAGCTTGCAATATTCGTTTATATAAATGAGCCTTTAAATTAGAGAACTGTGCAGGCTTTAATTCTTTTGTTGAAGCCAATAAAGTGTCTTCATCAAATATCTCTTGTTTGTCTATTAAGTCAAATAATAGCATAAACTTTTTAGAAGCATTTGTGTTTGTTTCGTTAGAAACAAGCTTAAAATAGCGCTTCTCACTTCTTGACATCGACTTAATCAGTTGATAAAGATGATTTGATCTTTCTTTAGGCATCGTATTTATTATAAACGTTTATAATGCTTATGAATGATCAAATTTACATTCTATTGTAGTTAAATGATAATTAAACATCGTAAAATGTTATTTTTTTAGTTTTTGATGCTTTTTATCACCTTTTACATTAGCATTATCATAACGATAATAATAATTGTAATTATTTCTAAGATATAACAGATACACTTTTAAATAAGTGTTAAAGCCTATGAACGATAAAGTATTTATTTTCGACACAACATTACGAGATGGAGAACAGGTACCTGGTTGCCGTTTAGACACCGCTGAAAAGCTAGTAATTGCACGTGCCCTCGAAAATCTAGGCGTTGATATTATAGAAGCTGGTTTTCCAATTTCAAGTCCTGGTGACTTTGAAGCTGTGAACCAAATTGCAAGGGTAATACAAAATACAACTGTTTGCGGTTTAACAAGAGCCGTTAGAAAAGATATTGAAGTAGCAGCAGAAGCTTTAAAGCCTGCAAAACGACCAAGAATCCATACAGGAATTGGTACTTCAGATCAGCATATATTTACAAAATTGAGACTTGATAGAGATCAAGTAATCGAAAAAGGAGTTGCAGCTGTAAAATTAGCGAAAACATTTGTTGAAGATGTTGAGTTTTATGCAGAGGATGCAGGTAGAACTGATAACGAGTATTTGGCTCGAGTCATTGAATCTGTAATTGCAGCAGGTGCTACAGTAGTAAATATTCCTGATACAACAGGTTATTGTATTCCCGAGGAATATGGTGCGAAAATCAAATTCTTAAAAGAGAACGTAAAAAATATAGATAAAGCTATTATTTCAACACACTGCCATAACGATTTAGGTATGGCTACAGCTAATTCTTTAGCTGGTGTAAGTAATGGTGCTCGCCAAATTGAATGTACTGTAAATGGTATTGGTGAGCGTGCTGGTAATACTTCTATGGAAGAAGTAGTAATGGCAATGAGAAAGCATAACATGCTGAATTTTGAAACTGCTATTCATACTCAAAAGATTTATGAAATTAGTCGTTTAGTATCAGACACGATGCGTATGCCTATTCAACCTAACAAAGCAATTGTTGGTGATAATGCATTCTCACATTCATCTGGAATACACCAAGATGGTGTAATTAAAAGCAGAGACAACTATGAGATTATTGACCCTGCAGAAGTAGGTGTTTCACAATCTTCTATTGTTTTAACTGCCAGAAGTGGTAGAGCAGCACTTTTCTATCGTGTTCAAAAATTAGGTCATACATTAGGCCACGATGAATTAGAGCTTGCTTATCAAGAGTTCGTTAAAATGGCAGATACTTTACAGACTGTCGAAGATGAGCATCTTGAGAAATTACTTCAACTTGTAAAAGTAGCATAGTCTACATCACAAGTACTAAAAAGAATTTATGTTTATATGTGTTTATATATGGTTTAAAACCATTTATGGTTAGTATGTGGTAAGTGCGGCTTCCGTTTGGAGGCCGTTCTTTTTTTGCCTAAAAATTAATATGTTAATACGATTGAACCAAATTGGCTGATAATTAGCATCGTATGTCTTAAGAATATACAAAAACAAAATTATTATTCTTATGAAAAAAATATTAATACTTTCAGTTTTAGCCTTCAATTTATTTTCATGTAAAGAAAAAGAAGAACTAAAGCCTATTATTAAGGAAGATAAGGTAATACTTGTTGATCAAGTTTCAGATGTCAAATCAGAAGATGAAACTGACAAAACTGAAGTAAAAAAAATAGACACAAAAAAAGAAACTTCTACTGATAAAAAGACAGTAAAGCCAAGTGAGCAAAAGAAAAAAGATACATCAAATAAAGTAGTAAATACGCATAAACCTGTTTCAGCTACTGCAGTTACTAAGACATCTAAGAAACGTATTTTAAGTTCAAGTGGACAAGCAATTTTTGTAGATGGATCATCTAATGCAAATAACCTAACTGCTGATCAGTATTTTATTTTGAAAAATCAAGCTGAAAAGGATGCTAAAATTAGAGAAAAGAATCTTACAAAAGCTAAAGAAAGAGGAGTTGTTCTAAGAAACTTAAAAGTTGAGTTAGAAGATTTAAAAAAGAATAAAGCTGATCAATTAATTATAGATAGTAAGACACAAGAATATAATAAAATTAATATTCAAGTATTGCAAATAGCTGTAGCTATTAAGTTATTAGATGACAGTAATACTTCACAAAAATCTTTGACTAGGTTAATTATAATGTATGGCATTACCGAATAATAAAGCAACGAAAAATCTTTTATAAAAGAACACCTACTATTAAGATATGGATTATTCCAAACCTTGATAGTAGGTGTTTTTTGTTGCTGATAACCTTAAGACTCACTAAAAATAAACCTGTTTTTTAGCAGGTTTATATCTGTTTAAAAAGAGCTAGGTTACTGTAAATCATCATGAGTTTAGTAAATGGCACCCATTATATTTGTAATGTAATAAAGAGAAAGTAATACATTCATTTCATATTAAATATAAAACAGCACCGATAAGCAGTTTACTTTAGTGTTCACCTATTTTTCTTATCGGTAATTTAAAAGTGTACTATTAATACCAATTCAATTATTAAACTAACCTATTATCAACTTATAGTTCCAATTAGTGTAATCTTACTTTATAAATGACATTCTTTTATTTTAAGAGGATGTCATTTTTTATTTAATGTTAAGCCATGTAGTAGCTCTAACTTTATCATTTTTAGAAAAATATTCTATGTTAACACCAGGTGTTAAAACATCTCCTACGCGAGTAAGAATATCCATCCAATCACTATTACCAATAATGGCAATTTTATTTAATTTACTGTAATATTTAATCCCTGTTTTAAAATCATCCCATACAGAAGCAATAGAAGAATATCCTTCAAAACCAGCGAATTCTAAATATAAATTTAAAGGTTTTTCTGAATTGATTTGTTGAAAGAATTCATTATCAATTGCAACGTATTCTTGAGGGGTAATTTTGCCCGTTAATTTATAAGCTAAAAAGTTATCTCCAGCATCAGTTTCTATCTTTTTGATACCTGGAACAAATGCCTCTTCTTTTTGTAAAAGCCAGATCAATGCGTTATCTCGGTCTTCGGAACTAAAATATTTAATAGGAATATTTGGAAGGATAAAATCTGCCAATCCAGATATGTTTTTAAGCCAATCCATATCGCCTATAATGGCATATTTTGCGACAACTTGAGTCGCTTTTATTTTTTTCTGAATAGCATCAAAAAAACTTTTATAACTATCTATTCCATCAATATTTTTTATTTCTCCTAGAAGTTTAACTTTTCCTGCTTCAGCTTTAAGAGTTAATGCATCGTAAAATTGATTAATGCCTTCTCTATCTATTTCACCATCAACTGTAAAGCCTAATACTTGTGCACCTAAAGATGTGTTAATTGTAATCATATAATTTTAAATTTTTATGGATGTTTTACTGAATATACGTGATATTCTAACGAGGGATGCGTTATTTCTAATTTTTTTATAGTACTAGTTTTACTAATTTCAGTTCATCAATTAAATCAGATAAAAATGAAAGTAGCAATAATAGGTGGAGGGGTAGCTGGATTGTATGCAGCATCAATTCTAAAAGATAGAAATTATACTGTTCAATTATTCGAAGCAACCGACCGATTAGGAGGTAGAATATATACAAAACAATTACATGAACATCAATTTATAGAATTAGGAGCCGCTGAAATTCATGGTAAATCTGCAGTTATACATGAAATGTTAACGCATCTAGGACAAAAATTAGAGCCTATTGTAGGAGATGAATTTGTTTGGTTTAATAAACACCTAATAGATACGGAACGCTTACTTGATTTACCATCGATAATACAAGAAATATTTAATTATTTCGAGAATATAGATTTAGAAACTTTTGATGGAACAGTTCTTCAAGCATTAAAACAAAAAGGGCTTTATAATGCACAAGTGCGCCATATTATTAGGGGTATTTTGAGTGAGTATAGTACTGATGCAGAAAAAGCACATGCGTTTTCATTAGGAGAAGATGAATGGAGATGGTCTTCTGGTGATAGAAACTATTTTAGTTGGGGAAAATATAGTGATGCTGTAGATTTTTTCGTGAAGAAATTAAAAAGTAATATTTTCACTTCTTCTGCAGTTGTGGATGTCAATTATTTAGAGAATAATGTACAGTTGCTTCTACATGATGGAACTGTTCATACTTTTGATAAAGTGATTATTACAGCATCTTTAGGAGCATTAAAAGAGAAAAAAATAAACTTCACTCCAGTATTACCTCAAAATAAACTAATTGCTATAGAAACTTTAGGTTTTGGTAAAGGTAGAAAGTTATTTATAGAATTTAATTCGCCATTCTGGGAAGAAGATACTGTAGAAATAATTGGAGGAGAAAAATGTCCAATGTATTTAATTAGACCTTCTCACCCTAACCACATCGTAGCATTTTTAATGGGAGATGCCTCTGAAGAATTTAACCAGTTAAATGACGATGAATTAGCTGAAATATTAATCAATGAGCTTGATGAAATGTATCCAAAACAGCAAGTAATGGTATTATATAAAAGTCATTTTGGTCAAGATTGGAGTAAACAACAATACACTTGTGGAACATATTCTTTTGCTACAAAAAATGCAAACGAGCATAGAGCTGCACTTAAAGAACCTATCAATAATAAAATATTCTTTATAGGGGAGGCATGCCATACTAACGGACATGTAGCTACGGTACATGGTGCTATGGAAACTGCAGAAGAAGTTGTGGAAAATTACTTTGCAATAAATGTATGATTTTTGTTAATAGATAGATATTAACTAAATACTAAAAACATCCAATCTGATGAGAAAAGCTTTTAAAATATTTATTGGTGTTGTAATAGCATTGGTTTTATTAATCTATGCAGGGCAATACTTTATGATTAAAGAGACAAAAAAACATAGTCCTAAAGTAGAAGAAAGTTATGCTTTTGGCACTACAGAAATCAATATTTCGTATTGCTCACCTTTTAAAAAAGGAAGAATAATTTTTGGTAACTTAGTTCCATACGGTCATGTTTGGAGAACTGGAGCTAATGGACCTACTGTAATCTCAACAAATGTAGATTTAGAAATTAATGGTAAAATATTACCTGCAGGAGAATATACTTTATGGACCATCCCAGAATCTGATCATTGGCAAGTAATCTTTAATTCTAAAATAAATGATTGGGGAGTACAATTTGGAGGTAAAGCAAGTAGAGATGCTACTTTTGATGTACTAGAGGTAACTCAAAGTGTAAAATACTTAGATACTTCTGTAGAAAGTTTTAAAATTTGGGTGGATGCCGATTCGGAAAAAGAAGCGTATTATTTGCATTTTTCTTGGGATAAAATTCAGGTAGATCTAACAATGAACAAACAGTAGGTTAGAAAGTTTGTAAGACAAAAATAATAGTCTAAAAATTATAATTTGAGGCAATTCTTTTACTTTATTACACAAAGTGAAAGGATTGCCTCTTTGTATTTGTACTTTTTCAAAAGTAATTAGTATATTATATTAGATTTTAATCAAATCACTTAAGTTTTCTGATAAATACAATAGGATTATATAGAGAACTTTTTGACAAATGAACCAACGTATTTAAGTGAATAAAATGACAACGGCAAAGATTACTTTAGAAGAATATCTTAATAATAAAAAGGTAAAGTTTTTAAGAATACCTAGAATATTTAAAGATGGTTCTCGTGTTATTGGAGCAATGTGGGAAGCAATTGAGGGAATTGAAGAGTTTCAAGAAAAAGGTGACCCGTCTCAATTATTTATTCGTTTATACTTTGATGAACAGGAAAATAGCATTTTAATGCAAGAGACAAGGTTTGCAATGTCTATGGTATTTCCTGTTAAAGTTGATGGTGATTTGGTTACAATTGATTTATTGGATTTCATGAGTGCATTAAGAAAATTTGCTCAGAAGTTACCTGTAGAGAGAGAACCTATTGCTGAGATTTTAGAATTTATATTGTACTCATGTTATTATGGCTATGATAATAAAAGTGCTGAAATTTTAGCTAAGAAAATCTCTAATGCAGCCTATTTAAATGGTAAGGGTGAAACTGATGAGGAAGGATTTCATGAGATTGTAAATGCACTATATGAACCTCCTAAGGAGTTTTTTGTCGATAAATATGTCGATGGGAAGATTCTAGAAATAATTGAAGTTCAAGAGCAAGTGTATGACAATTTACCTGCTGTTTTATGGATATTACGTAAACATATTGTTCAAGATAGAAGTTAGGTTAATTAATAATCCAATGATAGAATTATCAAAAAAAGACAAAGATTTGAGCTTATCAATAGCTGATGTATTGATTAATGCTCAGGGAATGCAATCAGAAGAAGAAGTAGAAGATTTACCAAAAGATCAGTTATTACAATTGATAAAAAGTGAAGGTGCAACGGAAGCTGTTTCTGATGTTTATTTAAGAACTTTTAGAGGGATTCTTAAGTTTGATGTAGCTTATCTGCTTCGTTCAAATAGATGCTGCTCTTAGTATTTTCTATTTTACTAATACCTTCTTTGTAGTCAATGTAGATTTATATACATCTGTAAATTGAAGGATATAGATTCCTTTCACCCACTTTTGTGTTGATACCTTTAGATTACTATTGGGTGTTAAGCTATTTTCTAAAATAAGATTTCCGTTAATAGATAGTATGTTTACTTGTAATGTAGACTTGCTATTGTTCGCTATTGTGAAATCTGAAAATGTAGGATTGGGATATACCTTTATATCTAAATTTGAACTGGTAATATTGTCTTCAATAGTGGTTGGAGCTTCGTGTATACCTATTGTTGCTAAGTAGAGTCCTCCTCCTTCAGACCCAGTAATCAGAAAGTCATTAACTACTGTACTACTCAATTTATTTCCGTAAGTTCTATCCGTAAACATATCGGATTCTTTGTTATAGAATGCTTTACTTTGATAAGTAGAGTTATCATTCTTAAAATCTCTCCAAACTCTTGGAGTGCCACTATCATCCCATACTAAAAGATCTAGTGTGCCGTCTTTATCAAAATCTGTAATAAATGCAGAAGGATATTTACGAAGCAGATTATCATTGATACCTTTGAATTCATTGTCTTCAAGAACAAAATCTAATGTTCCTGTTTGCTTATAATACTGAAGTTCTCCTCCAAACGTACCTAATAAAATATCAACTTTTCCGTCATCATCTATATCATACAAATAAGTATTTTCTTCAGGTCTGTGTTCAAAAAATAATGTTGGATTTGAAGTGTCAAAAGAAACCCCAGAGGCAGAAAATAAATAAATACCTGCTTTATTACTATTTGGCGTCCTAGCACTTATTACTAAATCTTCTACGCCGTTTCCTGTAAGATCGACTATTTGAGGATTAATGTCTATCATTCCCCATTTAGAAATAGAATAATAGTCTAGATCAATTAATTTAAATTTAGGAGTAGTTGTATTGCCAATATTTTGGAAATAAGCGATACCACCTCCTTCCATCTCATTAGCACTATTAAATGTGCCTCTATATCCAACCAATAGATCGTCTAATCCATCTTTATTTACATCATAAGCAAAAGGCTTAGAACGTTCACCTAAATCAATAGATGTAGATTGTAGGAAATTTTCTTGAATGAATGTCCACTCAGGTACAGCTGTAGTACCTGTATTTTTATATAGCCAAATGCTATTACTAAAATTTGTCAAGTCGCCTTCATTAGAAGTTAGATTAGCTCCAACAACCATATCATTTTGTCCATTATTATTAACGTCGACAAAGAAAGAGGCTGGAAAAAGTGGGAAATTTACTGGATGTGAGGATGGAAAATCAGAAATACTTTCATCAAAAAGAGCCGTAGATTCGGTACCTTTATTAGGAAGTGCAACTAAATTACTACAATTCATCTCACCAATCAGAAGGTCTTTAAGACCACTTCCATTAATATCTTCAAAACTAATAGCAGAACCTAAGTGCATTATCCTACCGTTTGATCCACATATTTCATCTCCAAAAACATACGTTGCACAATCACCACATTCCTGAAAGTTACCCCAATTATTACTTTTCTTAGTATATGACGGAGCATCTGAATTGCCTCCTGTATTTTGGTGGTATTCTATTGTTCCCCCTAATCCAGGTACAAAAGTTAAGAAGTCCAATAGACCATCTCCATTAACATCCGAAAAAGCAGGAGTATCTAGTAAAGAACAGACTAAAGGAGTTGTTGCTCCCGAAAAAGTAGTTGTTTGTAATTGAACAGGTGTTTTATTGAAAGATAATTGACTTTCAGATGAATTAGTGTGAAGGTAAATTCCATCTTCTCTACCAATAATTAGGTCTTTTTTTCCACTTCCATTGATGTCTTGAATTTGAATCCAGAAACGGATGTCACTTGGGAAAATTTCTTCGTATTGAGGGGTGTATAACCAATCTTTTGAGGTTACATTCCAGAGATAGGTATAGATTTTTCTTGTAGATCTATCAAATATGACGAGATCTTGAGTACCATTTAGGTTTAAATCTATATTAAAAAGCTGAACAGCATTTAATCCGCCAGACCAAGCATTATTAATTTGTTGATTTCCATTTTCTACAACAATGGATGTTGAGGGAACAAAACCAATATTTTGAGCATAAGAATTACTTAAACAAAATAAATAGGTAATTAATATTAATAGCGTATGCTTCATAAGGATTTTGGCTTGTAGGTTTATACTATAAATCTACTTGAAAATCTAGATAGAAACCAATTGCTTCTTTAATTATTTCTTCTCTAGAGCGTCCTTCTTTACTTGATAGTGCAGTTATTTTATCTTGAAAAGTAACTGGTAATAAAGAAAAAGTGTCTATAGCATCTTCATTCTGAACAGTAGTAGGTGTTGTATTCTCTTTTTTAGGAATAACATTTTGAACAGTAGTAGTTGCAGGAGCAGAAGGTTTATTATTACCTATTGGAGCTCCACCTAATAGGGAATCTAATCCTCCCGAAAAGCTTTTTTTTGCCATGATGATAGTTATTTAGAGTTAGGCGTTAACAGTGGTTCTTTCTAGTACTTCTTGTGCTAGTCCCCAATAATCTAACGCTCCATTGCTCTTTGGATTGTATTTAAATATGTTTGTTTGTTTTGATGGAGCTTCAGCAAGTGCAACATTTTCTCTTATAACAGTTTTGAAAAGAGTATCGCCAAAGTGTTTTTCGATGGCATCCTTTACATTTCTATTTAATATCTTTCTCTTATCAAATTGGGTAATAAATACTCCGCCAATTTCAAGATCTTGATTTAAACGTTGCTTTACTTTTTCTATTACTTCAAGAAGTTTCTTTAATCCTTGCGTTGCTAAAAATTGTGCTTGCAAAGGGAAAAAGACTTGATTCGAAGCTGTAAACGCATTAATAGTAAGTAAACCTAAACTAGGAGGACAATCAATTAATATAAAATCGAAATTGTCTTTTACTTTATTAATATGATCTTTAAGAATAAATTCCCTACCAGCTTCCATACTTAATTCAAGTTCTGCTCCAGATAAATCTAGTTCAGAAGGAATGAGTTGAAGGTCTAGCTCTAACTCTTGCATAGCTTCTTCTATTTTACAGAAGCCTCTAAGCATTGTGTAAACAGACTTCTCAGGTTCAAAGATACCAAGAGATTGACTTAAATTGGCTTGAGGATCCATGTCTATCATCAAGACACGCTTACCTAATTGATGCAGTCCTGCACCAAGATTAACAACAGATGTAGTTTTACCTACACCACCTTTATGGTTACTTATAGAAATGACTTGTGCTGCCATTGATGTTTGCGTTTGTAAGTGACGTACAGGTGCTATTTTTTATTAAAAAAGTACCTATGTTTATAGAGCAATTAACGTGCTCTATTTTTTTTCTCTTTCCATTTGGTTTGTAGACCGTAGATAATTGGTACCAAAATAAATGGAAGTTGAGCATAATCAATATAAAAATAACCTGTAATAATAGAAATTATAGCTATAACGGGTTCCATCCAGCTTTCACTACTTATTTCTTCGGCTTCTTTCTTATCCATTTCTTCTTTAAGCAGTAGATTATTTTTACTTGCGTGTCTCCATGCAAAGAAAGAACAACTACCAATTATAAAAACATTTATACCATATACTGAAATGGAAATAAAGTAGTCTGGAAAAGCAGTAGCTAAACCATTAGAAAATGGTAATAGAGCTACAAAAGCCAACAGAATTAGGTCTAGCCACATATATAATGTATCAGCTCCTTTCATTAATCGAGTTGTGGTTGTGTGCTTTAACCAGTAAACAGCCAATAAAACAAAAGTAGAAAGGAAAATACCCAATATAGGTAGTTGCTTACTTAACGCAGTTAAAAGCTCTTTATTACTTCCTATAGTTTTAACTTCAGGAAGATCTATAGCTAAAAGCAACATTGTCATTGATGTTGCAAAAATAATATCGGATAATCGAGTAATTCTTGTTAACCAACTCTTAGAAATTACTTTTTCTTTTTTATTACCTTTTTGATTTCCCATTTGTGTGAAATTGTTATTATTAATAGTAGAAATTAGAGTTGTTATGGAAGTAACATTTTTTCTAAATAACTATAACTAAATTCTATTACTCTTTTTTGATGATGATCTGAGTATGCCGAAACACCCTTCATCGGTTTTTTGATAATAATTCTTTCAGATCTGATTATATAATCATTCAGTGCATTTACCAAGAAAGTGACAATAAGTTCTTCATCACAATCTTCGTTATAAATGCCTTTTGCTTTTCCATCAAGAATATTTGAAATAAATAGATCACTTATGATTTTAGAAACCTCGTCGTTCTGAGAGATTACCTCATCTCTAAGATCCATCGTTTCTTCAACATTCATAATTCTAGATAAATCTCTATTTTCAAACGATACTTTGAAAAACTTAAGCAATGCAAATTTTATAAAAGCTAAACCCTCTTTTTCTGAGTGTTTTAGTTCCGTAACAACAGTATTAATTTGCTTAGAAAAATCAGAAATAATTTCTTTAAGAAGAGCTTCTTTTGATCCAAAGTAATAATTTATCATTCCTTGACTTACTTTAGCTCTTTGGGCAATTTCTCTAGTAGATGCTCCATCAAATCCTCTTTCAGAAATTAACTTAGTTGCAACTTTAAGAACGTGTTCTCTATTGTTTTTCATAATGGGGTTATTTAATCGAATGAATTATTTATAGTAAAGTTAATAATCAATTGTAAAAAATAAACTTAAATCTTCAATACGTGTAATGATTGCGTATATTTGTGTGTACTTTTTAAAGAAAAGTATCACTTATTAAGTAACTATATAGAGTACAACTTATTTTTTTAAGTTCCCGAACATTATCAATACTAAATCTAACAAGAACTATGAAATATAATTTATTGAAAATATTTGCTTTTGCTTTACTAATGTCTTTTGCAGGACAAGTAACCGCTCAAGATGTGCAAGAAAAACCTTTAACTGAAAAGGAACAGAGGAAACTTGCTAAGAAAAAAGCCAAAGAAGAACGTAAAAAAGCCAAGCAATTAGCTAAACAACAAGCTAAAGCAGAAGAAGTTGCTCGTTTTGAAATGTCTAAACAGGCAATGAAAGATCAAAAGTTTGTTTTACAAGCAAACCAAGTATACGATAGATATGGAAATGTTGCTCAAGTAACAAACTCTATCAATTTTATTAAACTTAATGGTGACGTTTGTGTTGTACAGTTGGGTTTTGAAGGTATTGTTGGTTACAACGGTGTTGGAGGTATTACTTTAGATGGTAAAATCACAGACCTACAAATAAAAGAAAATGAGCAAGGAGGTGTAAATATGAGCTTTAATGTACAGGGTTCTATGATGCAAGCAGCAGTTAGAATTAACCTAAATGGTGCAGATAATTGGGCAGATGCATCGGTTAGATCACAGACGGAAAATATTGAAGTAAAGTTCCGTGGTAATTTATTACCAACTGATTTGTCTTCAGTATTTCAAGGAGCAACACCCTATTAATAAAAGCATTACTTTTTAGCTTATGTGGCAGATATTTAAACGAGAAATCAATAGTTTTTTTAGTGCAATTTTAGGGTATTTAGTAGTCGCTATCTTTTTAATAATGATGGGACTATTTGTTTGGGTATTTCCACAAACAAGCGTTTTAGAAGGAAGTTATGCTTCTTTGGATGCCCTTTTTAATGTTGCACCTTATATTTTCATGTTCCTTTTACCTGCTATAACTATGCGTGGTTTAGCAGAAGAAAAGAAAACTGGTACATTAGAATTGTTGTTTACTCGGCCATTAACTGATTTTCAGATTGTTAGTGGTAAGTTTTTTGCAGCATGGGTTACAGCAATATTAGCTCTAATTCCAACAGTTATTTACTACTTTTCAATTTATAATTTAGGTGCTCCTAAAGGTAATATTGATACAGCAGCTGTTGTAGGTTCTTACATTGGTTTAATTTTACTTTCTGGTGGTTTTGCAGCAATTGGTACTTTTGCCTCGTCTGTTACATCAAGTCAGATTGTATCTTTTATAATAGCAGTAGCACTTTGTTTTGTTTGTTACGATGGAATATCATCTGTAGCAGCTATTCCAGCATTAAGCGATCAGGCTTATTCTATTGGCTTATGGGGAGTAGATTTTCATTACAGATCTTTAAGTAGAGGGTTAATAGATTCTCGAGATATATTATATTTTTGCAGTTTAATAATTATTGCACTTAGCCTAGCCAAATTATCAATTGGTAGTAGACGCTGGGAGCAATAACCTAAATTATATATGGCACAATTTAATTTAAAAGAGGCAGGGGAATTACTTGCTCAAGAATTAGAAAAAAGAGCATACGGAGATGCTCCAGAAAATTTATATGCTCCTCTACGTTATATATTATCATTAGGCGGTAAGAGATTGCGCCCTGCGTTAACGTTGTTAGGTTGTTATTTATTTGATGATGATTACAAGAAAGCAGTTGAACCGGCAATTGGTGTAGAAGTTTTTCACAATTTTACTCTAATGCATGATGATATTATGGACGATGCTCCACTTCGTAGAGGTCAGATGACTGTGCACGAAAAGTGGAATCCAAATATTGCTATTTTATCAGGAGATGTAATGTTTGTGAAAGCATACGACTACATAATGCAAGTAGAAGACAATGTATTAAGGTCTGCTATTTCATTATTTAATAAATGTGCTACCGAAGTTTGTGAAGGACAACAATTTGATATGGACTTTGAAGAACGAGCAATTGTTTCTGAAGAAGAATATATTGAAATGATTCGTTTAAAGACAGCTGTTTTAATAGGCTTTGCCTTAAGATTAGGTGCTTTAATTGGAGGAGCATCAGAAGAGCAATCTAAAGTGGTAGAAGAGTTTGGAGTAAATGTAGGACTCGGTTTTCAGCTTAAAGATGATATACTTGATGTTTATGCTGACCAAGATAAATTTGGTAAGCAAGTTGGTGGAGATATTATATCTAACAAGAAAACATTAATGCTTATCAAGGCTTTAAAACAAGCTAAAGGTGCGGATAAAGCTGAACTTCTCAAATGGTTAGAGGTCAAAGAATTTGATAAAGTTGAAAAGGTGAAAGCTGTTACTGCTATCTATGATAGATTAGATATTAAAGAAATGGCAACTTCTAAATCAAATGAATATTTTGATAAAGGATTTACAGCTTTACAAAAATTGGATGTTCCAGACAATCGAAAACAATTGTTGAAAGAATTTGGTATCTATCTTCAAAATAGAGATCATTAAGATATTTAAAAAGGTACTTTAGAAATAAGGTAGCTTTTTTTGTACAGTTGTGTTGATTACTATTTTCAATTAACAGGAATAAAAAAACCTTGAAAGAATGAATCCTTTCAAGGTTTTTTTGTGTAGACTTTTTGGTCTATCTATAGTATAAACTACTTAGCAGCAGCAAAACGTTTTGCTACTTCGTCCCAGTTTACAACACTCCAGAATGCAGAAATGTAATCAGGGCGACGGTTTTGGTAGTTTAAGTAATATGCATGTTCCCAAACATCAAGACCTAAGATTGGTGTTCCATCGCACTCACCTTTCATTAATGGGTTGTCTTGGTTTGCAGTAGAGCAAACAGAAACAGCACCATCTTTAGCACATAACCATGCCCAACCAGAACCAAAGCGAGTTGCAGCAGCGTTAGCAAATGTTTCTTTGAATGCATCAAAAGAACCAAAAGCAGCATCAATTGCAGCAGCTAAATCTCCTGTTGGAGCACCTCCACCGTTTGGAGAAAGGATTGTCCAGAATAAGTTATGGTTATAGTAACCACCACCGTTATTTCTTACAGCACCAGAAAGTGTATCAGCAGATAATAATTCTTCGATAGATTTTCCAGCGTCAGCAGTACCCTCAATAGCAGCATTTAATTTTGCAGTATATGCAGCGTGATGCTTTGAGTGGTGAATTTCCATTGTACGAGCGTCAAAATGTGGCTCTAAAGCGTCGTATGCGTAAGGAAGTTGAGGTAACTCGAATGCCATTTTAATAAGGATTTATAGTTAAATAATTTGTTTCAAAATTTGAGAAGGCGTTTTTTCAACTGATGAGAAAGGTCACCTTTTTTTTGTTTATGCTAATTAACACAATAAACTCTAAAAAGAGAATCATTTTTTCATCGAATTCATTTATAACATCATAGTTTTTATTTATGATACTCAAAATGCTCTTAAAATATAGGTGTTAAATTGTCTTTTTGGACTAACTCTGCAACTATAGATTCACCTTTAGAAAGATCTTTACAAGTCCATTCCCAGTTTTCTGAAAGAATAATTCTTCCTTCATCAATCTTAGGTGTAGAAATACACTTACCTGTCATGATTTCATCATTTAGATTTACATGTTGATAAGTAAATACTAATGAGCTATCTTCTTTTACAATACCTGTAATTGTACCCATTTTAATATTGGTACCGTGGTAAGTTGCCCAAATAACATCACCGCCCTGTCGGTAATGAAAGAATGTTTCAGCGTCTACTTCTCCGTTTTTAGAATTAGAAATAGCTCTAAAACGCTTGTTGTGATAATTAATTTTTTCCATAATAGTTCAGCTTGGTGTAAATAGTGAACAAATATAGAAATTATGCAGTTTTATTACCTATTAGAATAGAATTTTTAAGTTCGCCACCAATCCCGTTATAATCGTTACTAGCTGTCTTTATTATATACCTTGCTTCTCTCAATCTTTGGTTTACGGCACCCCAAACAGAACTTTTACTTTCTGTAGAACCTGGCATCTCCTCATAATAAGATTGGAAATCTTTTTGTTGATAGAAGATAGGGAAGAGCATCAAATTGGTATTTTTACTAATCTGTTGTCTTCTTAGGTAAGTGAAAGAGTGACCTGAGTGCATCCAAAGGTAATTTGTAAAAATATTTCTGTCGTGGTTTTTATTACTTTCAGTCTTTATTACACAAACTTCAATATCATAAGGTCTTTTTAACTTCTTATTCAATTCCCATTCAATGTACTTTTTCATAGATGCAGGTTTATCACGTAAATCGACAGAAATTAGCGTAAGTTGATAAGTAACTTCTAGTTTTTCAGGAAGTAATGCATCTAACATAGGAATCAAGTTTTCTTCTATTTCTCCTAAGTCTTTCAATAAGTAATTGTCTATAATTACCATTGAATTATGAGGATGACGAAAGCGTTCTAACTGACTCCATTTTTCGAAGCGTTTAACGGCTCCTCTATCTTTAGTTACATTGTATAATGACCAATTAAACATAAACCCAGCTTTCGATTTAATTCGATTTGGGTTTAATGTAATGATCCCATATTTATTTTCAATGTCTTCGCATTCTTGATTACTTTTATCAAGAAAAAACATTGTTTGTGGCATTGTACTTTTACTAACTACATCTAATTGATCAAATGCTTCTTTTTCACAGCGTAATGATGACCCTCCAGAAGATGCATTTTTTAGCATCTTTTTAATGTAAGGGTTCGTTTTACTCATCATTGATAATTGAGTAGGATCTACATCTAAGCGTAAATCTGCTTGTTTGTTCAAGAATGAATAGAAATCCATCCAAGAACGGCTCCAGTCCATATCGTCCAATTCATCCTCTAAAGAAGGACGTTTTGTGAAAAATGAGGTAAGGGAATTTATATTTGCGTAAGTGGTAATTCGTTCCATGATAATCGTTATTTAAGTAGCCTAATTTATTGTTGTTTCAAGTGGAATAATTCGATAGCAATATTGTCTGCTTCATCAAAGAATCCTTCTCCAAACTCATTGTCTAGCTCTCCATCTTTTAGGATATTCAATAGAGCTACTTGAGGTTTCCCTTCTGGTACTCTCTCGGGGTTATATAGGTAATATATTGTAGATTCGTACGGTGTAATTTTACGTTTAGCCGTCCAGTATTGTAATTTTCTAATTAGGTATTCAGAGTGTGTTTCTATCAAAAAATTAGTCTGATATCTTTGTGAGGCATCAATAATTAAATCTGCCAATTTAGATTGCATTTTTGGATGAAGGTTTGTTTCAGGTTCTTCAATTAATAAAGAACGATGTTCATCTAAAGCAATTTTTAGTAGAATAGGTAGCAATTGAGATATCCCGTAACCTAAGTCCGCTAAATCTAATTCATGTCCTTTTCTATCTGTAATGATTACATCTGAGGCAATTCCTTTTACAGAATTGATATGTATATCATGTCCAATTTCAAATTCTTGAATCCAAAATCGCACAAAATCTCTTGCTTTTTGATCTGCATTTTTAGCAAAATCAAATAATAAAGTACTTAAAACAGTACCGTCTGTATGAAGAAGAATACGTTTAGTACTACCTCTTTGTGCTTCTAATAAACCAAAGTTGAAGAGTTTACCACAAGATTTAAAGATGTGTTTAATTCCTTGTACACCTTCTTCAATCATTTTTATAAACCCATCTGCAAAAATAGTATCAATGTCTATGGTAAAGAGATTATGGAATTCTTCACTAGAAAGAGGAAGCTCAGGAAGATGGTCTAAACTATCTATTGAATTATAAGCTTCTTGTACATCAAGAATTTTTCTATCATTATTATCTAAAAGAGGTAGATCCCTTAATAAGAAACCAATTGATGCTATTTTAAAACCACTTCCATCTTCTTCACGTTCAGCAAGAAGTTGTTTTAAATTTTCTTTTTTAAAGGGGTTAATCTTTTTTATTTTAGGTTGATGCTCTGTCATAAATGCATTAAGACGAGAACCTAAAAGTAACATCAATTTTTTATGTATAAGTTCAGAAAGAACATTCAGTTTGTCTTCTTCTTTTATACCGGTAACCTTTGATAATTTATTGTTATCAACACTAAAGAACTTGGTTAAGGGAACATCTAAATCCATTCCCGCACCATACTCATATAAATTATTGATATCAAAGAAACTAGTGAAAACGGGTATTTCACCATCCGTTTTTATATAGTCACCTCTATGTCCGGCAGCTAATAAATAACTGTTGCCGTTTTCACTACCAACATAATGTAAACTACCATTACTTAAAGGCGTGTAGAGTAGCTTTCTTTTATTTGTAAAACGTTCTCTATACGATAAACCAACATTACACAATTTACCTTCTTTACTGTCATAAGAAAGTTCAAGAATTAAACGCTCAGTTGTATTTACACCAATAGGTTTAAAAGAGAAAATGATTTCTTTAGTACTAATATTAAGAATGTCTCGTACTAAAGAAGACATTGGGATATCCATTTCTAGCCATGAAACCAAAGCTGAACGTAACTGTTCTACTTCAGTAATATCATTCTTTCGGATAATCTTAGCCCAATTTTCATTATGTTTTTTTGTTGCTTTTTCATCTCTTGTAGGAGACGGTTTTGCTTCTGTAAGATGTTCTAATTTCTTAATACCTCTAAGTTCGTGTTCTCGATGTTTCTCGTACCACGCTCTTTTAATTAAGTCAACAAAAAATGCTTTATTTATATCTGCAGGGATTTTTAAATGATCTTCTACAGGAATATCTAATTCTTTAAGCTTTACAACTACATTAGATGCTTGCTTAAATAATTTTTCAACGTTTTCTACAGAAATTCTTTCTTCAAAAGCAATGTGTAAAAGCTTGTGTAGAATTGCCTTAATAATTGGCTTGTTTTCGATCTTCCCTTCTTTCGTTAATTTCTGTACATGACGGATCATGTCTTGAGATCTATTAATTAAGACACCTCTTAAAAAGTACATCCAATTTTTCCAATTGGGCACTTGCATTAAATCAGAGAAGCTATTGATATCTTTTAAATCTGTAAAAGCAATAGAGATATCTCTTTGTCCTAATTCAAAACGTTTAAAAGGGGCAGTACCTGGCTGAGGAGCAAATTCTAATGTAAAAGTAATTGGCTTGTCAGGGTCAGTATCATGATTACGTGCTTTATCTATATTACCTAAATTATGGTAGGGACCTCTAAAGTCGAGTTCTTCCAATCTATTTTTAGTACCATTGTCTTGTAATAATAAAAGAGCTTTAAATAATGAACTTTTACCACTACTATTTGTACCCGTTAATACATTAATTGGTGAAAAATTAAATGTAGTACGTTCTTTAAAGACACGGAAATTTTCTAAAGATAGGCTTTTGATATTGGCCATAAAAGGTTTATATATTAGTCTGTAATGATCGAATGAATTTGATTACTTTTAGGACCTATAAATTTTACTCAAATTCTAAATAGAATCTACAGTTAGACTGAAGTTTGTTGATATAAAATTTATGTGGGTTAATCTAAGTTTAATCAGTGTGCAAATATAGATTAAATCCTTTAATTGAACAAATGTTAATACTCGTCTTTCTTAGATTATAAAAAAGACGAGTGAATAATGTTATTCGTTATATAAATAAGGAGCTGTAAATGGTTTTTTAGTCAGCTTTAAACCCATGTTTTGCATGCTGACCATCGCAATATGGCTTATTAGAGGAATGTCCACAACGGCAGAGTGCAATTTGCTTATTCCCTAAACTTTCTGATGATCCTTTTGCATTTAAAGTAATACTACCTTTTATTAAAATAGGTCCATCTTTAAGAACAGTTATTTGAATGTCATTTTCTATTTCAGTAGCATCTTCTTCTTCCTGCTCTTTCTTTAGTGACAATGCTCCAGAAGGACAATTTTTGACGGTAAGAATAATATCTGCAGTTGGAGCTCCATTAATAGAAACCCAAGGTCTTTTTGTAGGATCAAATACACTTGGTAATGCCTGAAAACATTTTGTAGAATGAATACATTTACTAGGCTGCCAAACAATCTCTATGTCGTTATTTGAATATGTTTTAATAATTTCTTTATTGGGCATAAGTTTTTTACGTTACAGGGAGGAATGTGTTTAAATTGATGTGCTTATTAAGTTTTTAATACTTAAGTTATAAGTCATTTAGAATTTACATTGTAAACTCGTGTAAAACAAGTAATTATTTAATAATAATATGAGTGATAGTAGTTTTTCAGGATTCGTACAATCCTTTAAAAAATTAGCAGTTGATACCTTAAGTATTCGAGAAGGATCAGACCCAGAAGCAACTATTGAAGGAATAAAGAAGGACATGACGTTTAAAGGTCATGCAGCATGGATTTTAATTTTTTCAATTTTAATTGCCTCAATTGGACTAAATTCAAACTCTCCTGCAGTAATAATTGGAGCCATGTTAATCTCTCCATTAATGGGCCCAATTTTAGGTATTGGAACTGCAATTGGTATTCATGATGTAGACATGATGCGTAGGGCTTTAAAGAATATTGCTATTGCAGTAGTAATTAGTCTTGTTACGTCAACTTTATATTTTTCAATTTCTCCAATTACAATAGAACAATCAGAAATTTTAGCAAGGACAAAACCAACAATTCTAGATGTATTTGTTGCTATGTTTGGTGGTTTTTCTGGAATTATTGCAGGTTCTAGAAAAGAGAAAAGTAATGTAATACCAGGAGTTGCAATAGCAACAGCACTAATGCCCCCATTATGTACCGCAGGTTTTGGTTTAGCAACAGGTACATATAAATTCTTTTTTGGCGCTTTTTATCTCTTTTTTATCAATTCTGTTTTTATTACGCTGTCAACTTATATAGTTGTAAAATACTTACGTTTTCCAATTAAGAAATTTATTGATAGAAGTAAATACCGTCGTTATAGATCTTTATTAATAATATTTTTAACCATTATAGTAATGCCTAGTGGTGTTATTTTTATGAATATGATACAGGAAACTCGTTTTAAAATTGCTGTAGATAATTTTATTAATGATAACACGGTATTTCAAGGAAGTGAATTACTTACTCAAAAAATAGTATATACAGATACACTATCAACAATTGATTTGTACTATATGGGGAAAAATATTGATGAAAATAAAATCATATTCTTAAATGAAATGTTGGCTCGCTATGGTCTAAATGCTAAGGCAGGTGAATATTTTCCTTTAACAAAAAAGACACTCGTAAGAATACATCAAGAAGATGGCTCTGGGGCAGATATCGATAAAAAATTTGCTGAGTATAGTAACGATTTACACTCAAAATTATTGAGAGATATTTATACAAAAAATGATGAGGTAATACGTGATAAAGACCTCAAAATAAAATTACTAGAAAAAAGGATTTATAACTTAAATGCATCTAAGAAAGATCCTTACCCTGTACAACAATTAAATAAAGAGCTGAAATTTCAATATCCTGAAGTTGAAAAATATGCAATCACAAGTATTCAGTTACAAGAATTTGAAGGAGACTCTTTAAAAGTAATAAAACACCCTGTTTTACTCGTGAAACTATCTGATACTGTTACAGATGAACAAAGACCTGAGTATTTAGGTAAAATAGAAAAATGGATTAGAATACGATTAAATGATCCGAAATTGAAAGTATACAAATTTTAGAATTTTAAAAAAGAGTGTGAATAATTGTAACTAACATTGTTCACACTCTGTAAGTGGTTGTCATGATAGTGAATTTAATAACAGAAAAAATTAACTCTCTCATGAAATCATTAAGAAATTATTCCATATTATTATTATCAATAGTTGTTGTATTTTTTAGTTCATGTTCAAAAGATCAAGAAAATGACTTTTTTGGTCCGAATGTAAGAATTAAAAATGCTCCAAAAGAATTTAAAGTTAAGCCTTTATCAGTATTAGAATTTGATGTAGAAGCTTCTACAATTTCAGATTTTGGACTTAGTAGCATTAATTTTGAACCTAACTCTAACGAGATTCCAAACCAGAATAAAGGACGTTATAAAAATAGTATTTTCGGATCATTTGGAACATATAAATTTAAAGGTTACGCTCCCTTAAAGAAGGGTTCTTATGACTATAAGTTTGTTGCTTATACAATAGATCATCAAAAAACAACAGTTAAACAAAAAGTAACTGTTACTAAAGAGCCGTTAATTTTAACGATTGAAAACGATAAAAACCTTCCTACTGAATTAAAAGAAAAAGGAACTTATAAAATCAAAGGTACAATTGAGTCTGTAAGATCTTTTGAATACATCAGATTAAGTACTTCAGCTTTTGAAAACCCTACAGATCTTGTAAAATACGATCAGAAAAGTAGAAGAACATCAAAAAACACTTCTATTTATAAGCATACATCATACAAAGTATTAACTCATGATTTAGGTATGAGTGATGGTTACCATAAATATGCATTTGAGGTAGAATTTACAGTAACTAAAGGTAGAGCAGGAAAAGATCTTAAAGAATTTAAAGTTGCTTTAAATGTTAAAGATGATGCTTATCACGATAAGAGATATAGAGAAAATTCACTTAAAAAAGAATGGTCTCATACATTGAAAATCAAATAGTTAGAGGTAAATAATAAGTATTTTTTAATATTCCTTGTCTTATCCTTTTGATCCAAAAAAATATCATGAAAAAGTCTATAACATTAATTGTCTTGTTTATTTCTTTACTAGTTTCTAATGTAACATTAGCTTCAGAACCTTTGGAAGATGGTACTGGATTTACAGGGAAATGGCATTTAGAAGTTGTTGATTATTTAAATGAAGGAAGAACAATTTCTGGAGATGAAATGTTTGGATCAGCTCAATATCAAATTTTTGATGAAGATGGGAAATTTATCCAGATAGGACCAGAAGGGAAAAGAAAGGGTAAATATACTTTTGATTTGACGCAAGAGAAATTAATAATTGATACCAAAGTCAAAGGTTCGAAAGAGCAAATTACTTTTCAGGTAATCAATAAAAAAGAAAATACATATGTTTTGGAGTACATTTCTGGTGATACAATAATGTTACTTCACTTCACGAAAAAGAATTAATTATAATAGTTTATACAGTTTTTTTGGAGACTTAATGGAATTTTTCTGTTAAGTCTTTTTTCTTTTAGCCATTTTTAGAGTAGGGTATAACTGTGATGTAAATATCCTACTCTATTAATTTCTAGTCTTTAGAAACGTACTGCTCTTGTTTTATTGCTATCTGTTTTAGCATATACTCAAGGTCTGTTTCATTTTTAATAATATGATTAGACAAAGAAAAACGATTTTCGCCATCAGATAGTTCTACATGAGGTTCTATTCTTATTGCTGATGGAAAATGCCATACAGAAAAGTTATAAGAAAGGTATTTAATCATGGAGATGTTATCTTTCTTATTATAGAAGTGCTCAAACAGTTCTGGTTTACTAAACAAGACTTCGTATTTTTTTGAAAGCCAATAATAATAATCTGCCCAACTTTCAATGGCATAATATTCATTACCTGCTTCATAGTAATCAAAAACTAAGTTACTTCTAGATAATGAGTCGCTTTTAGCTCCATGCCCCGTTATGTGAGGAGGTGGAGAACTAGAAAAAGCAGAATAACTACTAAATTCATTCGCAGAAATTACATGGTAATCGCCAACATCTTGTGCGTTTAAAGACCCTATTATACAAAATAATAGGACAATAGTGAGTCGTAACATGATAAAATAAGTTAGTAATGAGAATAGATAAATATACTTAATATATGTAAATGAGTTAGTTAATTTTAAATGAATCGTTGTTGCTTTTGTGATTTTTGTAGAAAAATCCATCATTAACTACGAAAAGTGTAATGATGGATTATTGTATTTGATTAAATATTTTTTGGTAATATCTTATTTAACAGAACGCCAACTAACGCAGCTATAGTTAAACCCGATACTGAAATGTTATTCCATATAGCCACATCTTTTATTCCTATACCTAATACAAATATTAGGGCTGCAATTATTAAATTTCTTGAATGTCCGAAATCTAGTTTTGCAGAAATTAATGTTCTAACGCCTACAGCAGCAATCATTCCGAAGAGAATAATAGAAATACCACCCATTACAGGAACAGGGATAGTTTGTAATATTGCACCTACTTTACCAATAAAGCTAAGTAGAATAGCAAATACAGCTGCTATGCGAATTACTGAAGGGTCATAAACTTTTGTTACTGCCAATACTCCAGTATTCTCTCCGTATGTAGTGTTAGCAGGTCCCCCGATTATACCTGCAAAAATTGTTGCCAAGCCATCACCAAGCATTGTTCTGTGTATACCAGGATTTTTGAAAAAGTCTTTGCCTACAACAGCACCATTTGTTGTTATATCACCAATATGTTCTATAAATACTACGAGTGCAATAGGAGCAATAGCAAAGAAACCAGTCCATGAGAAGTGTGGAAGTGTTAACACTTGATCTAATGTATCTCCTGTGAATCCAAACCAATGTGCATTTTTTATGGCTGTATAATCTACAACACCTAATGCAGCTGCTAGTAAATATCCAACAGTTACAGATATTAAAATAGGCATTAATCTAAAGAAAGAATGGTTAACCATAGATGATATTACCATAGTAACAATTACCGATAGGGCAATTATTAAACTTTGCGTATCGAAAGTGCCTTCGTTATATCCTGCCATTTGTAGAGCAATAGGACTTAAACGTAAACCAATAACCATAATTGTAGGACCGATTACAATTGGAGGGAAAAAAGATTGTACGCCTTTTACACCAAATTTTTTGATTATAAATGCCATTAAGACATAAACCAAACCAGCTCCAATTATACCTGCTTTTACTTCGGCAAGTCCTTCTTGTTTTAAAACAAGGCTAATTGCACCAATAAAGGCAAATGAAGAACCTAAAAATACAGGAACAATTTTCTTTGTTACTTGATGGAATATTAATGTGCCACATCCAGCAGTAAATAGTGCTATTACAGGACTTAAACCTGTTAGAAAAGGAACCAATACTGTTGCTCCAAACATGGCTAATACATGTTGAAGACCAAGAAGATATTTTGTTTTTCCAGAAATAGAATCCATATGAAGGGAAATTTGTTTACATAAATCACACAAAGTTAATAGATTGGCTTAGCAACTTTTAATGATACTGGTTGTTGTTTTCGTTTATTATGGAATTTTTTGATCAAATAGATTTTATAAAATTATCAATTACTCTTTTTATTTATGCTGTTTTCATGCGATCTTCAATAAGGTGAACTTTATTTTTATTACTAATCTCTTTTTAACTTTATGTATAAATCTCTATTAATTTTCTTTTTACTCTTATTTTCTATTCAAATAATTTCAGCTCAAGAAAAGAAAGAGCCAAAACACTTTATCTCAATTACTAATGCAAATACTTATATTCCAAAAGGAGCAGGAGTAGATAACTTAGATCATAAAGGACATTTTGTACCCGGTTTTGGTATTGATTATTTATATCGGTTTTTACCAAAATGGGAAGTGGGTATTATGGCAGACTTTGAAATAGGTGAGTATATTATTCCTCATGATGAACCATTAAAACGAGAAAATGCTTTAGTACTAGCAGTAGTAGCAACTTACACTCTTATTCCCAATTGGAATGTATTTATGGGTGGAGGAGTAGAATTAGAAAAAGACCATAACCTTGGTATTTTTAGATTGGGTACAGAATATGCATTTCCAATCGGTCAGCAAGGTTGGGCAATTCCTTTGGGAGTATTTTATGATATAAAAGAAGGTTATGATGCCTGGTCTATTAGTGTGGGTGTTGGAAAAGCCTTTTAAAACAAAAACGGATAGTTATTTTTTTGTAACTATCCGTTTTTGATTAACTTTTTAATATGATTTCTGTAATCTCTGGATCCATACCAATTCTACCTGCGTAGGCATGGTAGCCAAAGCCTCTATTTACATACAATTTCTGATCTTCTTTTTCGTAAAGACCTGCCCATCTAGGGTATTTATATTGAACAGGACTCCATTTTATTCCAGGAATTTCTATTCCAAATTGCATTCCGTGAGTATGACCAGCCAACATTAAATCCATGTCTTTATGATCTGTCACTTTTTCATCCCAATGTGATGGATCATGAGAAAGAAGTATTTTAAAAGGAACATTGCCTAAACCTTGGTTTGCCTTATCTATATCTCCAAATTGAGGGAAAGGCTTTAAGCCCCAGTTTTCTACACCAACAATCCCTATTTTTTCTCCATCAATTTCTATAGCTCTATTCTCATTCAATAGTAAATCGAAACCAATATCTCTATTCGCCTTTTTTACAGCATCAAGATTTTGAATTTTTTCTGTAGCAGAATCCCATTGTACATAGTCTCCATAATCATGGTTTCCGAGAATAGAGTACATACCATGTTTTGCTTTTAAGTTTTTAAAGACTTCAATCCAACCGTCTGTTTCAGAAGCAAAATTATTCACTAGATCACCTGTGAAAACTATAATATCAGGGTTTCTGCTATTAATCATTTCAATTGCTTTAGCAACAGATTCATGTCCTTTAGGGAAACTACCAATATGAATATCTGATATTTGGATTACTTTAAAGCCATCAAAAGCTTTTGGTAAATTTTTGAATGACAGATTTTTTCTAATCACCCTAAAGTTAAACCTACCTTTTGTGTAACCGTAGGCAAATGCACCCAATGGAATTGTAGCAAGTCCTGCACCTACAAATGTTAGAAATCTAGCTCTACTAATTGTATCTCCGCTAGGATTTACTTTGCTACCATTTTGGAAAAAGTGAAATACTTTACTTCCCATGTAGGCAAGATCATCTGCCCCATGAAAAATATTAAAAACTAACTTTGTAGCAATAGACATTAATAATAATGCACTAATGCTAAAGAAAATATTTGTGTATTCTGGTAACCTAAACTTATCTAAGTTGAGAACAGTCCAAATTAATGACAAGTAAACAGTTGTATTAAATAGCCAATAAATTCCTGTGGCTATTTGTCTGTACATCGGAGAAATATTTTCTGTAATTAATCGAATACCTTTAAAAGCGTAAAGGTCTATTGAAGTAATTACAACCAATACAACACCAAGAATAATTAATGCTTTGCTATTCATGTTTGTAAATAAATTAATTTGACATAATTATTGTTCAAACAACTATTATACTAAAATACAATAACTGACAAATTGGCTTATTGTTATAAAGCAATGTTTTCTTTATGTCCAAAAACCCTTTTTAGATAGGCGATCATGTATTCTTTAGAGGGTTTAAAGCGATAACTTTTTTGTTCGTAATCTATAGAACCATCTTTATTAGGTGTTAAATGATAAACAAAAACAGTTCTTCCTTTCCCTTTTCCTTTCCATCCATCAAATGTTCCGAAACGAAGATCGTTTATCCAAATGCTATTACCGTGATCTTCTACTGTATAGAAACCTTTGGTAACATATAACAACTTATCCGTTTTAGAAGATGGTGGCAGTTTATTTAAAAGTTGATGGTTTTTAGGAGAAACTGAAAAAGTGACTTTTTTATCTTTATCAAAAACGGAATAAAAACCAGTGTAATAGGTCGAATCAGTTTGTACACTAGTTGCCCAAAGCCAAATGTTTAAAGGAGTAGGCTTTGTGATATACTTTTGATAAGTAATTCCTTGCTCTTTTAAATTGGCTTCGAATACATTATTCGCTTTATTCTGTAGCACAAACCCTAATAGTAGATAGGCTGTACTAATCCCCAATCCTATATAATTTAATTGTTGTCTAATCTTACTGTCTTTAGGTTTACATAGAGCAATAATTAATAGAATCATAAAAGGGAGAGTATAATGCGGATCTACTACAAATACGGTGTAGGTAGCAAAACCATAAGGAGTAAATGGCCACATTAATTGTGTGCCCCAAGTTGTGCAGGTATCAAGTAATGAATGGGTAATGAACCCTAAGAAAAACAGTAATGTCCATTCTTTAAAAGTGTCTTTTTGTTTGCCAAATAATTTATGACATAAATAGCCAAATATTGGTGCAGCTAAAAAGCAAAATAAAAATGAATGGGTAACACTTCTATGAAAAGTTAACTCTCCAACGGTATCTAAGAATGGAGATGCCAAGGTATCTAAATCTGGAATTGTTCCTGCAATAGCTCCAAAAATGGCTGCTTTAAGACCTATTTTTTTACCTAAAACAGCTTCTCCAACAGATGCACCTAAAACAACTTGAGTTAGTGAGTCCATATATATTCGTTAAATATTATTAAAAAAGTGAGTTTTTTTAAACAAAAAATATCTCTAACAATGTCTACACGATAAAATTTAAATTTTAGGATAAATAATTGTTCATATCGGAGAAAGATTAGTTGTTTAATTTACACATAAAATAAATCTCGACTGAAAACAGAGTTTCTATTTTTTTATCATTAAGCAAACTTGATAAATAATTTTTGATTCAACTAATCTAAATTTTCAATCTAACTTAACTATCATTTTAATTATGAAAATTAAACACTTAATCATTGCAAACATTGTAGCATGTTCATTTATTGCATGTGCTCAAGAGGCCAAACAACAAGACGAAGTAGTAGAAGAAGAAGTTGTTGAAGTAGTAGAAGTTGTAGAGACAGTTACTGAAGAAGTAAAGGTTGCTAACGACACAACTATTGTTTTAACAGCAACAGAAGAAGTAGTAAAAGAAGAGGTTTTGGAAGAAGCTGAAGCACAAGAAACGGTACCAACTGGAAAGCCTGAGTAATACTTTACTACGCATAAATTAAAAGGAGATCATAGCAACTATGATCTCCTTTTTTCTTACCAAGATATTTTTTCTTTATTTAAAAAAGAGGAAATTCCTTTTTTGCAATCTGCTGATTCTCTTGCTTTAGCATTTTCTTTTACCGCAATATTTAATGCTTCTTCAATTGGTAAATGCCACGTGGAATTTAATAATTTCTTTGTATTCATTTTTGCCTCTAAAGAAGTTTCTGATATTAACTTTAAAGCAAAGCTTTCTACTTCTTCTTCTAAATTAGCTTCTGTGGTAATTCCATTGATTAGCCCATATTCTAAAGCTTTATCAGCTGTTATAGTTTGTGCAGAAAGCAACAATTGTTTGGCCTTTCCTTCTCCAATTTTGCGGGCCAAAAATATACTTACAATTGCAGGTATAAAACCAATTTTCACTTCAGAATAACAAAATTTCGTATTGTTAGCAGCAAAAGAAAAATCGCATAAAGTAGCTAATCCACAGCCCCCAGCAATAGCAGCTCCGTGAACACTAGCTATAATTATTTTAGGGAAAGTATATATTTTATAAAATAACTCTTTTAATGCATTAGAGTCGTTTACGTTTTCCTCAAAAGAGAAATTCTGAAGGTTTTGTATGTATTGTAAATCAGCACCAGCACAAAAAGCTTTTCCTGCACCTTTTAGTACTACAGCACTTACTTCTGTATCATTTTCAATTTCATTTAAAACCTTTGATAATTCTGCCACTAAATCAGCATTTAGAGCATTTCTTTTCTCTGGCCTATTTAAAGTGATGTACGCTATTCGTTGTTTTTTTATAAAAATTAGAAGAGAATTGTCCAACATGTTAATTGATATTTAATTGGTGATAAATAGCATCGATTAAACAACTAATATCTATTATTTTCACTGCTAATCAAAAAACACCTTATATCAATCATAAATTAATTTAACTAACCATTATGAAATCAGATATTGAAATAGCACGATCAACAATCCTAAAAAAAATTATAGAGGTTGGTAACGGAATTGGCATTGCAGATGAAAACATAATTCCTTACGGACATTATATGGCTAAAGTACCCTATGAGGTCATAAACCAAGAAGAGATCAAAAAGAAAAAGCTAATACTAGTCACTGCCATTACTCCTACAAGAGCTGGAATTGGAAAGACAACTACATCTGTGGGGTTAGCACTAGGTTTACAAAAATTGGGTAAAAATGCTATTCCTGCATTAAGAGAGCCTTCTTTAGGTGTTTGTTTTGGTATGAAAGGAGGGGCAGCAGGTGGAGGTCATGCACAAGTTTTACCTATGGAAGATATCAATCTTCATTTTACAGGTGATTTTCATGCGGTAACATCAGCCAATAATATGATTTCTGCATTAGTAGATAATCATCAACACTTTGAAAGAGCTTCTGGCAAGCAGCTAAAATCAATTAATTGGAGGAGAGTTCTTGATGTAAACGATAGAACATTGAGACAAATTGTTACAGGGTTAGGTGGTATTGGAAATGGAGACGTGGCTGAGGCCGGTTTTGATATCACTCCTGCATCGGAACTAATGGCTATTCTATGCTTAGCTGAATCAAAAGAAGATTTAGAAGAAAGAATTGGTAATATCTATCTAGGTTACAATCATAATAACGATCCTGTCTTTGTAAAAGATTTAGATATTCAGGGGGCAATGGCTGTTCTTTTAAAAGATGCAATTCATCCTAACTTAGTACAAACTACAGAGAATTCTCCGGCATTTATACATGGAGGTCCTTTTGCAAATATTGCTCATGGTTGTAACTCTGTTCTTGCTACTAAAATGGCTATGCAACATGCAGATTATACCATAACAGAGGCAGGGTTTGGGGCAGATCTAGGTGCTGAAAAGTTCTTTAATATTAAATGTAGAAATGCAGGTTTAAATCCAGACTTAACTGTAATAGTGGCAACATCACAGGCGTTAAAATTACATGGCGGTGTTGCTTTAGAAGATATAAAATCACCTAATTTGGTAGGGCTTAAAGAAGGTATGCTAAACCTTGAACGCCATATAGAAAATATGAAAGGTTTTGGGCAAACGGTTTTAGTTACTTTTAATCAGTATTCTTTTGATACGGATGAGGAAATGGAATTTGTAGCATCTTGGTGTAAAGAACGTGATGTAGAATTTGCCATAAATGATAGCTTTGCCAAAGGGGGAAAAGGTGCAGTTGATTTAGCTCAGAAAGTAATTGACTTAATTGAAACAAAACCTTCTGGACCTTTACAATTTACCTACGAACTAGATGATTCTATCTACAATAAATTGGATAAAATTGCGAAGAAGATTTATAGAGCAGATGGAATTAAATTAGATAATAAAGCATTAAAGAAATTGAAACGCATTGAGAAATACGGCATGGGTAATTTACCCGTTTGTATTGCAAAAACACAAAGTTCTTTTACAGACGATGCAAAAATACTTGGAGCACCAAATGGTGGATTCCATATTCATTTCGAAGATTTATTGATTAATAATGGAGCTGGTTTTATTGTAGCTAGGGCAGGGAGTATTATGCGAATGCCTGGTTTACCACGTGTACCTCAAGCAAATAAAATAAAGTTTGTTGATGGTAATATTGAAGGATTAAGCTAAAATAAAAAAGAGCGTTGATATCTAAATCAACGCTCTTTTTTGTAGTAAAAGATAACTACTTAACTATATTTTATCTGAAGGTATTTGATTGTACCTTCTATATCTCTTGATCTAATTGGTTCCCCGAGTGCTTCGAATTTCCAATTACCATCTAATTTATACAATCTTCCCATTATCATGGATACATATCCTGAAAATTCTTGATCAGATGATAAATTAAATGTAGCCAATATCTCGTTCTTAGTATACATTCTTACTTCTGAAAAAGGAATTGTAGCAAAGTCCTGTTTTTTGTAAGAGTTAAGGTATAAAAATATTTGATCTATATCAGGCTGTACTTCATCAAGGTGAATTTGGATTGTCTCGTTGTCTAAACCATCATCTTCGCCATCATCACCTTCTAGGTCATCGCCTGTATGTGTAACAGCACCATCAGGAGAGGTTAACTCGTTATAATAGACAGTATAAATTTCATTCATTTCTTTATCGAATGCACTTATACTCGCGTCTAAATCAACATTTACTTTGTGGTTTATTAAACCAAATAAAGCTTTACCTTGTATAGCTCCCCAATTTACGCCTACTCTTAAAAAATCTAACTTATTGCCGTCTTTCTTCATTAAAGAAATTTTACTTCCTTTAGAGAGTGATATTCCGGACTTTTTTGTTAGTGATGTATTCATACTTGCAATGATATTTATCTATGTGCTAATTTATTAGAGGACAATAGTGTGCTTATTTAAGCATATTTATCAACATAACCTTGTAATCCAATTTTAGATCCTATGCCAGAGGCAACAAAGTTCCATTCTTTTCCATTTCTGATAAGACGACCAAATTCCATATCTGTTACACTCTTAAAGTTATCATCGTCTAAATTATAACGAATAATTTCTCTTTGTGTATCAATATCTACAATTCTGATATACGCATTTGATAGCATACCAAAGTGATGTCTTAAAACATCTGCATTGTGTATAGATGCAACAAATACAAGTTCAGTAACAGCATCGGATATTTTAGATAAATGAGCAAGGATCATTTCGTCATCACCTTCACCTTTACCTGTTCTATTATCACCTGTATGCTCAATGCTATTATCAGGTGATTTTAAATTATTAAAAAAAACAAAGAATTCATCTGCAGGTAATTTTCCAGTTTTATCAATCATAAAAACTGAAGCATCTAGGTCTACAGTGTTGCCTGGAACCATATCCCAACCAAGACCAACCATTATTTTATCTAGGTTTCCATCATCTTTAGAAAGATTGAACCTTCCACCTTTTTTTAAGGAAATACTCATAATACGCTCGTGAATAGAAGTTAATTAAGTCTGTTTAATGAACGAATAAGTTAGATTAAAGTTGTAGTTTAACAGAAGAAAATCTTCATAGTAATATAGAGCAACCTACTATTTTATTCGTTTTTGAAGTTTTAGATAAGTAATTTTTCTTGTTAGATACTTTACTTATATATAAATATAGAAATTCAGTTTATTTTTTATTGAAAAAATTATCAATTTTCTGATCATTGACTGTTTTTTCCTTTTTATCAAAAAAGTTGTTGATAAGGCTATTATCAGTCTCTTCTTTTTTAGGAATACTATCTTCAGTAAAGAAATCATTTATTTTATTCGAAGAGTTTTCTTCTGCAATAGAAGTATCTAGCATCTGATTTATCTCTAATTCTAGTAGATCATTTTCTTCATAAACTTTATCATCTAAAAGTTTATTGCTTAAATCTTCAAGAAAAGCTTTTACATCAAATACCTTTTCTTCTGGGTGTCCTTTTATCTGAATAACCTTAGCAGAAATGGCTTCAATTTGGAAGTCTATTGTAGAAATATCACAAGCAAACTGTACAATTTCAGTTTCTAATTGCTCAATAATATCGTTGTACTTTTTTATTTCAGACTTTAAGGTATTCCCGTATTCATTCAATTGCATAGCTTTACTACGGCTATTTTGCTCTAGTTTTGCTTTAATGTCAAAATCATTTTTTAGGATATGCTTTTTTACAATTTCACTTTTTTCTTCTAATTGTCTACACTGGTTTTTTGCTTTTAAGTGATAGCTAACCGTTAAAGATTTTTGTGTCTTTAACTCGCGTAAACTACTATTCAAATCCATAACAGGAGAAGAATGCTTCTTAGAGTTGATAATTTGTTTAAAGCGGTTCCACATAAGACAGCAATAGGAAAGTATTAAATGAGTTTCTTCTACACGCTACAGTTTATTAAGCTCTTCACGTAATTTGAGTAAAGCATTATGATGTTTGGCAGTTTCTTCGTAACCAACATCAACAATTTCACTCAGTTTATCTGGATGTGTATCGAAAGTGTTAAAATTAATCAAATCTTGTGGGAAAATCGCTATGTCACAGTCATTTAATTTATGAAGTTCCTCTTTGTCTCCCTTTAAAGATAAAGCTCTTAAGGCTATTTTTTGAACACTATTCAGTTCATTTTTATCATATGTTCTAATAGGTGATACATAAACGCCAATAACTTTTTCGCATTTATTTCTGATAACATCTAAAGGAAAGTGATTTAGAATTCCTCCATCACTGTAGATAATATCATCAATTTCCATTGGAGAAAATACAAAAGGATATGCTGAAGAAGCAAGAACGGCATCAACAATAGAGCCTTTACTAAATACTTTTTCTTCTGCATTTTGCATATCAGTAGCCACTACAAAGAGGTCTTTTTCACAGGCTTCAAAATCATCTTCTTTAAGAATAGTCTTAAAATCATCTTTTAAAGAAATAGGATTGATAATTCCTTTAAATGTCATGTGAGGCTTAAAAAAGGCTCTCTTTTTCCAATTGAATAAATCAGTTTTAATAAAAAAATCTTGGATTTCTGTAAGTGGAGTTCCATATGCATACATAGAACCAACAATTGATCCCGCACTGGTGCCAGCAACTGCATCTGGAACAATGCCTAATTCTTTAAGGTAAAATAAAACACCAATATGTGCTAAACCTTTTGCTCCACCACCAGACAAAACTAAACCTAGTTTGTAAGGTTTTTTATTACTTGTGCTCATTTATTAAATCTTCTAAGTTAGAAACAATGCTAGTTCTAAGTGAAACTAATTCGTTATATTTTTCTTTATTAAAAAGTGATAAAGAAAAGATTCTACTATCTGAAGCAACCTTTTTATAAAAGTGATACATAAAGAAAGAAAGATATGTTAGTATAGGAAATACTAAGAATATACAGAAATTAGTTATGCCATTTATTGCTAGAAATTGATTTAGGATGTAGATATATAGACCATAAAAGATAGGGTAGAATAGACCACATAAAGTAATCATGTTTGCTCCCCAAACTTCTATTTCATCAGATGATTTTCGCCCTAAATATTTGGATAATTTATACGGTGTATAGTTAATTAACCAACCTACTATGTAAACAGGGAAAACAGTTAGAGCAAATATAAAATTTAATATAAAGTGCACTACTTTTTTATTCCCTGAAGCAGATTTCCATAAACTTTGATCGCTTATTTTATAATCTGCTAAAAGGGTATTGTACTTCGTAATTTTATTGTCGATACTTTGAATAGTACTTTTACTAGAGTTGTTTATAATTTCAACTCCTTTTTTAAGATTATCAAAATATCTTTTTAGAGATTTCTTTCTTTCCCACCCATTAATAGGCTCTTCGTTTAGCATTACCAAAGCACTTTTAAGATTATCTTCCTCTTCTAAATCATTGAGAGTAAAATATCTTTCTAAAAGACGCTCTTTAATAATACCTGTTACTCTCTTTGTTGCTTTATTGGGGTTCTCTTTATATTCTGCTTGGTAGTCTTTAATACATATTGCAGGTGCAACATCTATAGAAACACTAGGAAGTAATTGTGTTGCATGTGTATAATTTAAAGCTACAGGTACAATATGAACTCCTAAATTAAAATCGTTACTTTCTTCTGCTTCAAAACCAATACGTGCCGTACCAGATTTTAAAGGTCGTAACTTTCGTTCCCAAATACTTGTTCCCTCTGTAAAAATTAAAAGGCATTGATTTTTCTCTAACGTTTTCACACAATTAGAAAACATACTTTTATTAGAAAAACCTTTGCCTTGTGGTCCGTCTTGTTTACGAACAACTGGTATCATGTTTAATTTACCGAAAAACCACTTTTTAAAAGGAGAATTAAAAACCGTAGACTTTGTTAGAAAATGAAGTGGCCTTTTAAAAGTTGTTCCCATTACTACAGCATCCATATGCATAAGAGGATGTGTAACTGCAAAAATGAGTGGTTTATCTTTTGGAATATTTTCCCAACCGTTTTTTTCTACTTTATAAAATACAAGGTTAGTATAGATGTTTTTTATTATGCTTTTTATAAATGAGTATAATGTAAAGTTCATACGGAGTAGCTTTAAGAATTTACTATAGAGAGAATTTCTTTTAATTCTTGCTCTTTCAGAATTTGAATACCTTTTCCTTGTTGGTTTAAAGAACTTACTTTCTGTAATTTACTTGGTCCAGGGTCTTCCCCAACCATCACTAAATTAGTCTGACCAGATATATTTGTATTTATTTTAGCGCCTAAACCTTTTAAAATAGTCGCTAATTCTAATCTATCCCAAGCATCAAAAACACCTGTAATAACAACTTTTTGTCTGTAAAAAGGACTATCAGGGTCGGCATTATCAAAATCAGGTCTTAATATTTCTCCCGATAGTTGAGTGCGGTATGGTGCAGTTTTTTTCTTCTTTTTAAAAGGATTTTTCTCAAAAACAGGAAGTTGCTTTTCAGAAAGTAACTCAATATACATTTTTGCACATGCTTCTGCATCTGCTAGAGCATCGTGGTGTTTTAATTCCCAACCATACGTATAGCAAATATCATCTAAAGCAGCACCTGTGAGTTTATAAGTACAGTCGTAGTCAAATGTAGGAATATCGAGATCATACAGTTCTAGTGTTTGTTCTAGTGCAGACACATCAAAACCAGCATTATGAGCAACAATAAGTTGACCTTCAATATAGGGCTTCATCTCGTCCCAGATATCAAATAAGCTAGGTGCATTGGCCGTCATTTCTGCCGTAATTCCATGAATTGTAGTATTAAAAGCATGGTACCTATTATCGGGCGGACGAATTAATGATTCGTACCTGTCTATAATAACACCATTCTTTACACGTACAATACCCACTTGGCAAATACTCCATCTAGCACCGTGTGCCGTTTCAAAATCTATTGCTGTAAACTCCATTTATTCTATTTCCTCTTCTGAACCCCCAAAGTTCAGCATTTCTTTTGATCATTAGTAATGAACTTAATCAGCAAATGTAAGTATTAAGAAAGATTAAGTTGTATTTTAATTTAAACAAAAAAAATCACCTTACTTTTTTTGGTAAGGTGATCATTAGAAATGTATTCAATACTACATTTACTGCTGAATATATCTTTTTACTACTTTTTCATTTCCTGATTGAATAATTATTAAATAATTACCAGGGTATAAAGTTGTTCTAGTTTCTAAATTATACAATAAACTTTCTGGAGAGTCTTTAATTGTATCTTGGTAGATCATTCTTCCAGATTTATCAATTACACTAAGTTCAATACTGTTTCCTAGCGATAAACCATCTATTTGTATTTTAGAACTTTCTGTTGATGGGTTAGGAAATACATTGGCTGTTAATGTTTTCTCTACTCCGTTTGGAAAAACAGTTAACGGACCAAACTCTTCGTAAGCTTCATCAAAATCAACCTGTACCAATTTATAGTAGGTAACAGCGGTTAATAAATCGTTATCTACAAATTTATAATCTCTTTTTACATTAGAATTACCTGCAGCTTCTATAGTTGCTAGTACCTCCCAATTTCTTTTATCGTTAGATCGCATTACATCAAAATGAGATGCATTTTGTTCTGATGCTGTAGACCAAGTAAGTGTTGTGTTGTTTGGATTTACTGTTGCTTCGAAAGAGATTAGTTCTACTGGGAGGTCTGTAACATAGTTTGGACCAAGCTCATTAGTAAGAATAGTTGTTAAATCAGGCTTGTCCTCGTATTCAGTAATATCATTTTCTATAGCAGCATTTCCAGTAACGTCATTTACATTTACTGAAACATCACTTACAGTACCATTTACATATGGTAACCTAGCCTTATTTGTACCTGTGATTGTACCTGATCCAGTTACATTACCTAAAATTATTAAGGATGGAGCTTCACCACTTTCACTTCCTCCTCCATTTATTGTAATACTCCCTGAGTTACTAAAAATAACATTTCCTCTTATAATAAGAACTGAATATTGATCAAGAATAAGGGATGAATTATTAATGTATAAATCACCTTCAATTATACTATAGATATCTTCAAAATGTGCGTCATTTACTTTTGTGTTTGTCGTAATTACATTTAAAGTGGCTGAATTTTGAATAGTTACATCTCCACTATTTTTATCTTTGTCACTTCTGTACACGTCTGAGTCAGAATTTCCACTTTTACCAATTGTACTTGAAAAACCATCATAGATATCAAATACTAATCCTTCTTGAGCTAAAAGTTTTTTTTGCGGATGAAAAAATGAAATTATTAATAATAATGTAAAGAATTTATGCATAATGTAATATTTAAAGTCTAAGTCGTATTTTTTTAGAAGATTCAAAGTTTAATTTCTTCCTTGGGTAACGTAATATTGGGGAATTAGGCTTAGAATATATTACTGTTTATTCCAATTATGAAGAAGAATCTTTATTAAGTGCAAATAAACGTAAACTAATTTTACTTTCAAATTGTTTTACTAACTATTATTTAGTTGATGTAGGTTTTTCTTGTAGGATGGTAAATTATTTGGAACTTTTTGCTTACCAGGCATTTAAGTGAATTTTCGTTCATTAATTTATAATGTTATAGGATTGTTGAAAATATTCTTTTTTAAGCCAATTTTCTCATATACCAATCTTTTGATTTATCTTACTATCTCATCTTTCAATCAATAAAACTATTATGCAAATTATTATTTCTATTCTAATTGTTATTGTCGCTCTTTTACATCTTTATTTTCTTTATTTTGAAATGTTTGCTTGGGAAACAAAAGGGAGAAAAGTATTTAATAAATTCCCTAAAGAGCTATTTGCTAGCACTAAAGAAATGGCTGCAAACCAAGGGTTGTATAATGGTTTTTTGGCAGCGGGTTTAATTTGGTCACTATTTATTACATCTGTAGAATGGGCTGATAACGTAGCATTATTCTTTTTAAGTTGCGTTACAGTGGCAGGGCTTTATGGGGCATATTCAGTAGATAAAAAGATATTCTTTATACAAGGGATTCCTGCCGTAATTACAATTCTATTAATTGTGTTTAAATAATGGAAACTTTAACCCAAAAAATAAAGAAATGCCAATTATGTGCAGGTAGTATTCCAAACCCACCAAATCCTGTATTTTCATTTCATCCAAAATGTAAGATTATTATTGTAGGGCAAGCACCGGGGGCAGTTGTAGACAGAACGGGTATTCCATGGGATGATAAGAGTGGAGAAAACCTGCGTAAATGGATGGAGATCTCTAATGAAGATTTTTATAACAAAGAAACTATAGCTATTCTACCAATGGGATTCTGTTTTCCGGGTACTGGCAAATCTGGTGATCTACCTCCTAGAAAAGAATGTGCACCGAAATGGCATACTGAGGTTCTTCCTTTAATGCCCAAGGTTGAACTAATTGTTCTAGTGGGTAAATATGCTCAAGATTATTACTTGAAAGGTATATCAAAAAGAAACCTTACAGAGACGGTGAAAAACTATACAGAATACTTACCTAAATTCTTTGTTTTACCTCATCCTTCACCAAGAAACAATATTTGGATGAAGAAAAATGCTTGGTTTAAAGAAGACGTTCTTCCTACATTTAAGTTATTAATTCATTCAATTTTACAAAAATGAAATTAGAAACCAACCGCTTAATTATAAGGTCAATTGATTTAAATGACGCACCAGAATTATTTGCGTACAGATCTGATAGTGAAGCCAACAAATACCAAAGTTTTATTCCTGTAGTAATCAAAGAAGTGGAACAATTTATAGAAAGGAACCCAAGAGAATTTAATAAGTCGGATACGTGGTTTCAATTGGGTATGTGTAAAAAAGGCGAACATAAATTGATTGGTGATATAGGTATTCATTTTATTGATAATGAGCAAATTGAGATAGGCATTACCTTATCAAAAGAAGAACAAAGAAAAGGATTTGCTAAAGAAGCTCTAACTGTATTATTTGATTTGCTTTTTAAGGAATTAAACAAACACAGAATAACGGCATCTATAGATCCTGCTAATCTTGGTTCTCTTAAATTGATGGAAACATTAGGAATGCGAAAAGAGGCACATCATAAAGAAAGCTTGTTTTTTAAAGGAGCATGGGTTGATGATATTATTTTTGCGCTTTTAAAGAAAGAATGGAAATAAAATAATGGGAGAATATTATCATACAGAACAATCTGTTAAAGAGTATATCCAGATGGCAAAGGATGTAAATAGCGAAAATTTAATCAGACTGTTTGAAAATGAACTTAAAAAAGGAGATGCAGTTTTAGAAATTGGTTCTGGTCCAGGTACTGATTGGAGTATTTTAAATGCTTCTTTTAAAACAATAGGTTCTGATTTATCGAAAGAATTTCTTCATCATTTAAATAAAGAATTTCCAAAGGGAGAGTTTTTGGAGTTAGATGCCGTTACATTAAAAACATCAATGAATTTTGATGGAATATATGCCAACAAAGTATTACAACATCTTACAGATAGTCAAATTGAATTATCTGTAAAAAGACAGGCAGCACTTTTAAATGATGGGGGAGTTGTTTGTCATTCTTATTGGTATGGAGAAGGTGATGAAAACTTTAAAGGGATGTATGTGAACTATCAAGACGAAAAAAAATTATTAGAAATTTACGCACCTTATTTTGAAGTTTTGAAATTAGAAAAATACAAAGAATTTGATAATGATGATTCAATTGTAATCATTGGGAGAAAAAAATAAGGCTAAAAAAAGCCTCTGATTTTATTATTAAATCAGAGGCAATCTATATATAACTTAGAGAAGTTTACACTTCATCATAAGCCCATTCAATACCTGTCTTTGTGTCTTTTACTACTACACCCATACCTTTTAATTGGCTACGGATTGCATCAACTTTATCATAATCACGCGTGTCTTTTGCTACGCCGTAATCTTTTAAAATATAGTCTAAAGCAGTAAAAAACTGATCTGGTGTTTCTTCTTTTAATCCCAATACATCTTCTATAAAAGTGATGTATGTAGAGAGCATATCATTAAAAGCTTTTTCCCCCAATTGTGCAGCAGGAATATTTCCAGTATGAACGGCATTGATTTTTTTCAATAAATTAAAAATACCAGCCATTGCAACTGCCGTATTGAAATCATCATTCATACCTCTGTAAATAGAGTTGATAATGCTCTCAATATTTTTGGCTTGTTTCTGGTTTACCTCAACAGTGTCGTCTGCCACATACTGCATACTTTTTACTAATCGTAAACCATTCATCACCTTACGGTAACCTTTACGAGCAGCCTGAAGTGCCTCATTAGAAAAATCTATTGTGCTTCTGTATTGCGCTTGTAATACAAAGAAACGAATAGTCATAGGGCTATACGCTTCTTCAAGTAACTCATGTGTACCTGCAAATAACTCTTCTAGCGTAATAAAATTACCCAATGATTTACCCATCTTCTGACCGTTGATGGTAATTAAATTATTGTGTAACCAATATTTTGCAGGAGCAACATGATTACATGCTTCAGATTGAGCAATTTCTGCTTCGTGATGTGGAAATTTTAAATCCATTCCTCCACCATGAATATCAAATTGATTACCTAAATATTTTGCAGACATTGCAGAACATTCAAGATGCCACCCAGGGAAACCAACAGACCAAGGCGAATTCCAACGCATGATATGTTGAGGTTCAGCTTTCTTCCATAAAGCAAAATCTACATGGTTTTTCTTGTCGCTTACACCATCTAAATCACGCGTTCCTTCTAGCATGTCTTCTAGTTTTCTACCAGAAAGAATACCATAAGGTTTGTTTTCGTTGTATTTAACTACATCAAAATAAACAGACCCATTAGATTCGTAACCATACCCAGCTTCAATAATCTTTTCGATCATTTCTATTTGCTCAATAATATGGCCAGTAGCACGGGGCTCAATACTTGGAGGAAGTACATTTAAAGCAGCCATATCTTTGTGGTATCTATCTGTATAGAATTGTACCACTTCCATAGGTTCTATCTGCTCTAACTTTGCTTTTTTCGCAATTTTATCTTCTCCTTCGTCGGCATCACCAACTAAATGCCCAACATCTGTAATATTACGAACATAACGCACCTTAAAATCTTGGTGTTTTAAGTATCTAAAAATAACATCAAAAGTTATAGCAGGTCTAGAATGCCCTAAATGTGCATCGCCATAAACTGTAGGCCCACAAACGTACATTCCAACAAATGGAGGATTGATAGGTTCAAAAAGCTCTTTCTTTCCAGAAAGTGTGTTATAAACTTTCAGTTGTTTTCTTAAATCTAGTTGCATGTTCGCAATATTTATATGGATTTCAGCGGAAAGCACAAAGATGCAAATATTCTCTGATACAAATACAGAGAACTTCCTTCGACTTTTACCGATAAAAAAGAATTCAAAAATTGATTTTACAGGGGGTAATTATCCTTGCACAGAAGTTATGCAAGTTTTGATACTGAGTATCAACAACATCGTAATAAGATGATATATCTAGGGGCGATATGTAAGATGCTTTTCATAAATTACCTTGAATTATACTTCAAAAGTAAAAAAAATAATTGATTAGAAAATGAAAAAGGCATTATTTCAATGGAGTGGAGGTAAAGATTCTTCATTTGCCCTGTATAAAGCAGTAAAGCAATGGGATATCATAGGCTTATTTACGTCATTATCTAAAGAGTATAAACGAATTAGTATGCACGGTGTAGAAGAAGTGCTTCTCGATAAACAAGCTAAATCAATTAATTTACCTTTGTATAAAATGTATTTAGCAGAGGATGTTGGAATGGAAACTTATGATAGAGAATTGGGAAATCATCTAAAACCTTTTGTAGATAAAGGAATTGAAGATTTAATTCTTGGTGATATTTTTTTAGAAGACTTAAGAAAATACAGAGAAGATAAAATGGCAGAGGTAGGACTAAAATGTCAATTTCCACTTTGGGGAGAAAATACGCTACAATTATATAAGGATTTTGTTAACGCAGGTTTTAAGGCAATAACAGTTGCAGTTAACGATACAATGGGAAAAGAATTTATTGGAAGAGTACTAGATATGGACTTTTTAAATGATTTACCTGAAGGTGTAGACCCTTGTGGTGAAAATGGGGAATTCCATACTTTTGTATTCGATGGGCCAATTTTTAATCAACCAATTGATTTTAAAGTAGGAGAAAAGATAATAAGAGAATATAATTATAAAGATGCAGATGGAAACGAAATCAATTCTAAATTTCACTTCTGTGATTTACAATCCTTATAATAAGGTTAATTGAGGAGATTTAGAGCAAGTTAAATCCGATAAGTGGCGTATGATAAATTCATGTAATCTTGTCGGTTTTTTATTTGCTATTTTTTCGTAGTTGTTATTCAGTTTAGTTTTATTCCTACTTAAACTTTCTGCGAGATAAAATATTAGAAGCTTATTTATTTCACTAGGTGTTAACCCTTTTTCATTTAAGGATTTTATGAAAAGCTTCGTATTTGGTTGAATCTCAATATCTCTAGATAATGCAGCAGTTAACTTGGCACAAACTTCCATAAAATCTTTATTCTCATCACCGGTTAATTCCATTGTTGAGTTTTCAAAATTGGTCATATCATGCAAGATTTTGGTAATTACATACCCAACATTTCTGGCATCTATCCAATTAATTTTACTGCTGTAACCCGGAATTGCAATACACTGATTACTTTTTATATCATCTAAAAAGAAAGTGGTTAAATTCTGCATAAAATAAGAGGGAGCAACAATTGTATACTTCAACCCACTTCTTTTAATTAGCTTTTCTACTTTATTATGAGGAACAAAAAAGCTGAAATTTGATTTTTTAATTGAGCAAAAGACAATCTCTTTTACGTTTTCTTTTTTACAGACCTCTAGGAAAGTAACAAAAGTTTTCTTGACGTAATTAATTGCTCTAGGAAAAACTAAAAAAACGGTATCAATATTTTTTAATGCACTAGAAAAAGTACTTGTATCATTTAGATCAAGATAACGATACTCGTTTTTATCTTTAGTACTTTCTGTTCTTCCACCTTCAATAATTTGATGTGAATAGTCTCTAGAAAGATAACGAATAACCTCTTGTCCAATAATACTTTTAGAACCAGTAATTAATATATTTTTTTCCTTTTTTTGCATCAATACAATTTGATTTCAACTTTGAATTGTAAAATTAGATATTGATAAGGAGCATCACATTATATATTAACTCATATAAACAGGTTGTTAATCTTTTTTCAGTAAACATATTTAAATGTGAAAATTCAAAATTTAGTACATGGTATTTATTGTAGGTTTATAGTATTATTTAAAGAATTTATTAGCGTAAATAGCTATAAAACATAGGTTAAAGGATTGATGTGTCTATTAATCTAATAATAAAATCTTACTTATGTTTAGACAAAACAAAAGCGACCTCTAGTATTTAGAAGTCGCTAATTTTATAAAAATGTTTGCTATTATCTATTTTAGAGCATCTAATAAGATTTCAACAGGGTGAAGTGCCTCTCTCTCTGTTCCGTCTTTGATCTGATGTCTACAACTTGTACCTGCTGCAGCAATAATCACATCATTTGGTTGCTTACGGATTGTCGGGAACAATACTAGTTCTCCTACATCCATAGATACTTTATAATGCTCTTTTTCGTAACCAAAAGAGCCAGCCATACCGCAACATCCCGAAGGAATAATTTGTACTTTATAGTTCTTTGGTAAACCTAACATTTGCTTACCAGTTACTTGAGTACCCGTTGCTTTTTGTTGACAATGCGTGTGTAACTTTATTAATTTTTCTTCTTCAGTAAACTGATCAGCACTGATATTACCTGCTTTCACCTCTCTTGCAATAAACTCATCAATCATTAGAGCGTTATCTGCAAGGTTACGAGCATCTTCTTTTTGGTGTGCATGTACAAGATCAGGGTATTCATCTCTAAATGCCATGATTGTAGATGGTTCAATACCAATAAGAGGAGTTTCTTCGCTGATATAATCTTTTAGCATATCTACATTAGTACATGCTAAATCTTTTGCTTCTTTTACAAAACCTTTAGAAAGGAATGTTCTTCCACTTTCTACGTGAGGCTTCCAGAGTACTTCATAGCCTAAAGCTTCTAATAACTCAATAGTTTTTAAGCCAAGTGGCGTATCATTGAAGTTGGTAAACTCATCACAGAAAATATATACAGTCCCTTTATTTGCAGCTTTAGGTGTTCTTTTCTTTAACCAACTTTTAAAAGTATGCTTATGAATTTTAGGAACATCTCTTTCTTGTGCAAATCCTGTAATTGATTTAAAAATACTACCAGTAATTGGGTTACTAATAGCAAAATTAAATAATGAAGGTGTTGCTGCTGCAATTTGTGTTAAACGAGGGAAATAAGCAATCATTTTAGCTCTCATAGGAGCCCCGTTTGCTTCGTAATATTGTTGAAGGAATTCTGCTTTTAGCTTTGCGATATCAACATTAGATGGACACTCAGATTTACAGCCTTTACAAGAAAGACAAAGGTCCATTACTTCATAAATTTCTTTATGATTAAAATTATTGATCTTGTAAGGAGCACGTAAATACTCTCTTAAGATATTTGCTCTTGCACGAGTAGTATTTTTCTCGTTACGTGTAGCCATATAACTCGGACACATTGTACCTCCAGTTACTTCTGTTTTTCTACACGCACCTGCACCATTACAAAATTCAGTAGCCCTTAATACACCATGAGCATCGCTAAAGTCAAAAGTTGTTTTAATATCTGGAGTTTCTATACCAGGCATAAAACGTAAACTTTCGTTCATTGGCGGTGTGTCAACAATCTTATTTGGGTTGAATATATTTTTCTTATCCCAAGAACGTTTCACTTGTTCTACAAGTTTAAAGTTCTTTGCTCCAATCATAGATTCAATAAACTCTCCACGTAAACGTCCGTCTCCGTGTTCTCCACTTAAAGAACCGTTAAATTTCTTTACGAGTTTAGCAATGTCCTCTGCAATTGTTTTGAACATTTTATTACCCTCCTCTGTCTTTAAATCAAGAATTGGACGTAAGTGAAGTTCGCCAGAACCCGCATGTGCATAATGTACACATGTAAGTTCTCTTTGTTTTAGAATTTCGTTGAACTCCGCAATGTACTCCGGTAAATCTTCAACATCTACAGCTGTATCTTCTATAACAGGAGCAGCTTTAGGATCTCCAGGAACATTAGAAAGTAAACCAAGACCAGCTTTACGTAAGTCCCAAACACGTTTTACATCTCCACCCTCTACTAATTTGTAGAAGTTGCCCATGCCTTTTGCTTTGTAAGCTTCTTCAAGCTCTTTGGCAACTTTTCGCATTTCTTCTTCAGAATCACGAGCAATTTCTGTTACAAGTACAGCAGCAGGATCTCCATCTAAGAAAAATCTATTTTGGCGGTGTTCGATACTATTCTTTGTACAATCAAGGATGTATTTATCCATTAATTCTACAGCAGTAGGGTCAAACTTTAAGGATACTAAATTGGCTTTTAATGCAGCATCAATAGAATCGAATTGTGCACATAAAACACCTTTATATTTTGGTGGAGTAGGGTTACACTGCAATTTAATTTCAGTCATAAAGATCAATGTACCTTCAGACCCAGCAATTAACTCACAGAAATTAAATGGTTTACCATTAGGATTAAATGGCTGCATTAAAGCAAGTAAATCAATTGCATACCCTGTGTTTCTTCTTGGAATAGAAGGTTTAGGGAATTCTTTTGCAATTTCTTTTCTTACTTCTTCTGGTAAAAGCATTTCTTTTACCTCTTTATATAGTTGACCTTCTAATGTGTTGAGCTTTGTTTTTGCTTCAAACTCATCTGGAGTAACATCTTTAAAAGTTACTTCAGACCCATCACTTAAAAAGCCTTTTATTTCTAATAAATGATCTCTAGTAGATCCATATTGCACAGAGTTAGAACCACAAGAGTTATTTCCAACCATACCACCAACCATTGCTCTGTTAGCAGTAGAGGTTTCTGGTCCAAAAAATAAACCTGCACTAGCAATGTGTTTATTAAGTTCGTCGCGGACAACACCAGGTTGAACACGTACCCAACTTTCTTCTTTATTAACTTCTAATATTTGTGTAAATGTGCGAGATACATCAACTACAATACCATTACCAACAACCTGCCCTGCTAAAGAAGTACCTGCAGTTCTTGGTATAAGGGATGTGTTGTGCTTATCAGCAAATTCAATAAGTATCTTTAAATCGCCATCATTTTTAGGAAAAGCGACAGCAAGGGGAAGCTCTTTATACGCAGACGCATCTGTAGAATAAAGAGTACGCATTACATCGTCATAATGTAAAGTTCCTTGAAGTTGGCTATCTAATCTCTGTAGATATCTTTTGTCAATGTTTAATTTAGCCGTCATAATTTCCAATTAAAAACGTGATAAGTTAATGTTAGTAGTGTTTATGATGTAGATTTGATTAGCCCATGTGAATTACAAATATACTATTAATGTATGAATAAGACAGTTGTAAGAAAGTATATTTTATTTTAGGAAAAGAAATAGTACAATTAATATATTTGGCATCATTTTTTCATTTTTTATACTTACATTAAAATTATGCATCAACTATTACGTTGTATTTATAGTTATAGTAAGTGTATGACGCTTTATTACATGCCTTTTTGATTATTTTATTTATGCAATCATTTTTTAAAATAGTGCTGAAAATCAGCGTATTAATTACCCTGTGGGTTTTTTCTACGAGTGTTTCTTATGCACAATATTATGATGATGAAGAACTACTTGAAGATCCGTTAGTTAAGCCACGCATTTGGTCTCAATTAAAGCAAAATCCTACTGATGAGTATTTATGGAGTAGGTATTTTGGAAAAGATCTTTTTGATATCACACCAGACGAATACCAACTTTATGAAATTCTTAAGAATGATTTAATGAATCAGGATCAAGGATATCAGCAAGAGTTAGAACAAGCAAAAATTGAAAGAAAAATAGCTCAGCAAGCATATACCAAAAATGATTATGCTGCTTGGTCTGAAAATATTAGTTTAAATTTTGGACAAATTGAGGTTTATTTTACTGAGAAGTTTGATGCAATGGGAAGTGAATATGTTCCTTATCATGAACTATATCCTGAAGAAGAATATAATTTAACCAAATGGGTTGACGAACATGAAGCCCGTTTAGAAGAATTAGAAGAAATTAATATGATTAACAACGGAGATTATTAAAATAGTTGAAAGCATTTATTTACTTCCAACTATTCTAACTTAACAACCAATTCTTACTTTAGCAGACAAAATTTAAATAGAAGAAGGGTACTTAATTACCTCCATTCTACTACATTACCTCTATCTCTAGTAAGTAATTCTTTTGGTACACATTCTTGGATAGTTTTTGATAAAGCATCTATCAAACTCGCTTTAGCAAAGTTTCTTGCATGTACAATACTTACCTCCCTCATTGGTCTTTCTTCTGTAAATGTTCTAATATGTTCTTGAGCATCTTCAGAAAGTTCATCAACAGCTAGTTCTGGAAGTAAGGTAAAACCACCTTCTTTGTCTACTAATCTGATTAAAGTTTCTAGAGAACCACTTTCATAAGAAATTGGTAAATTAGAATTCATTTTATTTTGACTTTGGTAAGAACAGAGGTTAATCATTTGATCTCTAAAACAATGCCCTGCACTTAAAAGCCAAATATCTGGAGAGGTTAAATCTGATAAGCTAACTTCAAGTTGTTTCTCAAATTTGTATTCTGGGTTGGTGTATACCAAAATCTCTTCGTAAAATAAAGGACGTTCTGTTATGCCTTTTTCATTAATTGGAGTAACAAGTAACCCTACATCAATAAGGTCTTTATGTAAATGCGTTATAATTTCTTCTGTCTGTAACTCCTTTACAATTAACTGTAAATTTGGGTACTTCTTAGATATACTACCTGCAAAAAGTGGAAGTAAATAAGGTGCTAGTGTTGGTATTATACCCACTTTCAGCTCACCACTAATTTCACCTTTATGTTGTAATATTATATCATTTACTTTTTTAGCTTCTGATAAAATTACTTTCCCTTGGTCAATAATTTTCTTTCCAATTTCTGTCGGAATAATAGGCTGTTTACCTCTATCAAAAATTACCACATCAAGAATATCTTCTAACTTTTTAATTTGCATACTTAATGTAGGCTGAGTAACGTTACATTTTTCAGCAGCAATAGAAAAATTTTGATATTGATCTACTGCAACGATATATTCAAGTTGTGTTATTGTCATAATTTTTTATTCAATTGATAATCAAAAATACCAACTAATTAATTCGAATTAAAAACAATTTATATTATTTGAAGTTTATTGATTGAAGAAAAGTTAAAGAATGTATTATCTTGAATGATAATTTTATTAATTGCTGTTTAAACATCGTTTGTTCATAATGTTCGTAAAGTATTTTAGAATGTTTATAGATAATAATAATACTCTCGTAACTTTGTGAAAATTCTTTTGGTACGAGGTTTTCAGTGTAACACCCTTATCTACGGCGCTTACCAATATTTAATGAAAGTAACAGTATCAAGAAAAGCACATTTTAATGCGGCTCATCGTCTACATAACTCAAAATTGTCTCCAGAAGAGAATACAAAGATATTTGGAAAGTGTAATAACCCGTATTATCATGGACACAATTATGATCTCTATGTAAAAGTTACAGGAGAGATCGATCCAATCACTGGATATGTAATTGACATGAAGATCCTTAAGGATATAATGAAAGTACATGTTCTTGATCGTTTGGATCATAAAAATTTAAATGAAGAGGTTGATGAGTTCAAAGGCCTAAACCCAACTGCAGAAAATATCTGTGTGGTAATATGGCAGATCTTACGAGATCAATTGGAAAGTAAGTTTGACCTAAAAGTTATTTTATATGAAACAGAGCGAAACTTCGTGGAATACCCTTCAATCTAAGGTTGTCCATCAATCTAATGGAGTGAAGGTTCATATTGAAGAAGACATAGATGAAATAGGAGACAATCATGTAGGTACATCCTACGATACTCCCATGAGAGAAGGAGCTTTTGACCTTTCAGATGATGAAAAAGTTGAAAAGATTTCTGATCATTTTAAACATATAATGGATATTTTAGGGTTAGATCTTAATGATGATAGCCTTAAAGGAACTCCAAAACGTGTTGCAAAAATGTATGTGAAGGAAATTTTTAGTGGTTTAAACCCTGAGAATAGACCTGATATCAAACTTTTTGACAATAAATACAAGTATGATGAAATGCTCATTGAGAAGAATATACATTTTTACTCAAACTGCGAGCATCATTTTGTACCAATCATAGGTATGGCTCATGTAGCTTATATTTCTAATGGTCAGGTAATAGGTCTTTCTAAGATCAATAGAATTGTTCAGCATTATGCTAAGCGTCCGCAAGTTCAAGAACGTTTAACAGTACAAATTGCTGAAGATTTAAAGAAAACACTAGGTACAGAAGATGTTGCTGTACTCATTGATGCAAAACACTTGTGTGTATCTATGCGAGGAATTGAAGATACCTATAGTGCAACAGTAACTTCTCACTTTAGTGGTAAATTTAAAGAAGAAGCTACCAGAAAAGAATTCTTAAGTTTGGTGCCAAAATCATCAGATTAATATAAAATATATCAGTAGTTTAAGGAGGTTGTTTCAGTTTTGAGACAACCTCTTTTCTTTTTCAGCAAATCCTGTTAATTTGTATAGTGCTTCAACTTAATTTCGAAGCATATTTTTAGCGTACTATTTTGTTCTTGACTTCAACAGCTCTTTATACAAGAATCTATTAAAAATGATGAAACAATTTCTATTACTTATTTCCCTTTTTCTTTTCACACATTTTGCAACAGCTCAAGTGCATTTTGGTATAGGTGGGGGTGGTTCTGCTGGCGTTGGTGATATCTCTCCATTTTCGAGTGCTGGATATAGTGCTTATGTTGAATTGAGTTATGATTTTAACGAAAACATGGTTGCTGTTTTAAGTGGTCAGGTAAATGGATTTATTGCACTTCCATTAGATGTTTCTTTGGCTCAGGCTTGGTATCAAATTCCTGTTATGGCTATAGGACGTTATTATATCTTACCAAAAGATGGTGAATCGATGTTTAAACCTTTTGTTCAAGGAGGTCTTGGAGGTGTAAAATCATATTATTTAAAAGCAGACCCACTTAATCCAAGTGGTGACCCTCAACTTATTGACGATTTCTGGAGTTTTGGTTACAAAGTTGGTGTTGGTGTTGGTTTGTCAATTTTTAATGTACAATTAAATTACCTTAATTCAGGTAAATACCACGAATATACTCTTGGTTCAATGGACATAACTGTTGGACTTTTATTTTAACCCTTAATATCATGAAAAACCTTTTATTGTCATCCCTCTTCATACTCTCGTTTTCATTCATTTCTAATGCTCAAGTTCGTTTTGGTTTAGGAGGTGGTTTATCTTCTGGAACAGGTGACTTAAGTGAATACTCGGATGTTGGCTTTAATCTATATGCAGAAATTGGAGCTGGAATTACAGATCACTCTGAGATTACTGTTCTTGGACAAATGGATTTAATGGCAAGTGGTACAGATGCATTAGCTGAAGCTTGGATCTTAATGCCTGTAATGCTTCAGTATCGTTATTATATCTTGACAGGTACTTTAAAACCATACGTTGGTGTTGGTTTAGGTGGAGTTAGGGTATATAATAGTACAATAATTGATTCTGTATCCTCTGATCCTTTAGTTGATGAATGGAATTTTGGATATAAGATTGCTGCTGGTTTAAAATTCTCAATTTTAAATCTTCAATTAAGTTATTTAGGTGCAGGACAGGTAGGTTTTGAACAACTGGGAATTCCAGTAAGTGATAAATCTATGGGATCTTTTGATATGTCTGTCGGGCTGCTGTTTTAAAATAAAGTATTTTTAGAATAGAAACCAAAAAGGCTGATTTCCGGTAAAGAAATCAGCCTTTTTGGTTTGTTGAAGTTGATTTTAATGTTTAATGATCAACTCTTTATTATATGCAGGTTTACCGTTTATTTTAACGAGTAAAATATAAATACCTTCGTTTAAATGGCTAACATTAAATTCAGCTTTACCATTATTATATTCTTCTTTATTTTCTAGAGGAATCATTACACCTGTTTCTGCTTGCACTAATTCATAAGTAGCTTTATCTCCTTTTATAAGATTTAATATCACATTAAATTGACTATCTGCAGGATCTGGATAAACACTAATTACATGAGATGAAACTTCATTTTCTAGGTGAACTTCTTTTATCCAAGATTCTGATTTACCATCTAAATCATATTCAGTTAATCTATAATAAACGGAAGAAGAAGAATTATGATCCATATCTGTAATTTCATATGTTAATTCTACATCTGAATTACCTGCAGCTTCTATATCTTTTTCTACAACAGTATAGTTTTTACCATCAATAGATTTTTCAACAGTGAAACTTTTAGTATTTATTTCTTGTGCAGTAATCCATGTAGCAACAATAGCATTTTCATCAACTATTACATTAAACGATGATAACTCGATCGGTAAATTTGTCGCAGCTAATGAATTTGGGAAATGTTGAAATATAAGGTCTTTAACGTGTTGAGGAACCTGGTCAATATTATTTTTGGTCATGGCTGTAGTGTGCCCACCATAACCGCCACCTCCACCAAAGAACTCTTGAGCCATACCGTTCATCTGAAGGTTTGGACCAACAAAATTGTGAGTTCCTGGATGGCCCTCAATTTTATTAATTCCATGAGCATTACCATGTCTTCCTGCATCTGTTCCTTGTGCATTTACTCTCTCTCCTAAAATAGAAAGACTAGCATGTGATCCAGCATGGTAATCTATTGCATTTTTAATAATTACATTTTTCTCTATTATAATATCTCCATTATTTTGAATTTGAGTATATATAGGGTTGAAGCTTGGTCTCCCATGTCTAGGTATCATAGTTACGTGGCCATTTAGATGAACAGTTCCTTTAACTATTAAAATACCACCAGCGTCAACTGTAATATAATCTCTTTCATTAACTGTGAGATCTCCATTTATAATTTTTGTTTCTCCATGTCTAACATGTAGACTAGTAGCGAATAGATTACTACTTAATAGAAATCCGAAAAATAATAATATATATAGTTTTGTAGTATTCATTAAAATAAGTTTAGTAGTTAAAATCGTGTTGTGAAATTATATTAAAAATTACATCTATTTATTAAAACGTATCGTAAAGTGATCCGTTGAAGTTGTTTAAAGTTATTAAAATTAATCCTCCTCTAAAATAATAGCTTGACTGTTCTTTATATTCCCTCTACTATTAGTGGCATGTATAATCACATTACCTGAATAGACCAATAGATCTTTCATTTTTACTTTAAGAATATACGTACCGGCAGGGTAGTGATGAATATCAAATAACGCTTGGTTCTCTTCGAATTCAGGCATGATATCCCAAACAGACTCATTTTCTGTATGATGTAATTTTATATCAAAATCTTTAAACGATTCACCTTCTAAATCAAGAGCAAGTTTATAATTTGTAGGGTTGGGATTGATTTTTACTAAACCATATTCTTCTTTATCATTTTCGTTGGCTTTTAAATGACGACACCAAATATATTCTTCTCCAGACTGCTGAATTGTTCTTAGTCTGTAAAAAGTATCTTTTGTATCTGTAAATGCAACATCTTTATGATCGTAAGGAACTGCTTCATGAGAATTGCCACTTGCTTGTACTTTACCAATTTCTTCAAAGGCAATACCATCATGTGATTTCTCTATTACAAAGTGACTTAAATCTCGCTCAATAGAAGTTTCCCAATAAGCAAAAGCATGTCCATTTTCAATTTCAATATCAAAGAAATCTACAATTGTTGGTAGCTTTAAATGATAGGCAGTTACAAGATTACAAAACAATTTATTGCCAGAACATCCGGATGTAGTAATCTTTCTAATATCACCGAGTATATTATCCTGATATCTATTTTTTACTATAGTTTCACTTTGTACATGAATTTCAGCTTCATCACCAATCTGTAATTGTCCATTTTTATCTAAAAAATGAATAGTTAGATAAGTTGTAGAGATATGTCCATTTATAGTGGCAGCATAATCTTCTATTTTTATCGTTAGCTCATGGGCATCTATCGCTCCAATTTGATCGACTGTAAACTCTGCATCTGTACTCTGAATAATAGCTTCTTGTACAGTTAATTGCCCTTCTACAACTAAACTACTTTTAGGTCCGACAGTAAGTGTGTTGGTAATAAAAAGATTCCCTCGGTTGGTTATAACTAATTCACCTCCATGAGAAACATCAATTGCACCTACTATTTGCTTGTCTTTTTTTAGATTAAAGTCAATAATAAACGATTTACCTTTTACAAGAATCAGTGTTTTTTCGTTAGGAACTACTTTAGGTGACCAATTATTGGGGTTCTCCCATTGGTCGATAGAAGTAAAGCGTTCCATTTGAGGTTTAATATTGACAAAACTTTCTCCATCAACAGCAAAAGTGATTAATGGGAATAATCCAAAAAGAAACGATAGAAGGGTGAATTTGTACATAGTTATCATTTACGTATTAAAAGAGAGAGCAAGTAAAATTTACATTGAAAATACATAAAACATAGGAATTATCATAAAATACCCTCATCAGCAAAACTAAAATACTGCTCATTCCCAAAGATTAAATGATCTAACAGCGGCATTTCTAGAAATTTTCCTGCTTCTTTAATCTTTTTTGTAAGTGATATATCTGCTTGGCTAGGTTTTACCTGTCCTGAAGGATGATTATGAGATAAAATAATTGAACAAGCTCCTTTTTCTAATGCTCTCTGAAAGATAATTTTGGGGTCAGCAACTGTTCCAGCTCTACCGCCCATACTAACTTTTTCTGTTCCAATTATATTATTTGATCTACTTAATAAGATTACCCAAAGCTCCTCATGGTTTAAATCAAGTAGATGGGGCGAGAGTAGATTGTAAATATCTTTAGAACATCCAATTTTAGGTTTGATAGGCTTTTCTGTCTCTTTACGTCTTCTTCCTAGTTCTAAAGCAGCAGTTATTCCTACAGCTTTCGCATCGCCAATACCTTTAATTTGTTTGAGTTGTTTAATAGATAGTTTTGCAAGATTATCTAAATTATTATCCACCTCATTTAATAGGAGTTGCCCAACTTGAATGGCCGATAACTTTGGAGTACCAGAGCCTAGTAAAATAGCAATTAGCTCTGCATTACTCAGAGATTGACGCCCCTTAGTTAAGAGCTTTTCTCTTGGGCGGTCTTCTTCTGCAAGGTTTTTAATACTTAAACCTGCTGTTTGATTGTCGTAAATAGTTTCCATCGTTAAGCTATTGAGTTAGATTTTGTAAAGTAAATATAGGGAGAGAATCAAAAAAATAAAATAAAAAAAGAGGTTACCACTTCTGTGATAACCTCTCCAAGTATGAAATGAAATGAATTATTACTTATTGTAATTTCTTATAATACTGAGAATGAATCTGAGTAAGTAACACCATCAAGTTCCATTTCGGCAACATAAGTACCAGTAGGAAGAGTTGATAGATCGAAACGTTTGATGTTTTTAGCACCAGCAACGAATTTACCATTGTAGAATACATCTCCGTTATCAGATTTTAAACGAACTTTTACAAATCCTTGTACATCTTTACCGATGATTAAGTTTAAGTTTTCGCCTGAAACTGACATTTTAAATTTTTGATCTGAAGAAGCTAATTGGAAGTTTTTCATTACCGCAGTTTTAGACGGAGTAACAAAAAATTCTCTAACCATCATTTTATCTTCGAATTGTAACTTAAAGCTATATTGACCTTCTGGTAAACTCTTAAAATTAATGTCTTCACTAACTTTACCTGAAGCAATAATAGTTTTAGTCATATAAACTTTACCTTCTTTATTTTCTATAGAGAAATTAACTTCTTCTCCTTCTAAATTTGCTAACGTTAATGTTGCTGATGTTCCATTTTCAGAACTCTTAAAGAAGTATGAAATACCGTTAAATGGTAAGTATAATTCTGCTGCAAACGTATTAAATGATAATAATAAGGCGGTTAATAATACTGTTAAATTTTTCATTGTAATATTTATATTTTGTTTTTTATTTCTCTTTTGAACATTACAAAGGTGTGGTATTTTTTTATTTTGTCAAAATGATTTCAAGTAAAATAATATAAGTGTAATATGTGTTTTTAATAAATATTATTCCGTACTGAATACACTTAATTATATTTTATTCTATAAGTGTATTTTGATCCTTCTATTATAAATTAAGTTAATTGGAATAACGATGGTTATATTTTATAAGTGTCGGTACTAACACTTAAAGTAGTTAATTTTGTTAATGAAGATGAATTCATTTTCTGTTAATATTGAGTTAAAGTATTTGAGCTAAAAATCTATAGAATAATGAGTTAGCGTTAAAATAAAAGAATGGTATTTAAGCCTAATTACTAGGTCTAAATACCATTCTTCTATATTAATAAAAGTAATAAAGAGGTTGAAATTATTGTAAAGCCGACTTTACTTTGCTAAATCAACTTTAAATAAGCTTTTACTTTATTAGAATAGAAACTGACTCAGAAAAATCATCTCCTATAATTATTAATTGATACATACCTGTATTTAATGCTTTAGATAATTCAAAACGCTCATTAAGTTCACCCAAAGCATTTGTTTGAGTTTCTTTAGCGTACACCTCAGTACCAGAAATATTAATTACTCGGATATATATATTTTGATTCGAAGTTAGCTCCTTCATTTTCATATCAAAAGTACCCTTTGATGGGTTAGGATAAAGTACTACTTCGCTTTCTAAACTATTTTGCTCCAAATTAATGCGAGCATTATTACCACATTCTCCAATAGTTAATTCAACCTTATCATTATTGGTGTCTTTTTGACCAACACCATTATGCTGGTAGGTGAAATAGAATGCAACATTTTCCCCAAGATTTGACGGAAGTGTAAAAGTGAAATTTTCACCTTCTTTCTCCATGTAAAAACCTCCTGTAATGTTTCCGTCAACAAAAGTGGTAATGATAACCCATTCTGAGCTGCCTAAGATAGAAGTAGGAATAAATGTGACTGTTGGGTTATCTTGTTTCTCAACCTCAACAGAGAAATCTCCATTATTACTATAGAATGTACAAGCAGTTGTATTTACAGCGTTTACATTTACTAGAATAGAAGTACTTTCTTCTGTTTTGCCATCATATACAGTAAGCGAAACAGCATACTCTCCATTTTGGTAGTAATTATGAAGAGGGTTTTCAAGAGTACTTGTTGTGCCATCACCAAAGTTCCATTGGTATGCTAATAAATCTCCATCACTATCATTAGAAAGAGAGGCGTCAAATTGATAACTCGAACCACTTTGGGTAAAGTTAATGACAGGAGTTGGGGCATTGTTTTTTCCACTTTCGCAAGTAGGGAAAATTTCAAATTCGAATAAAGAAATTCCATAAGGATGCTGTTTACTTGTTGCATACATTGCAATATATCTACCACTACCAGATAGATTAATTAAAGAGTCAGTTCTAGCTTTATCTTCCAAACCACTCTGATCGCTAATTATTGTCCAAGTAGATGGATCGGGATCAGTGTCTTCATCAGACATTAGAATATAATAGGCGTCTGCATTGGCTCTTTCCCAAACTAGTTTAACTGCTTCAATATCATAGTCTCTTTTTAAATCAATTTTTATCCATTGAGGAATACTGAAATTTGTAGACGACCTAGTTGTAGAATCACCATCAATTGCAAAGTCAGCATTTAGATATCCTTCAGTACTCGATTGAGTAACATCTTTCCCTATTGCAATATTAGAAGGAACGCAATTGTTTTCTTCTACATTAATAACAATTGCAGAAGATGTAGCACTTGTAATAGCATCTACTACTTTAGCTGTTACTACATGACTACCCAAGGCAGGGTTTTCCCATAAGAATGTAAAAGGAGCAACAGTTGATGTACCAATTAAGGTTTGACCATCATAAAATTCTACCTTTTCTACCATGCCATTTTCTGATGATGCATCTACTTGCAAAACGATAGTTTCACCTTCAGAGAAAAGTTGATTGTTTTCTATTGATGTAAATGCGATAGACGGTAAAGCAAAGTAAATTCCTTTTTCTACAATAGAGATTTCTTTTTTAGTAGATATTCCAACGCCATTGGCATCAACTACTTTGGCTGAAATAGAATAGTCTCCATACCCAATGTTTTCTAAAATAAATGTATAAGGAGCTTCTGCTACTTCTCCTATTTTTTCATCGTTTAAATAATATTCTACTTTCTCTATTATTGAGTTTGGAGAATATGCATTTGATGAAATTTGTAGATTATCACCTTTTAAATATGCGATAGTATTTTCTGGTTGAGAAATAATGATATCTACAATAGGAGAGGTGATTGTAGCAGACTCCCAATACATATTATCGAATGCAAAACTATAAATGGAATCTTTTAAAGGATCTAAAGACGAAATTAGAAATGGAGCATTTATTTGTGATAGATCTTCAACATTAAATGCGCTAACTGGGATAATTACCTCTTCCCAATCTCCGGTTCTTTCTAATCCGTAAACATTTTCGTTGGGTTGAATTGGTACCCAATATTCTGCAGATGTACTTGTAAAACCAACTCTTATGCCTACGTCTGTAGGTAATTTCATGTTGAATTTAATGTAGCCGTCTTTATAGTTTGATAAATCCCATGTTTCTCTAGAATGAACTCCACCTCCATACCACGTAGAACCAACTTGGTTAGTCCATGAAATAGTATTACTACCTTCGAACGGGGTAATTGATGTTGGTGCTAAATTGTTCCATAAATAAATATCAGCATCTAAGCCCGGAGTAACTTTATTGTTCACTGCTGTTTCGTCAGTAAATACTCCAAAACGACCTTTAGCTGCAATATTTGAAGATGCTCCAGTTACGATTTCACCTTCACCATTCCATTTCGAAACTTGAATGTAATCCACATACATTTTAGCAGGTAAGGTAGCCCAAAGTTGGTCTTCTGCATGCGCATCTGTAAATACACCTCCAACAGCCATATTTAATAAGAAATAAAATGGTTTTTGGAATGTAGATGTTTCTTCTGAAAAATAATGTGGTTGCTCGAACATAAAATGCTCAACAGAGTCGTCTACAATAGATAATTTAATTGAACTAGACGACCAGTACATTCTATAGGTAACAAAACGATCTTGTAATGTACTATCTGCAACATACGGGTTTGCGTAATTTGGATCCCATGCTGCACTTGCTGCTCCTGTTGGATTTTGTGGTGATAATGCTTGGTCTGAGTACCAAATAATATTTGATGCTACATAATTGTTAGCATCTGCATACGGAAAATTTTGTCTTGCTCTATCGTCAAAATTTTGTCCCATTTCCATCATATCAATTTCACCAATACTAGGCCAAGTTCCAGCACCTGTTCCTAATAACCAAGCAGCAGGCCATAAGCCACCTTCAATATTAGGTGTTCTCATTCTGATTTCTACAACACCATATTTTACTGCAATTTTATCTTTAGAAAGCATTCTAGAAGAAGTATATGATTTACCTCCAAAGTCTTCTTTCTTGGCTTCAATAACTAAAGCAGAATTACCAACCTCATTTGGCACTTGTTCGATAGAGGCATTTTCTTCTCGATAATATTCTAATTCACCATTACCCCAGCCCCAATTGCCATTTCCTATTTCAAATCCCCAAACAGAAGGGTCGATAGTATTAAAATCTTCTCTCCAAATTACTTCACCAATACCTTCTCCAACTACAGAAACTTGAATAGTAGATGTACTACTAAGGTCAGTATTATCAATTGCTTTGGCAGATATTACGTGATCTCCTTCTTTAATATTATTCCATTGAATTACATAAGGAGCTTCTGTTGCAATACCAATTAATTTAGGACCGTAGTAGAATTCTACTCTCTGGATTGTCCCATCAATATCTTCTGCGTTGGCAGCAATTGATAATGTTGATGGATTTTCTAATTCAATACCATTTGTAGGACTTGTTATTTGTACTGTTGGTGCTTCTGAAGGAAACGAGCTTGGATCCCAAACAATATCATCAACAGCCATTTCGAAAGTAGTTGCTGTACCACCTTCACCAGAAAGAATGAGGAATGGAGACGTTACTTTTTCTAGATTTATTCCATTGAAATTGCTAATAGGAATTATTGCTTCTCCCCATTCTCCATTTCTTGTTAACCCATAAGTATCTTCATTTGCTTTAAAATCTATCCAATATTGAGTATCTGTAGTTTCAACTCCAATCTTAAAACCAACATCTGCAGGAATCTTGATTTTGAATTTTAAGCTACCTTTTCGTTTATCAGAAAGATTAATAAAATCTCTACAAGTAATACCAGCACCAAACCACCAATTAGGTTGGTTGGTTTCCCAAGCAATTACATTTGTACCTTGATAAGGTGGAGTAGTACCTCCTTTTAAAGTGTTTTCCCAAACAAAAACATCTGTATCTACACCTATTTCTAATTTACTATCAATAGAAGTATTGTCTGTAAACACCCCAAATAATCCTTCTTTTTTGTTAGATACCGTATTGCGAATTACTTCTCCGACACCATTCCATTTTGAAACTTTTACGTAATCGATCCACATTTCTGAAGGCATATCTGCAGTAACTCCTTCTTTATTTAAGATATCAGGGAATAAACCACCAACAGCGAGATTCATTAAGAAGTAAAATGGTTTATGAAAGGCTTCTAGCCCATCTCCACTTTCAATATTAAAAGGAGCAGGGAGTAAATCATATTCTTGACCATTATCTATTATTGTATATCTTATTTCTTTTGGCGACCAATACATTCTATAGGTTACAAATCTATTTGCCATAGATGTTTCAGAAACATAGGGGGTAGCCGAACCTTTAAACCACGTTCCGTTAGCTGCACAAGTTGGGTTATCATCACTACACGCAGCAGCAGATTTCCAAATAATATTTGCAGCAGTATAGTTATTTACATCAGGAGTGATTGTGCTATCCTCTAGATGTTTTAACCTGTAGGCAGGGTTATGCCCCATTTCCATAATATCTAATTCACCAATACTTGGCCAACCTTGTGATCCAGTTCCTAGCATCCAGAATGCAGGCCATAAGCCACCTTCTAAATTGGGAACTTGTATTCTTGCTTCAACAACACCATATTTAATTGCTAATTTATCTTGTGTTTTAAGACGAGAAGAAGAAAAACCAAACCCTCTGATATTATCGTTTTGGGCTGTAATTACGATTGCTTTATTACTCTCTTCATTAGGTACCTCTTTAATTGTAGAGTTCTTTTCTGTATAGTACTCTAATTCGCCATTACCCCAACCCCAGTTGCCGTTTCCTGTTTCGAATTGCCAAGTAGTTTTGTCTATTGTATCAAAATTATCTTCCCAAATAACTTCTCCAATCCCTTCATTAGAATCAGTTACTACAAAAGTAATAGGAGCAGAGATTGATGAGACTCCACTGTTATCTTCTGCTTTTGCAATAACTATATGTTCACCTGTTGGAGTATCGTTCCAAGAAATAGTAAATGGAGATGAGTTAGCTACACCAATTATTGAATCATTTACAAAATAAGTAACTGATACAACCTCTCCATCTAAATCATATGCGGAGCTTGATAATGATAAGCTAGATATATCTGAAAGTATTTGATTATTGGAAGGAGTGAGTATACTTACTTTAGGAGCAAGTGATTTTACAGGAGTATCATCCCAATAAATATTATCGAATGCAAAGTCATAATTTCCTTTAGAACCATCTTCTGCAGCAATAGCAAAAAGATATTCTACTTGAGTAAGGTCTAACCAACCAAAATCATCAATTGGAATTACTATTTCTGCCCATTCTCCATTTCTAGTTAAGCCATAGTTATTTTGATTTGCAGGGAATGTAATCCAACTTTCGTTTGTTTTGGCGATGATCCCAACTTTAAAACCTAAACCTTCTGGTATTTTTGCATAGAATTTTAAAGAGCCATTTTGATAATCTGACATATCTTGCGGTTCTAAAGCAGCAATTCCACCACCAAACCAAGCATTTGTTGTACTTTCCCATGCTAGAGCATTTGCACCTTCAAATGGTTCTGAAGTACCTTCCTTTAAAGAGTTTTCCCAAACATAAACATTAGCATCTACGCCAACAGTAAGTCCGTTATTGATTTCATCGTCGTTTGTAAAAACAGCAAATTTACCAGTTTTACCTCCCATTCTGCCTTTAAACACTTCTCCTCTGCCATTCCATTTAGACACTTTAATATAATCAATCCACATTTCTGCAGGAGCGTCGAAATTTACATCGTTCATTGTAGCTGCATCTGTAAAATTACCTCCCACAGCCATGTTCATTAAAAAGAAGAAAGGTTTTTGGAATGCTTCTGTATCTGTACCACTTTCTAATCCGAAAGGGCTTTCGAATAAATCGTATTCTATATTATCGTCTACAATTGTAATTCTTAAAGACGATGGACTCCAATACATCTTGTACTTCACAAATTTATTGGCGAGTGTAGTAGAAGAAACATAAGGTTTGCTATAGTCTACATCATAAGCAGTACTACCAGCACAAGTAGGGTTTCCTTCGCTACAAGCCGCTTCTGAGTAAAGTATAATATTCGAACCTACATAGCTATTAATTGCAGCATCAGCATGTCCTTGACGTTCTCTTTCTTCTAATTTATGTCCCATTTCCATAATGTCAATTTCACCTCTTAAAGGCCAAGATTGAGCATCTGTTCCCATCATCCAGAATGCAGGCCAAAGTGCATTACCAAGATCTGGAACTTTCATTCTTACTTCTACAACACCATATTTTACAGCAACACCATTCTCACTTACCAATCGAGAAGAGGTGTAATTAAAACCGCCTGCTTGCTCTTCTTTAGCAGTAATCACGATAGCAGTATTACCTGGTTCTTCAGGAATTTCTTTAATACTTGTATTGTTTTCTGTGTAGAACTCTAATTCCCCATTTCCCCAACCCCAAGTACCGTTTCCAGTTTCAAATTTCCATGTATTTCTATCTATAGATGTAAAGTTATCTTCCCAAATAACTTCACCTTCTCCGGATAAATCACTTACATTAAAAATAGTAGGAGCTGTTGTTTGAGTAACACCTTTATTGTCGGTAGCCTTTACTGTAATTGTATAATCTCCTGCAATAAGGTTATTCCATTCAACAGTATAAGGAGCTGAAAGATCTTGCCCTAAAAGAGAATCACCCATAAAGAATTCTACTTTAGTAATATTCCCTAAACTAGAAGTAGCAGTAGCTTCTAAAGTAACTGAACTTGCATTTTCTATTGTATTAGAGATAGGAGAAGTAAGTGAAACTTGAGGTTTTGGAATTTCTCCTGTAAATATTTCTCCTTGGTCATTCCATTTAGATACACTGATATAATCTACCCACATTTTTGCAGGAGTAGTAATATCTATGGTAGATGTAGAGAGAGCATCTGTAAAAGTACCTCCTACAGCCATGTTCATTAAAAAGAAAAATGGTTTCTGAAAGACTTCTGTATCTGTACCTTCTTGCAATCCAAAAGGACCTGCAAAAAGATCGTATTCTGTGCCATTATCTTCTATAGTAATTCTAATTTCTTCAGCACTCCAATACATTCTATAAATTACAAAACGATCTGCCATTGAGGTAGTGGCAACGTATGGATTTGCATAGTTAACATCGTAAGCAGCACTACCAGCACAAGTTGGGTTTCCTTCACTACATGCATCTTTAGAATACAAAATAATATTTGATCCGACAAAGCTATTGATATCAGCACTTTCTTCGCCATGTCTTTCTCTATCTTCTAGCTTATGGCCCATTTCCATGATGTCAATTTCACCACGTAACGGCCATTGTTCTTGGTCTGTTCCCATCATCCAGAATGCAGGCCAAAGACCGTTTCCTAGGTCGGGTACTTTCATTCTAACCTCAATTAGTCCATAACGAACAGCTAGTCCATTTATACTTTTTAATCGAGAGGAAGTGTATTCAAAATCACCTTCGTTTTCTTTTTTTGCTTCTATTACTAGAGCATTATTGTTTGTTTCATTTGGAATTTCTTGAATACTCGTATTCTCTTGTTTATAGAATTCGAGCTCTCCATTTCCCCATCCCCAATTGCCATTTCCGGTTTCAAATTGCCAAATGTTGGGATTGATTTCATTGAAGTCTTCCCTCCAAAGTACCTCCCCTTTTTGTGCAAAGGTAGAATTACCAATAAGCAGAAGTAGTAGTACAGAGAGTAAATTTTTAGTAATATTCATTTCAAACATAGCGTAGTTAGTTAAAAAATTATTTAGATCGCTACAATTGTAATTAATACACTAAAGAAGGGAAAAAAATAGTACTCGACAATCACTTATAGTTACTCTACAAATACTTATCAACTATTTTAAATAATTGAAAGTCAGCTTGTTATTTAAAACCTAAGTATAAGGTCATTTAGGTTTACTTGCTTTTCTAACTTCATTTTTTTTCTAATTCTATACCTACTTTGTTCTAGGCTTCCTAAGGTGATATTTAATATTTGGGCTATTTCTTTGTTCGTCTTATTCAATCTTACTAACGAACAAATCCTTAAATCTGTAGAAGTTAGTTGAGGGTATTTCTTGGCAAAGTCAGTTAAAAAAGTATCTGTTTCTAGTTCTAATACATTATCGAAAATGGTATCATTGTTCATGGAATTAAGGTTGTTTTTTAGTTCATTCAATTCTGATGATTGGAACTCTGTATTGTTACTCTGCGTAGTGATATCTACAATATTCTGATACATATGATTAAGATGTTCTTTTAATGCAGAATACTTAGTAGACATCTCATTAATTTTCTGATTGTACTCCGAGATATTTGTGTTTAATTGTTCATTTTTGAATTGAATCAATTGGTTTTCTTCGTGTAAATCTTGAACTGCTTTTCTTTTTTCTTCAACAATTGACCTTAGCTCTTTCCTTTTAAAAATTAAGAAAAGTAAGTAGCTAAAAACAATTAACCCTATTGCAGCAAGAAGCACTTTAAATAGTAACGTATCAAAGAAACTACCTTTAACAATTATGGTAATTTCTTTTACGGCATCACTCCAACTTCCTTTATTTGGACTGCTTTTTATTTTTAATGTATAGGTACCGATTGGAAGTTTACTAAAAGTTGCACTTCTACTTTTTCCGTCTGTTTCTATCCATTTATTATTGTACCCTTCTAATTTATAAGCGTATTGAATGGTAAGAGGGAAATCGTAATTTATTGCCGCAAATTTCACAGTTAAAATACTTTGGTTATCAGGCAGTGAAATAGTATCAACAGTAGATAAAAGCGAAGGAATACTACTAAGTGTATCCATTGCATTCTCGTAAGCAATAGATTTATTATCTATTCGAACATCTGTTAAATATATTTTGGAGGGTTTAAAGTTTTTACTAATAAGGTTAGGGTTAAAAGAATTGATACCGTTATTACCAGCAAAAATAAATTCGCCATTATCTATAGCTGCAGAAAGGTGAAGATTAACGCTGTAATTCTTTAATCCATAATCTTGAGAAAAGTTAGCTACTAAATCAGTTTCTGTATTTAAAACAGAGAACCCACAGGAAGTACCCACCCAAACTCTAGCTCTTTTATCAATTTGTAATGCTTGAATATCTAAACAAGAAAGTCCTTCTTCATATCCATAATGCTTTAGAATATTTTTATTCCTATCTATTTTATACAAACCATCCCCATTTGTACCTACCCAAGTATTACCAAAATGATCTTCTTTCATATCTGTTGCTACATTAATAGGTAAACGGTTAACCTCAAAAGTAGATGTATTTATAGATACAAGTTGATCTGAAGTACCTATCCATAGTAGGTTCCTTTTATCGAAATCGAAATAATTAATTGTACCGTGCAATTCTAAATACTTTCCATTAAATAAACTATTCCCAGAGAGCACCTCTTTTGAGTAGCCAACTGCTGATGTAGGTATACAGGCAATTTTTTCTTTAGAATAACTAAGCCAAATATTTCCCTTTTCATCTTCTGTAATTGTAGTGATTACCCCTTTTGGTAACGCTTTATTATTCTCGGAAGCATGTCTATATTCTACTAGATTTTTATTAGTTAAAGAGTAATTAAGTAAAGTAGAATCGGTACTAACCCATAAAGTGTTTTTCGAATCTAAATAAACGGCAGAAATAACACTAAGTGATTTACCAATGGGATATTTCGAGAATTTTTTATCTTTTTTATTGAAGAGATATAGGCCTTTAGAATAAGTACCTAAAATAAAATTATCATTATTTACTTTAGTCATTGATGATACTCTTATTTCATTGTCATAAGCACCAATTTTCTGATATCTGAATGTGTTTTTTAGTGAATTTAATTTAAAAAGACCATATCCAAAAGAGCCAAACCATAAGCTATTATCATTCGCACTAAAACTTGTCCAGATATAGTCATAGTTATTTTCATCCACATCATTCATCTCAACCTGCGAAAAATGGAGTGTATTTAAATCTAGAATATTAATACCATTGCCATAAGTACTTATCCAAAGTTTATCATTTTCTCTCTGTACTATTGCCTTAATAATATTTCCGCTTATGGTATTCGTTTTATCAATTTGATGATTAAACTGTTTTAACTCATTTCTTTTCTGATTGTACCTGTAGAGTCCATTTCCCCAAGTTCCAATCCATATATCATTATTACTATCTTCAAAAATACAATTGATAGTACTCTTACTTAATCTTTTAAATATTTCTTCGTATTTAATAATGCTTTTCTGAGATCTAACATCTAAAACATTTAGACCTTCATTTTCAGTACCTATCCAAAGTTGGTGTTTACTATCAAGAAACATTGTATTGATAAAACGTCCCGAAACTTTATTTTTATATGGATTGATGGTGTTGAATGCTGTAAATTTTTGAGAGTGTTCATCATATTTTACTAAGCCACCATTATAAGTGCCGATCCATAAAATAGAATCATCCTGAATAATTGACCTTATATTATCACTGCTAAGTCCGTTATCATCTTTAAAGAATTTAGTTACTTTACCAGTTTCAACTTCATATTTGTTTAGACCATGTTCTGTTCCAAACCACATATTGTTGTCTGCATCCTCAAAAATACATTGAACTGTAGTGTGTGATAAGATATTAGCTTTTTCTTTTCCGACGGTATTAAAATTATGGAATTCATGTCCGTCATAAATCTGTACACCACCATATGTTCCTACCCACAAGAGATTTCTACTATCTTGAAAAATTGATAAGACATGATTGTGTATTAAACCTTCTTTTGTTTGATAGGAATCAAATTTAAAATTAGACTGTGCATTTAATAATATTGGAAACAGATAAGATAAAACGGATATAAAAAATAGAGTAGTTAATTTCATAGCAAAAAATGTTAGTATCAGTAGTTTGTATACAAAGTACTAAAACTATATGAATGATGTATCAAAATATAAAAAATGAACAAAAAAAGAGGCTAGCACCTGTAGTGCTAGCCTCTCCAATAAAGTATGAAATGAAATGAATTATTACTTATATCTTAATATGTCTACTAGAGACATTAATTTCTTATAAAATTGAAAAAGAATCTTTGTACGTTACGCCATCAATTTCCACTTCAGCATTGTAATTACCTGATGGTAGCGTAGATAAATCAAAACGTTTAACATTTTTAGCTCCAGCAATAAACTTAGAGTTATAAATCTGACCATTTTGGTCATCTGATAAACTAACTTTGATGAATCCTTTTACATCTTTTCCTATAATTAAAACCAAGTTTTCTTCTTCTACAGAAATCTTGAATTTTTGGTTTGAAGAAGTTAATTGATAGTTCATCATAACTGCAGTTTTCTGCGGAGTTACAAAGAATTTTCTCATCATAACCTTATCTTCAAAAGTCATTTTAAAAGTATATTGACCTTCCGGTAAACTTTTAAAATTTATATCTTCTTTTACTTTACCAGTAGTAACAATTGTTTTTGCCATGAACATTGTTCCTTCGGCATTTTCTACTGTAAAGTTAATTTCTTCGCCTTCTAAATTGTCGAACATTAATGTTGCTGAAGTGCCATCTTCAGATGCTTTAAAGAAATAAGAAATACCATTAAATGGTAAGTAAATTTCTGAAGCTATTGTTAATGAACTAAATGTTAGTAATGCAATGATTAATAGATTTAATTTTTTCATGATTGTGAGAGTTAATAAAATATTGTTTTTCATTTTCTTTAGTACACTACAAAGGTGGGGTATTATTTTATTCTGTCAAAATAAAAATACATAAAATTTTGTAAGTGTATCTTAACACTTAATGCTTTATTATTCTGTACTGAATACACTTATTGAATTTTTATTTATTAAGTGTAAGTTGATCCTATTTGTTAATTCCGAAAAGTGAGCAATATCATCTTTTCTGTTAGTTAAGTGTTACTACTTACACTTATTCCACTTTTTTTTAATAAAAATTGAAAAAAATATCAAAAATAATTTTTTTTAACCTTAATTAGAACTAAACAAGTTTATTATCCACACATTACAATCATAAAATCAAGTTCATGAACAACTCATCAAAGCATATTTTAATGGTCCGCCCGGCTTCTTTTGGGTATAATAAAGAGACTGCTTTGGATAATGAATTTCAAGATTCGTTAATACAAGGTGCTAATAACGAAGATGTTAATAAAGCATTAGAAGAGTTTGATAAGTATGTGTCTGTATTAAGAGAACATAAAATTGATGTAACTGTTGTTGATGATACTCCGGTACCATCTAAGCCTGATAGTCAGTTTCCAAATAATTGGTTTACTACACATTCAGATGGTACTATATATATATACCCATTAAGACCAGTAAACAGAAGAACTGAAAAAAGACAAGATATAATCGAGTTATTAGAAATGTGTTTTCATGTATCTTCTGTTACAGATTTATCTCCTCTTGAACAAGAGGGTAAATTCTTAGAAGGTACGGGGAGTATTATTTTTGATAGAGTGAATAAAATAGCGTACGCTTGCCTATCTAGAAGAACAAATGCCGAATTATTTAAAGAACATGTGGAGGAGTTAGGTTATACACCAATTTTATTTGATGCTGTAGATGAAAATCAAAAGCCGATATACCATACCAATGTAATGTTGGCGATAGCAACTGATTTTGTAGTGATCTGTGGAAATACAATTATTGATCAGAAACAAAAAGAAATAATATGGTCTTCTTTTAAAGATAGCGGTAAAAAGATTATTGATGTCTCTTTTGATCAACTTAGAAATTTTACATGTAACATTTTAGAAGTTACAGGCTTGGATAATCAAAAATACATTACAATGTCTACTAAAGCATTTAATGCATTTACTGAAGAGCAGAAACAAATTATGGAAGAATCTACAAAGGTTATTCATTCACCTATCGATACAATAGAAAGTGTTTGTGGTGGAGGAACAAGATGTATGATGGCTGAAATTTATTTAGATGAACAACTATTTCAATAAACCTTTATCTCTTAAAAATACTTCTATTTGTGTAAATGCTAAATAAAAGAGAAATACTGTTGCTCCAATCTTATACCGATTTAAAGAACCAAGATTAGGACTACTTAATGAAATTAGTGCTATTAACGTAAAACAATAGAGTATGACAATAAGCAACATCCATAGAAAGTAGGGTTGTTTTTGTTGAGGGTTCGATTTTACGAAAAGAAATAGACTGATGGAAGAGCAAATAATTAATAGGTAATTTTCAATACAAACAATAGCTGTGAAAATATTTTTTATTGATGTAATTGAAGGGTAAGTAAAAGAGGTGAAAATAGCTTTTGGTACTGACTTTAGAATGCTTATCCATGTAGGTTTAAGCTGTGGGAAGAGAATAGCATTGCCTGTATCACTGTTTTGATATAGTTTTTGATAATTTAAATAGAGCGTTGCGGGTAATCTATTTAAATCTAAATGGTAATGGAAATATGGAAGTAAATAAAAGAGTATCCCCATTGAACCTAAAAGGATAAAGATGTAGCGTACTTTATAAGTATAATTCTTCTTGTTGAGTATAAAAGCTGTATACACCAAAGGTAAGAAAGTGATTAAACCTGCAAAATAGTAGAATTTTATTTTTAATAGAATAAGGAGGGAAATCAAAAAGATAAATAGTGTTTCTATATTAATTTTATGTAATCTGATTACCTCAAACCCACACCCGATAATCCAGCCTATACATCCTAAAGCCAGACTTTCCTTAATTATACCTGCACTCCAAAAACTGAATGAGGGAATTAGAAGAAAAGAAAATAATAGACTGTACTTCGATCTTGGGTATATGATGTATAACTCAGAAATCAATTTCCATATACCAGTAAAAGCAAAAAAGCTAAGGTAAAGGCTACTTATCCAATAGTTACCTCCTGTAATTAATGCTAAAAAGCTAAGAAATATACCAAAATAAGTACTAGAAGCATTACTCTGAGTAAGTTGGCTTATTATTTCTTCAGGGTAACGATAAGCACTGGAAGTAATAAAATTAAAATAGGCTGAGAAATCATTTCTTGCAATTTCGCTTAAAATTATTCCATCATTGTAAAGAGAAAAAGTATCTCCTCCATTATAATGAAATGTATATAAAAGTCCCACTCCAATACCGAGCGATAATTTTAATAGTAAAGCAAAAGGATAAAAGTAAAAAAAGTTGGGTATAGCGGTCTTGCTTACATTTTGATAATGTAAATAGATTAGGAGTCCTAAAAGACAACAACTAAAAAGTCCCATAGTGATTATAAAAAAACTGCAACAACTAACACTATGTTAATTGTTGCAGCAATATATAGATAAAAAGCTTGATCTAGAAGATCGCTTCAGCAATATCTTTTACAGAAGTAGACCTACCCATAGAGTAGAAGTGCATACCTGGAACGCCATATTTAATCAACTCTTTAGATTGTTGAATACCCCATTCGATACCTAATTCTCTAACTTCTTTATTATTTTTACACTTTTGAGCTTCAGTAAATAACTCTTGTGGGAAATCCAACTTAAAGATACTTGGTAAAAGCGTTAGTTGCTTTTTAGTAGTTAGAGGCTTAATACCAGGAATAATAGGAACAGTAATTCCGGCAGTTCTACATCTTTCTACAAAATCAAAATATTTCTGATTATCGAAAAACATCTGTGTCACAATATAATCTGCTCCTAAATCAACTTTCTTTTTTAAGAAGTCAATATCAGAATCTAGATTAGAAGCATCCATATGTTTCTCTGGGTAAGCAGCAACCCCAATACTAAAGCCACCTTTAAAACCTGTTTCATCAGCATACTTAAATTCACCTTCGTTCATTTTAGTTACTTGTTCTACAAGCTCCGAAGCATAAGCATATCCTTCAGGATGCGGTGTAAATGAAGCTTCACCTTTTGCAGCGTCACCTCTTAAAGCAAGAATATTTTCTATACCTAAAAAGTTTAACTCAATAAGTATATTTTCAGTTTCTTCTTTAGAAAACCCACCACAAATAATATGAGGAACTGTATCTACATTGTATTTATGCATAATTGCAGCACAAACAGCAACAGTACCTGGACGATGGCGTTGAATTGATTTTTCAAACAATCCATTTTGAAGTTCTTTGTATACATATTCCTCTCGGTGATATGTAACGTCCACAAATGCAGGTTTGAACTCCATTAATGGATCAATAGCATCAAACAATGATTGAATACTTTTACCTCTTACAGGTGGAAGAAGTTCGAAAGAGAATAATGTTTTTTTCTCTTCAGCTGCTAGATTTAGACGATCAATAACTTTCAAAGGCTTGAATTTTTAAGTTTGTTTGAAACGATTACACAAGGCAAAGTTATTTTTATAGAAGACGTTTAGCAAATAGAAAGTGATAAATTTTCTTTTAATCACTTATTTTTTTGATGAATCCATAATAATAATGTGCTTTTACTGAAAAAAGTGCGAAAAAAAAGAGCTGAAACTTAATTTCAACTCTTTTTTAGATCATGATCAATTATGATAAAGGATCACTTGGAATAAATTCATTGCCTTCGTTCTTAAAATACTTTGTAGGTATTTCATTACGTTTTTTGATGTAAGTAGCATACTCACCTTCAAAATCAACGCGCTTATCAATCGTTTCATCAAAACGATCGAGTAAACAAAGAACAACCTCAGATACTTCTCTTACAGCATTATTAGAACCAGAATTACCCGTTATGTAGTCAGTATGTCCATTCATTCTACAATATTCTGTAAATAAAGGGCTACCTGAACGTCCTACCATAAAACGAGCACCAACTTCTTTTGCTAAGGAGATATCTAAAATATCATCGAAAGTAAAAAGTATTTCTTTAGCTTTTACACCAGACATTTCGTCTACAAGAGGCAATACTTTTACTTTATCTTTTACAAGATAAACAACAGCATCAAAATGTTCCCTTTTGGCCCATTTAAAAGCAGCTTCATTAAATTCTCCAGTTACAACTGCTGTAAATGGAATTTCTCCGTTTTCTAAGAAATAACCAAATCGAAGCATGTTTACACCCATAGAGTCAACTTCGCTAAATGGACTTGGCATAGCACCGCCTTTTACACCACCATTAAAAACGCCATCCCAGTCAAAAATTAGACCTTTAACATTTTGTAATTGCTGTAAAAGAGAAGAGGAGGGTGTTACAAACACGCCTCCTCCTTCTTTGAATAATTCTTCTCTCATTAGAGTGAAATTAGAATTTCATCATATCTTGAACGTCCAACATACCGATTACTTTACCGTTTTGAGTAACAACCAGTTCGTCAACTTTCTTTTCTTTGATTAAATTCGAAGCAACAAATAATAATTCATTAGCGTCGATTGAAATAGGAGCAGTTAATCCTAAATCACCTACTTTAGTGTTCACAACGTCTCCACCTTTTTCAGATACTAAACGACGTAAATCACCATCAGTAAAGATACCAATAGCAACACCGTTAGCGTCTACTACAGTAGTAGCACCAGTTGCATTAGTAGTCATGTTAACAAGACATTCAGCAACAGTAGCATCAGCAGTAACAGTAGGGTTGTTAGTAGAGATAGCCTCACCAACTTTAACTGTCATTAAACGAGTATCATTAACGAATTGATCTGTACCAATTTTTGTAAAGTGGTTTTCAGTCAATTGAGTCATGATTTTCCAAGGTACAGTAATTGTGTGAACACCAATACTTACAGCATCACGAACGTGTTGCATTGTACGTACAGATGAGAACATAATTTTAGTATTGTAACCGTAGTATTCTACAGCTTCAACACATTGCTCTACTAAACCTAAAGCATCGTGACCTTGATCTTGTAAACGACCAACAAGAGGACAAACATAAGTTGCTCCAGCTTGCATAGCCATATATGCTTGTTGTAAAGTATATACCAAGTGAATGTTCACTTTGAAACCTTCTTTTACAAGCATGCTACAAGCTTTAAGACCTACCATAGAAACAGGGATCTTATAAACTGTAGTTTCACGGCTTAAGCCTAAAGCTTCTTGACGTTTTGCTTCTGCAACGATTTCCTCTGCAGTGTCTCCTAATGCTTCAATTTGAAGAACAGGTACAATTTTAGACAACTCAACAATTGTTCCGTCGATATCAGTGATACCATGACGAGCCATGAATGTTGGAGTAGTTGTTAAACCAGTCATGAACGGTGCTTGTTCAAAACCATTTTTGATCTCATTGATCTCTGCAGAGTCTAAATATAATTCCATACTATTGTTAAGTATATATTTTCTATTATTTGGTACAAATTAAGGGTGAAGGAAATTACTTGTTACGGTAACTAACTTCGATATTGTGTAATTCGATTAGCGGTTTCATGAACTCTTCTAATTGATTTACATCTAATTGACTTGCCGCATCGCAAAGTGCTTCTGACGGACAAGGGTGTGTTTCGATAAATAAACCATCGATACCTGCAGCCACACCAGCACGAGCTAATGTTGGTAAGTATTGACGAGCTCCACCTGTAGGATCCGCAGAAGGAATTCCATATTTACGGATTGAGTGCGTTACGTCAAATACAATTGGGTATCCAGTTTGTCTCATTTCGTAGAAAGAACGAGGATCAACAATTAAATCATTGTAACCAAAAGAATAACCTCTTTCTGTTAAAATGATATTTTTGTTACCAGTTGATTCAACTTTTTGAGCTGGTTTAATCATGTTCTCAGGAGCTAAGAACTGACCGTGTTTTATGTTTACAACTTTACCTGTTTCAGCAGAACCAACAACAAGGTCAGTTTGCATACATAAGTAAGCTGGAATTTGAAGAATATCTAATACTTCAGCAGCAGGTTTGATCTGGTCTGGGTAATGGATGTCAGAAACTAAAGAGAATCCGAATTCATCTTTTACCTTTTGCATGATACGTAAACCTTCCTCGATACCAGGACCTCTATAAAAGTCTACTGAAGATCTGTTATCTTTTTGAAAAGAAGCTTTATAAATCATCGGAATATTTAACCTTTCCGTAACTTCTTTCAATTTTTCTGCTGTTTTCATCATGATGCTCTCGTCCTCGATTACACAAGGTCCAGAGATCAGGAACAATTCGTCAGCGCCACAATTAATGTCACCAACTTTTACAATGTTTTTACTCATCTGTATTTTATTGCTTTTGTATTGGGGGGATGTCAAAAAGAGACAGTTTCTCCAACGATGCGCAATTTAGTTTATTTTTGCTAGAACGACCAATGATTAACGTTAGCTATTTGTAAATATTAGACTAACTCTTGCATAATATTTCTTACACGCTCTAAATCTTCTTTAGTATCTACAGGAATACTGTCGTGTTCTGTAATACCAACCTTAATTTTATAACCATGTTCGATCCATCGTAGTTGCTCTAACGATTCTAATTTCTCTAAAGTTGTTGGCTCAAGAGTTGAGAAAAGTGAAAGTGCCTTTTTTGTATAGGCATATAATCCAAGGTGTTTATAAAATGTAGTGTGTTTCATCCAATCTTTACGATCAATTCCTCGAACAGTTGGAATCACAGCTCTACTAAAATATAAAGCATCTTTATTATGATCTAGAGTGACAAATACTTCACTATCATTTTCTAAATCTTGTGCATGAATTACTGGTGTTACCAAAGTGGCAAATTCAGTAGTATCATCAAAACTATTGATTAACTCCGTTAGTGTAACTGGTTCAAGTAGAGGTTCGTCTCCTTGAATGTTTACAACGGTATCAAAGTTTTTATTTGTCTCTTTATTTACAAGCTCTAAGGCTTCTAAACAGCGTGTAGTACCATTTGTATGAGTAGGGGATGTCATCACAACATTACCACCAAAAGCTTCGACTACTTCTATAATTCGAATGTCATCTGTTGCAATATACACATCATCTATTGCTTGAATGGCACGTTCATAAACGTGTTGAATCATTGGCTTGCCACATATATCAGCCAATGGTTTTCCTTCCAATCTAGACGATCCATAGCGAGCAGGAATAATTCCTAAAAACTTCCGCATATTCTTTTTTTCGTTCTTATTCGATTAGTTCATGCAAATGTAATGCATTGTTTTAGTAACTATTACATATAAGAGGAAGAAATAAATCCCTTAAGGTAAACTTATTGACAATCCTTTGTATGTATTAACGAACAATTACTTTCCAAACCATAGATCCAGAGGTAGAAGAACCACTTAATAAGTAGGTATTCGGTTTTAGATCAGATGGTAAATAAATGGTGTAAACATTCCCATTTATTATGTAGGATAAGTTATTCTCAATAGTCTGTCCGTTTATTTGAAGAATTTCAAAATTCATTTTCCCAATCTGTTGGCTTAGAGCAAGGTTAATTTTGCCTTCAGTAACTGGATTAGGATAAAGAATACTATTCTCCAAAGTATAGACCATTGAGTTTGAACTATTGACAAGAGAAACTTCAATTTCTTTTGAAATAATATATGTACATCCTGCATTATTTGTAGCAAATAAGCGTAAAGAATGGGTTCCTTGATGATCAAATGTGATGGAGATATTTTCATCATCCTGTTCACCGTATTGTTCATTATTTAGAAGCCAAATCCAGGATGCAGCTTTATTGGTCTGATTAAAAGTTGCATTAATGCTCCCGTCTACATAAGAAGTAGTATCAGATAAAACGTAATCATTAATAACAGAATCAATTTTAATCTCTAAATGAACAAAATTATTTTCACTAGCTACCTCTGCACACTTTATATAAAATGCTGTGTCTCTTTGAATATTAGGAATTGATAGAAATGGCCCAGTATATAACAATTCGGTTAATAATTCATCTCTATAGAAATTATAATTTGAACAACCTACGGGTGAAATTAATACTGTCGTATTTTTACAAACTAACTGAGGTGATTCAATATTTAAATCTGGAATTACTTTTCCTGTTAATTGAACAAGGTCTCCATTGTAAACGTATCTTCCTTGAGATTGAACATAATAATATGATATACTATCAATCAATACTTCAAAAGACCTTCCTGTTTCTTTTAATACTTTCTGTCCGCTCTCTTCTTTATATAAAGCAAGTATGTCATAATTATTTGTTGCAATAGTAACATTTTCTCCTTCATTCGCTATTTGATAATCAATAACAGGAGAAGGACTTTTAAGCCAATACTCACAATATTGTTCTACACTATCCAGTTGTTGAAGAAGTTGAGGTAATGTATCAGCAGCAACGATTAAGAAGCCAACTCTTGCGGTTTCATTAATTTTTAAATCATTAATAGTATAAGCAATTACGGATGAAACATTTGCTAATTGAGTACTAGAGCCAATTGTAGTTGTCCCGATCAGAGAAGATACAGCTTGAATTTTTTCATCATCAGAAAACCCATCAGTTATATCGATATTACTGTTTGCTGAGTTTAAATTATCAATTGCTTGAAAATTAACATTGCCAGCATTTAAGAGTTTCACTGCTGCACATTTTGACTTATCAGTTTTTTCTATAATTGCCACTTGATTTGCAGCATCGTAGGTAATCATAGCAGAATCAATCTGATTTTGAAGCGTATCTCCAGAAGCATAATTCATTACCCAGTCAACAAACAATCCACTATGAAGATTATTAATTGTCTGATTTGAAGTATTCGTAATTTCTAATTCTGTAAACACAGCTCTATCTACAGTGCTACGAGAAGCCCCATAAAGCTTCTGGGTTATATTTACACCAACAGGATTTACAGAATTTTCATCTATCAGAGTACCTTCAAAAGTTGTAACAGGATAATTAGCATCTTTAGAATTATCAGAGTCTTTAAGAAGTGGTGATGTGCCTACAAAATCTGTTTTTCTGGTATTTGCATTGATATCTATATATGTCGCATCTGACAGTTCGTTATCTGTTGCAATGATAAATCCTGATTGTCTTGTTAAAGCATAATATCCATGCCTGTTGTAATAATCAAAACCATGGTTAACACCCCATGTACCATTTGGTCTAAAATGCCCTTTGACATAATTAAAGCGTACATATTGCTCTAAAGTGATATTTAGCTCTGTATTTTGCCAATCTCGATATTCATAAGAACCGGTATTAATATCTTCTAAAGTAACTTTAAAATGTATATTTCTAATGGAATTTGCTTGTGCTGAGATTTTAAAAAGAAAAGGGGTATTTGTGTTGTTTTTTATTTGTCCTTCAGACATTTGCCCTAATGCATGTGATGTTTCATTAGGAATAGGTGTTAAATCAGTATCATAGCTAGAAATTGATGCAATTAAATTTGGTGAGTTTCCATTGAGTATGTTTTTGAAATCAAACCATACAGCTAAAGTATCTCCAGGCGAAACAGATATATCAGAAGTCCCATATTTACTCCATCTAGGGTTTTGTACTCGTACAACATGAACGTTATCTTTTTCAGTGACTGCTTTATAAGCATCAACCACACCAAAACCATAGCGGTCTCTATAATTTTCATTCCCAACTATGGAATAAAAAGTAGTATCAGAAGTATATCTTATTAGTTCAGCAACCTGAGGAGCTGATAATTCTGGGTATTTAGATTTAACTAAACTAGCAATACCTGCGACAGTAGGACTCGCAAAAGAAGTACCATTAGCACCAGTGTATTTATTTTTTTCAATAGTTGAATAGGACCCATCGGCACCTGCTACATCTATAAGATAACTTCTAGTTCTACCTGTTGTTACTTTTGACTTATTAACCCCAGATACAGACAATACATTATCGTAAGATGCAGGATAGTAATTTGTGTTTACATCATTATGACTGTTATTTCCTGCGGCAGCAATAAAAAGGACATTATTTTGTTCTGTATAATGATCAATAATTTCTTGATAAGCAACGGATTTACTATTTGGACTACCCCAAGACATATTAATGATGTCTACACCACGCTCCGCTAAATAGATTATACCAGGTAACCCTAAACTTCTTACAATAGGAATAAATTTTGAATTAAATCCCATACCCGCAATACCAACATTATTATCTGTTACAGCAGCTGCAGCTCCTGCAACAGGTGTACCATGTGATGATCCCGTTAATGTAGTGTCTCTACTTCTAAAGTTATAACCATAAACATCATCAATAAAGCCGTTGTTATCATCATCCACATTCGGGAAGCCATTTAGCTCTGCATCATTTGTTTTTATGTTATTAAACAGATCTTCATGCCAAATTTCAAAACCAGAATCAGAAATACCTATTACAATATCACTACTTCCTTTTTCTACTTCCCAAGCAGCTTTCATATTATGAATATCAATAGCAAATTGACTACCTATTAAAGGGTCATTAGGAGTATATTCTACCAAGTCGTCAGCATAATCTGGTGCAATTTCAACATATTCGACTAATGGATGTTCTTCAATTTTATGAATTAAAACACAGGCTTGTTGACTATTTTTTAAATCAATTTGTAGTATATCTGGAGCCTCTGCTCTAAATAAAGAAATATAATTTAAGGTATTATCTTTTTCAGGAATTAGGTGTTGATAAGATTTTGGAGCAACCATTTTAGCAGGGAAATCTCTATCAGCTAAAAAAGTTTTTGACCACGGTTGTAAGGTTTCGTAATTTTTGCTTTTTAGTTTAACATAAATTACTTTGTTAGTGCATCTGTCTTCATTTTGTGCCAACAAATTTTTTGGAGGGCATAAAAAGAAACATAAAACACAAAAGAAGCATAATATATTTAGGCCTTTATTATTCATAAATCACTAATGAAGAAGTTTAAATAGGGTGCTGGCTTTTGCAATATGATAAACTATGTCAATTTATTAAAATTATATTCGATGAATAGCTACATAATATAGCTCTTTCTTTATTTTTAATGAAATATATCTAATTCAATTACACTCACTTTAATTTACGTATGAAACCATCACGAGCTTTTGATTTTCTGTATGTTCAGAAAGAAAACTTTCCTAAAAATGATTGTCTTACTTATAAAGTAAACGGAGAATGGAAAAAATTCTCTACCGATGATGTTATTGAAATTGTAAATAACTTAAGTGTTGGTTTATTGATTTCAGGTGTTAAGAAAGATGATAAAGTTGCTATAATTTCATCTAATAGACCAGAATGGAATTTTATAGATTTAGCTTGTCAGCAAATTGGTGTAATAGTAGTTCCAATTTATCCTACTATAACTGTTTCTGATTATAGTTACATTTTCGATCATTCTGATGCTAAATATATTTTTGTTGGAGATAATGACTTATTCAATAAATCAACAGAAGCAGCCCAAAGCGTTGACAAGGTAGAAAAGATTTTTACTTTTGATAAAATTGATGGTGCTCCTCACTGGTTAGAAATAGAGAATTTAGGAAAAGGAAAAGAAAGAGGAGAAGTAGAAGAGTCTATGGTAAACGTAAAGCCTGAAGATTTACTGACAATTATCTATACTTCTGGCACTACAGGAAGACCAAAAGGGGTGATGCTTTCTCATCAGAATGTAGTCTCTAATGCAATTGCAGTTTCATCTATATGTCCTATTGAAAAAGGTAAATCAAAAGCATTAAGCTTTTTACCTTTATGTCATATTTTTGAAAGAACAGGATTTTATTATTTTCTGCAATATGGAGTTTCCGTTTATTACGCCGAAAGTATGGAAACAATTGGAGTAAATCTGCAAGAAGTCAAACCAGATGTGTTTAATACAGTCCCCCGTTTATTAGAGAAAATATATGATAAGATAATTGCTAAAGGATTAGATGCAGGCGGTGCTAAAAAAGGTGTTTTCTTTTGGGCTTTAAATCTAGGTTTAAGATATGAACCAAGAAAGGAGCAAGGTTTTATTTATAACTCTCAACTTGATTTAGCAAATAAATTAGTTTTTTCTAAGTGGAGAGATGCATTAGGAGGTAACGTAAAGGCTATTAACATAGGTGCTGCAGCTCTACAACCACGTTTAGCAAGGGTGTTTTGGTCTGCAGGGATTAAATTATGTGAAGGCTATGGTTTAACAGAAACCTCTCCAGTTATTGCTGTAAATAGAGCCAATAATGAAAATATGATGGTTGGAACTGTTGGCCCTTTATTGGATGGTGTTGAAGTTAAGATTGCTGAAGATGGAGAGATTTTAGCAAAAGGACCAAATGTAATGATGGGGTACTATAAAGCTCCAGAAAAAACAGCAGAAGTAATAAAAGAAGGGTGGTTCCATACTGGTGATATAGGCGAATTTGTAGAAGGTAAATTCTTGAAAATTACAGACCGTAAAAAGGAGATGTTTAAAACTTCTGGAGGTAAATATGTAGCACCTCAATTGGTCGAAAATAAAATCAAAGAATCTTATTTTATAGAGCAAGCTGCAGTTATAGGTAATAATAGAAAATTTCCATCGGCATTAATAGTTCCAAATTTTGATGGATTAAAAGAATGGTGTAATCTTCATAACATTGAATATACTTCTGATTCAGAAATCATTAAAAACACAAAAGTGATTGAGAAAATGGATCAAGAAATACAGAAAGCAAATAAGCAATTTGCTCAGTGGGAAAAGGTGAAAAAGTTTGCTTTAATAGATCATGTTTGGTCAATTGATTCAGGAGAAGTGACACCTACATTAAAATTAAAAAGAAAGGTAATTAATGAGAGATACGATAATGTAATCGAAGGGTTATATTCATAACTTCTCTTTCCTTAAGATATGATAAAGGCTTCGTGATTTTACATTACGAAGCCTTTGTTTTTATTTTCTAAGAAGAAGAGCTTTTTTTAATAATTGCTCATCTTCAGCAAGTTTTTTAAGCATAATGTCAGCTTTAAGCTTACCATTTGATAAGTAAGGATCATCCTTTTCCCATTCAAGTCTAAACAACCTTCCCTTAGATGTTTTACTAATACCAATTACCCTAGTAAGTGGGGCTTGGATAGGAATGTTATAGAAAGCAATCTGCCTGTCAAAATCTCTTGATAAAACTTGTTTCTCAAAGGCTTCTTTCATGCTTCTTGCTGTCGTTTTTAAATCAACAACAACTTCACCTTCTATAAATAAGTCAGGTTTTGCTTTACAGTCTAAACCTGTTATTGGATCTTTCCAAAATACGCATTTTTCAATTTGTACATTGGGGTGTGCTAACATTTCTTTTAGTAAAGGGTAATTTCTAGCCGTAGCAGCAATTCGTCCAATTCTATTTGCTTGTGCAACAGGAACTTTTTTACTCATCTCTACCCAATCATGAGGTTCAAGAATGGCAGAATGTAGCATTGTACCTTCTCTCAGTGCTTTTTTTGGAGTGTGCGGTTGCTGACCGAGCAACAGGAGCTGAGCGTTTTTTATATCTGTATTGGCAAGAGCAGGATGATTTCTATATTCTTTTTCATCCATGTCAATAACCTCGTAGGAAATGTTTGACATTCAGAACTTAATTTAAATGAGGTACAAAGATGCATTTATGAGCATGAACTAACAAAGTTTGTTGTTTTTAAAATGACACTGTTAGGATAGTTTTAGTGTATTGAATTAATAAAGTGATAGAAGTTATGTTTTCAATCCGTAGTAAATTGATTAAATTTACTTTATATCCAATTCAGACCATTTATTAAGAAAATGAATTCTGAGTTAAAAGATTCATAAAAAAGACTATGGCATTAATTAGTAAAAAGAAAGTTCCGTACCCTGTAACAGAACCTTTAGAATATTTTTTAGATCAGTACGATAGAATGTCTCCTATTTCTATTAAATACGAAGATCTTTGTAGATACAATACAGCAATACCATTATACGATTCTAATGGGGAAGATACTTTATGGGTGACTGTGTTTTATGCACAGGATGATATGGAACAAATCTATTCAACATTAAAGACATTATATGCTACATTAAGAGCTGATGGTAATGTAAATGTAATGGAGCACCTTTTTATTGATCGTGTTGATATGTGTACTTATGGGAATACAAAACCATTTCGTATTAGAATTGTAAATAGAATTAATGATAACTTCGATTATTTTTATGTAAAAGTTGCCGATGCTTCTCGTATTTATGGGTTAGAATTAGAAGATATTTTATCCCCAAATAAGGTAAGCTATCTTGTTACAGAACAAACATTAATTGAAGAACATATACCTGGTATTCCTGGAGATTCTTTTATTAATCATTATTTAGAAGATGGCCATCAGAATAAGACACGTTTAACGAAAGAGTTTGTAAAGTTTAATGAAAGATGTTTTGTTCAACTGCTTGGTGATATGCACTCTTCTAACTGGGTTGTATTAATGGTGCCAGATTTTGATGAAATTAACTATAGAATTAGACCTATTGATTTTGATCAACAGAGTTATGAAGGGAGGAGGAACATTTATATGCCTCAGTTCTACCGTCAGAATAATGCGATTTTAAAATTAATGATGGGTAAAATTTCATGGGAATCAGTTCGTCAGTATCAAGCAGAAGAACGCTTTATGATTGCTAGTAGAGTGATGGGTTTCCGACATAGAGCAAAAGATATTTTAAAAACTATGCGGAAGGATATTATCGCACCTAGAGAGAATGTTATCACACTTCGTAGCGATCTTTCAGAGCATTATAAAAGTTCACGGTTTTTGAAATGTGAGAATATGGGTGAAATCGTCACAGAATCTATTGAACATGTACTAAGAAGACAAGAGAAATATAAAAATATGTTTGAGGCAAATAGTCCTTATTAAAAAAAACACCTCAGTGATTTCAATTTAACTGAGGTGTTTTTTTATTCTACATGTTCTAATCGATAACCAACTCCAATTACGCCTTCTAAAGTATCAGGCCTCATATAGTGTTTGATATCAATTTTATATGTTCCTTTTGATGGGAATGAAGTTTTTTTTCTGAGAAGTAAAGGGTGAACAAATACGGCACCCGTACTACTAAAACCAGTTGAATTTTCTATATGTCCAAAAGGCTCTCCTGTTTTTACTTCAAAAAGTTGAAAATCAGACATTTTATCATTTATCAATGTATCTGGCTGAAGAGAATCAACTTTAGTAAGACTGTATTTAATATATATGTTTTGGAATGGATACTCTGTGGTATTTCTAATCAAAGCATAGATATTATAAGGTTTAGCATCCTCCACTTCAAAAGTAAATGAAGATACAGAATCAGCCGGCCAAACACCCTCCTCATAATCTACATATTCTTCATTTATAATAGAAGAATTACATGCAAAACTTAAAAAAGCAACTCCTAATAAAAGGAGTGCTTTGTATGACTTCAAAGACAAAAAATTATTCATTATTAGAATTATCAGGTCTTTTTCTTTTGTTTCTATTCCCTTTAAAAGGAGGCCTTGATGGTTTTTTACCTCCGTCTTCTTTTTTCTGATTTTGTCTATTCTGAGGCGGGTTGTTTCCTTTGTTATTTGGAACGTTTTGCTTCTGATTAGTATCATTTGAAGATGGATTACCTTCACCCTGTTGATTAGGGTTACGTCCTTGTTTATTAGGAGTTACTCTCTTTTTAAAGTTCGAAGGTCCATTGTTAGGCTTTTTTCTTGAAGGTTTTTTCTGTTGATCTAATTTTTTATTATCAGGTCCTTTCTTGAATTTATCATCAGGTTTTCTACGTCCTTTTTGCTTTTTCTGAGGAAGAGGTTGTTTATCTAAAATACTACTAAGTTTTTGTTCTTGCAGCATTGCAGATTTATCCACTAGATCTTCTTCTAAAGTTTCAGGATATTTTCCTTTAGCATTCATTTGTGTAACCTCATTCACACGTTCTGTTGAGATTACATGCCATGTTGTTTCACCTTGGAAACTAAACCACATGCGCTTGCGGAAAATATCTACTTTTTGTAGTTGAGCATCACCTTTTTTTGTCTTTAAGTTTCTATCCAACATTGGAATATCCACTAAAGCATCTATATACGTTTCTAACTCATAGTTAAGACAACATTTTAGTCGTCCACATTGGCCAGATAACTTACTAGGATTTAAAGATAAATTCTGATAACGCGCAGCAGAAGTCGACACGCTTTTAAATTCTGTAAGCCATGTAGAACAGCAAAGTTCTCTACCACAAGAACCAATACCTCCTAATCTACTTGCTTCTTGACGTAAGCTAATTTGACGCATTTCAACTCTAATCTTAAACTCACTTGCTAAGACTTTAATTAATTGACGAAAATCGACTCTGTCATCTGCAGAATAATAAAATGTAGCTTTAGAGTTATCTGCTTGGAAATCTACATCAGAAAGTTTCATCTGTAGACCTATTTCCTGAATAATTTCACGAGTACGGTATAGGGTTGGTATTTCCCTGTTTTTTACCATCGCTAATTTCTCTAAATCTTTAGGTGTTGCATGACGAAGAATTTGTAAAAGATCATCTTCTTCATCAATACCCTTTTTTATCATTTGTAAGCGTACAAGGTCTCCTTGTAAACTAACATGACCAATGTGATGTCCATTTCCAGTATCTACTACTAATGGATCACCTGTATAAAGTTCGAAATGTTGGTCATTTTTAAAATAACCTTTTCTTCCACCTTTAAATTTTATTTCTACTATATTAAAACGTTGCGATGAGGGTAAATCCATATCACCGAGCCAATCAAACGAATTTAATTTGCTACAGCCGCCAGAACCACAGTCTCCATTACTGCCACATCCTGTAGGTACTCCACACGCAACCGTTGAACACGATTGACATCCCATAAATATATATTTAAAACTATCTAATGATAGGGTGAGGCAAACTAGCCTCAATGCAATTTAGCATTTAAAAAGTTAAATCCCTTCTTTGAGGTGAAAAGGGACAAATTCACCTACATCATGCCCAAATTTATGCAATTCTCTAATAATAGAAGAACTTAAATGAGAGTATTCTGGAGATGTATAAATAAAAACAGTATCAATGCCGTTTACATATCTGTTAGCTTGGGCAATACTATTTTCATATTCAAAATCTGTTGTGTTTCTTAATCCTCTTAACAAAACACACGCACCAAGGTCTTTTGCTACTTTTGCAGTTAAACCTTGGTATAAAATTACTTTTACTTGAGGGTTATTTTCAAAATGAAGTTCAATTAAATCCTTCATTTTTTCGGCTGGAAAAAATCGCTTTTTCTTAGAATTATGTCCTATACCAATAATGACCTCATCAAATAGTTGAGTACCACGAATTGCTATATCTTCATGACCTTTAGTGAAAGGGTCGAAAGTTCCAGGGAAAAAGGCTATTCTTTTCATCGATTTAATTTCATATTGCCAATTATATCAACAGCAGCATGTTCATGAGGTTCTTGATCAAACTGGTATGCATATAGCATATCTTTAGGTTTCTTTCCAGTGTTTACTTTACCAATAAATTTTCGTAGAGTAGCAATTGCTGTATTATCAGTTTTTACTTCTCCCCAAATTGTTAAAGTAGTGTCTTGAGGTGTTCCTTTTAACTCGTCAATTACAAAAAGCACATAGTACAATAAATCTTGTTCTGTTTTGTACTTAAAAGAATTTGCAAAAGTAACTTGCTTTTCCTCATTACACTTTGTAAGATAGAGCATATCACTATCTAAGTAGCAATGCAAAGAGTGGCTATCAAATTCAAAAGCTTCAGGAATAAAGCTTTCCATGCTATGAGAAAATGATAGATTAGAATTACTATACATCTCAAAGAACCAATTTTCTAATTCCTGAGGTAAAGTAAAAAGGATAGAAGCATTTAAACTTGTAGTATTTTTAAAGATTTTATCTTCTTTACTACTGAATTTAGATGTTAATGATAAGATAGTTTCATCATTGTCTTCACCTTCAATTTCTGAAGGAATAAAAGCAAATGATGGAAGAGCAGAAATGATATTAACGTTCTTCCAAAAAGCAGCATTCAGAAATGAATGTTTTTGCACAATGTTGTGCAAGTTTACGATAAGTGCAGTGGTGTTCATTGCAGTTTCGTAACCATACGATTCAAGAGCTAAGCACTCGTTGTTTTCAGGGTCATATACTCCTATAGCAAGACAGCTTTGATGTACCCTCAAATGCAAGCTGTAATCAGCAAGTCGAGAAACATCAAAGCTGTTTGAATGTACGGAGTATCTGACTGATTCAAATAGCAGATCTTCCAATATTATTCCCAGTTACCTGCAGTAGTTGCTTCAAATAATGAACCAAACTTAAGAAGTCTTCTAGTAGGAGATGCGTTAGATTCTTTACGTTGTGGATCACGTGGGAATCTGTCTACTACTTCAATAAAAGCAATATTAGCATTGCCTTTCTTCTTTTTATCTACAGAAAGTTCAAATTCTTTTCCGTTTTTACCAGAGATGTACTTTAACTTCTTAGCGTCAAAATTTTGACCAGGGAAGATTCTCTCTCTTACTTGAGTTGCTCCAATTGTATCATACTCAATACGAACTGAATCAGTACGAGTGTAGTACAATGGATCATTTTTAGTACGAGGAGTGATAATCTCTTTCTTTTGTACGTTATAAATTGTGTCATCATCGATGAACATCGCCAACGTATCCCAAGAAGCAGTGTATTTCTTGTATCTTGATAGGTAAGCTGTTTCTGCTTCACGTATCATCTTTAATTGTTTAGTAACGACTGCTTCAGATTTTTTAATTTCTTTACTTTCTCTGATTGTGTCAAATACACTATGATATAATGCCCATGCCAATATCAGTACTACCGGTACCATTAAAATGGTTAGTATCTTTGTCTTTGTCATTTTTCTTCTGTGAGTTTGTTGTAATGTTGCTGCGAACTAAATACTATTTCAGTCAAAGGATCTAATGAACAAATCATAAACTCTAATACATTATTAACGAGACCCATTTTTGACCAAGGCAAATTTAATTAGATTTTGGAAAAAAAATAATTCCATTAACCTAAAACATGTTACTGAATCAAGAATAAGTGTATTTTTTCGTCATAATCCTCTAAATAATTCTTAATTCGTACTTTTTGGCTAAATCTCTTTTCTTTTCTTTAACAACTTTTATGTTTATTTCTATTCTTTCAAGAGGTTCTCCGTCGTCATAAATGTCAGATTCTGCAATTTTTTGGATGACATCCATACCTTCAACCACATAACCGAACACTGTATAGTTACCATCTAAATGGTGTGCACCTTCTTTTGCTTCGACGATATAAAATTGAGAACCACTAGAAGATTTACTAGGATTTATCTCATCATTTTGTCTTGCAGCTCCTACCATTCCATAGTCATGGTCTAAGCCTTCAACAATTTCGCTATTGATTGTATATCCAGGATTGCCAATTCCAATTCTAGTACTATCATTACCTGTTCTGGTATTTGGGTCACCTCCTTGAATCATGAAGCCTTTTAAAACTCTATGAAAAGTAGTTCCATTGTAAAAATCATCCTTTGCTAACCTTAGGAAGTTTTTTTTATGTTCTGGGGTTTCATCAAATAATAAAATGACGATTTCGCCAAAAGAGGTTTCTATATGAACAACTTCATCTTTTCCTTTAAGTTTTTTCTTCTTCTGAGCGAATGAAGAGTTTATTGTTAGAAAACAGAAGATAATTGTAAGGAATAATGGGATGGAACGCATATTTTTGCTGCTTGAAAAAATCATTTTTATAATATCATGACGAAAATAGACAACAAGAATGAAATACTAAAGGATATTGTATGGTTAGTGCCTACTATTCTATGGTTTTTTGTAACTATAAAGCTATTACTAACTAAAAACCCTGTAGAAGGAGATAGTTTTTTACTAAATCTACCTTTTGGTGATAAAGTTGGACATTTCGGAATCTTTGGAATATTTACCGCTTGTTTAATGTTTTCTATGTGTGGTGTAAGCTTTATGAAACAGAATAAGCAGCTAATAGTAGTAACTGTTTTAACTATAGTGTTTAGTTGGGGAATAATGACTGAAATTCTACAAGCAAATTTATTGGATAGTAGGGAAGGTGATTTCTGGGATTTTATTGCAGATGCAATTGGAGGAGTTTTAGGAGTAATTTGTTATGGTATTTTGAGTAAGTTTATACCAATTCCAATTTACAAATAAGCAGCTATTTTTAGTTGTTGAAAGTATTTACTTAGCTAAATGTTAATTTCTAAATAAGTTTTTGATAAAAAAGCCATCGCTCAAATTAATGAACGATGGCTTTTATATTTTAGACACTTAGGTGTTTATTTACCTAGGTATTCATAATTCAATTATAACTGGCAATGATCGCCATCACAGAATTTTTCTGCTTCCACATCTTGCCCTTGCCCTAAATCGTTAAAGTTAAGAGGTTTAATATGAGCAGCTAACTCATTATATTTTTCTACTGAAACTTCTTCATATGGCATCTGAGGGTAAACAGTATTTCCTAATTCTAATTTAGGTAAGAAACTGATTGATTTCAGGTGATATTGGAAGTAATTTAAGATAGGTTCAATTTGAGTAGCTTCATCTTTCTTAAAAGTAACTGTAACAGAAACTTGATTGTCTGCCCAATAACGCTGTAAGAAAGCAGCTAAATGTACTTGTTCCCAAATACTTACTTGATTAACTGTTCTTACATTAGTGATTTCTACCGGAATAGAAACTACCATAGTGTCAGATTCTGCAACAGATGGTTCTACGTGGTAATTTGCTGCTATACATTTTTCAATCAGTGGAGATTTCTTCGACAAGCGAATACGTCTGATGTAATGATTGCTTTCTGGATAGTGCATACCTGGAGTAACACCTGGTAATAAAGAAACAGTACCACTTGGTTTTACAGAAGTAGTTTTTACAGAAGGAGTAACACATAACCATTCAGCATAAATTGTATCCCAATTCTGAATAGTTTCGTAACCTTCATTACACCACTCTTTAAATGTATCTAAACCATTAGTTTCTACAAATTGAGCAATACCAGACATAGAAGTTCCAATTCTTCTATTTCTTAATAATACACGGTTGGTTTCTGGCCAGTGTGTATTTGTAAGTGTTACTGTTTTTGCGTACAAGTAAGCAAACTTTAATGTTCTTAAGTAATCTTCTTTATTTGTTGCTCTAGTAGGGAATGTTTCTACTAAACAGCAAAGCTCGTAAGATTCTAATGTTTGTTCAGCACAAGGGTTGGTACCCATTGCTCTGCTATCTTTGTGGTTCGGTGCGTCTCCCATACGACCAAACTTTTTCATATTGTCTAACCAAATGTAGCCAGGTTCACCATTTACAGCAGATTGTGCAGCAACATTTTTGTAATCCATACCTACTTTAGAGAATACAGAATTATTAGAAGACCAGCCATATTCAGATCTATGTGCTGAAGATCCTTCCATTTGTTGAGTGTCAGGGTTCCAACGGTAATCTTTTAATTTTAAGTATTCTTCGTCATCAGCTTCACCAAAAACGATTTCTGCAGAACGTCTCACATTACCAGCAACTACGCAACAGCCAATCATATTCATTATGTCGACAATATCTGTTACAGTAATAGTAGCATCTTCAGGTCTACCTTCAAACATTGATCTTATTTGATCGTGTAGTTTTAAAAGAGGAGCAGAACCAGATGCAATTCCACCAAACCCTTTGATAGGTAAACCGGCTTCTCTTATTTTAGAATAATCAAATTCAACGTTTACTCTACCTTTGTGGAAATAAGAATCCAATAGCATTCCAGTGCTATTTACCCATCCTTCTCTACTATCAGGAATTACATACCTAACTTTATCTTCGTTATTTGGCTGATAAATAGGAACAGTACCAGCTCCTTTAGTATCGAAACCAACACCCACACCTAACATAGACATGTCCATTAAAAACTCAAATGGTTTTGTTGGATCATTTGCCATAGTTTCTGTACTAACAAAAGAACAGTTATTAAGTGCTGCAAATAAATTTCTCTTAGTTGTTAACTCAGAACCCATTGCCCAAAGACCACGTCCTGGAGGCAAGAATTTCATTGTGAACATACGGTCGAACATTTCTTGAGCAGATACTTGAGCTTTACCATCGTCCCATCCTAATTGGTATTTTAAGATGTGATTTTTCTGGATAGTATAAGTACCTTCAACTACACGTCTAACAGTTTCCCACCAAACTTCATTAGTTCCATCGTCTTTAAGTCTAGAATAGGTACGCATATATACCAATTCGCCAAGACCATTAAACCCAAATGGTGGTTTTGTGTTTTTGTATTTTTCAAGGAATTTGTCGTCCAGAGAAAATTTATAAGTCATCATTTTATCAGAAATGTTATATTGTATTAATTTAATTATTAATACATTTTAAGTTGTAAACAGCCAGTAACTTCTACTTGTAATTATAATGTAAAAACAAGTAATTAAATTACATTTTTTTAGTGTGTAACTTATTGTTATTTAAGGAATTAAACAATATAGGTTAACTTTAGTGTTAATTTATAATTTTGGTTGTTAATTAATAAATTGATTGCTAAACACTAATCGATTGTTATTTTTAATTTATACAAAGAAAGCGATGGAATTTATCAAAATCAATATTGCATTTCTAGTATTTATTTACATGATAAAAAGTAATGGCGTAATTTATTAAGACTTAGTTTTGTATTTATTGTGAAAAGACAAAATCATTAACTAAATTCTATACACATTAACCCTTAAAACCTTCTTTTGTTGATATGATTGATTGTTATGTCAGCTATTAAAAGTGAGTACTTAAAGTTATTATTAAAATAGGTTCAATTTAATTTTCACCAATTATTAATGATGAATAAAACTATTTATCACATTAAAAATATTCTTTTTATTTTCTTTCTTCTACTTTCTGAATTTTCTTATGCACAATGGCATGAAGTTGTTTACAATGAGCTGTCCGGAATGCAAAATTCTTTAGTTAAATCAGTTGATAAAGATAGCTTAGGTTTTGTATGGTCTGCTACAGATAGAGGTTTGATACGTTTTGATGGATCTAACTTTCTTCAAGTTACAGAGGGACTGCCTAGTCTTTATGTAAAGAAAATTTTCACAACATCTAAAGGTATTTTACTTGCTTCGACAGATTTAGGTGTTGTCAAAATTAATATGATTGATAATCAGCCTAAGGTAGAGACTGTATTGCAAGGAGATACTTATGCTTCTGATACGTTATTATGGTATCCAAAATCTATTTATGAGACTAAAGATCAAAAAATATGGATTTGTGATAATCACTCTATTGTTTGTCTTGATACGGCTTTAAATCAAATAGCACGATATAAATTTTACGAAAAAGATTTACCAACTAATTTCCAAAGATCATTTTCATTATTAGAAGATCCAGTTCTTGGCCTTTACGCATTTTCTGAAGCGGGGTATTTGTATAAATTTTCAAAGAAAGAAAATGTATTTAACGAAATTCAGTTGATTACACAAAGTGATAGGATTAACCATGCTTTTTTTTACCAAAAGAAGATGATTGTTTCTACTCAATCTGGCGTAACAGAAATAACATTAGATAAATCTGGTAAAGACATCTTATCACAGAGAATAATTTTTGATGATATAGCTCCTTCTTATGTAGTTGTAAATACTGAAAATGAGTGGTTTGCAGGTACTTGGAATGATGGATTATATAGAATTAAAATTGATAAAAAAGGAAATTATCACCACTTTAAGGTGGGGAATGTAGAACAAAAGGTGATATCATCTGTTTTTAAAGATGAATCTTCAGGTATATGGTTGTCTACTGATAATGGTATGATTTATCTTAAGGAGCAATACTTTAAAGCAGCATTCGAAAAAGATGCTTACCAATATATACAAACTATTGTTCAAGATAATAATCAGGTATTATTTTCTGATGGAAGAACTCTTTTCTTTTGCTCAACATCTAATCATAAGATGATTGATAAATGGGAAATCTCATCAGAATATGGAATTGTTTTAAAAGTGGCTCATATAGAAAACGAATATTGGCTAACAACTAATATTGGCTTATTCTTAATATATGATGAAGATGGAAATTTTAAGCGGAAAATTGATTGTTCTAATTATGGAGGTGCAATTTATTCTATTGCTTATAATGAAATGGGAGACCTATGGTATGTGCAAGATCATGGGGGGTTATTTAAATTACAGAACCTTGAAAAAATAATTTCCTATGGAAGAGAAGAGGGGATTACTAGTAAGATTAATGTACTGAAATTTCAAGAAGGAAGATTATTTCTTGGAGGTAGTAAGGATGGTAATTATTTTTTCAAATATAATGTAGCTTCTGATAATTTTGAAAACCTAAGTAAGCCAATTTCTATTGTTAGAAATGTCTCTTTAAGCGTAAACGATTTTGTTTTTATAGATGAGGGACCAATACTAGCTACAAATTTTGGTTTAGCATTTTTTGCTAAAGATTCTTTACGAGCGAAAACTATTGCACATTTAAATTTAGGAGATGTAAAAGGTGTTATTAATGATTATAGGTCTTCTAATGTGATTTGGTTGACAAACTCTAATGGTTTAATCAGAGTTAAAGATTGGAAATCATTTTTAGTATTTGATGAACTTTCTGGATTACCAAGTAAAACCATGAGTTATAGAACTATCCTTTTGGATAATTTTGGAGCAATTTGGACAGGAACAGCTTCTGGTGTCGGTTTATCGAATAAAAAAGTAGCAATAAAGAAAACGCCAACTCCAGTCTTTACTTATATAGGTAATTCGATTGGAAAATTTCGTTTTACAGCCATTCCAGAAATTTCGGCAGCATCTTACTTAGATATAAAATTTGCAAGTCTAACATTTCCAGGAAATCTAATTTCCTATCAGTTTAAATATAATGATGGTAAGTGGAAAGATATTGGCTGGAATAATAAGATTATTGTTTCAGGTTTGGAGAAAGGTGATTACACAATATTTATTAGAGCAAAACAAATAGGGGAGTACATGTGGAGCGAATCTGCCACTTTCTCTTTTATTGTTACAGACGCATGGTATAGAACTTGGTATGGTATACTTAGCATCTTTTCTATAATGCTAGGTATTGGTTTTGTGTCTTTTAAATTATATGACGAAAAAGTACAATATGATAAAGAGATATTGGAAGGAGTTGTGAAAGAAAGAACACAGCAAATTGAAGCTCAAAATAAAATATTATCAGGCAGAGAATCTATTCTTAAAAAACAGGTAGATAGGTTTAAAAAGGTAAATGATAAGCTGAACTATCAAAAGCAAGAAATGAATAACCGATTGATTTATGCTAGAGATTTACAATCTGTTGTTTTACCGCCAGTAGAAAAAATTAATTCATTTTATACTAATTCATTCCTTTTATATAAACCAAAAGAGATTGTTTCTGGTGATTTTTATTGGGAAAAAACATTCAATAAAAACATCTCTTATATTGTTGTTGCAGATTGCATTGGTCATGGAATTCCGGGAGCAATTCAATCACTTATAGGTATTGACTTATTAGGTGAAATTATTGATAATAAAGATGTAAAGACAGATTATGTCTTAGAGGAACTTGATATTAGGTTAAAGGAAAAAGCAAAAGAAAACCCAGCATTAATTGGTATTGATATGCTAATTTTAAGAGTGTTTAAAAATGAGGATCAGTTTGAAATTAGCTATGCAGGTGCTAGAAGACCATTGTTTTATTTTATGGATAATGAACTGATTGAAATTAAAGGAACACGAAGAGGGATTGGTAATGAACCAGCCCATGTAAAAGTAAAAGGTTTTGAAGTTCACAATTTCATTCTTCCAAAGGGTGTTAGCATTTATCTAACCACAAATGGTTATTATGATCAATTTAATAATCAAGAAAAACGAATGGGAATTTCAAAATTTAGGAAATTATTAATAGAAGCCGGAGGTTCTAATGATATGTTAGAACAACGTAAATGGCTAGAGAACTATTTAAATGTTTGGAGTTCGGAAGCAGATCAAATAGATGATATTACAATTCTTGGTCTCCAGTTGTAATTAATAAGGTACTTTCTTATCTGTTGAAAATAAGTTTTTAAAGAATCCAAAGAATGAATTCTCTTCATGTTTGTACCTTTTGAGTTCTCTTAAAAGAGCTCTTCCCTGAGATTTACTTGTAATAATCATATCAAATGAATCGGCAGGGAAATCTTTATATTTCCTTATTTTGCCCGAGTGTTTGCCTCTTTTGTAAGAGACTTGAAGTTCAGCAGTCTGACGGTCATAGATTAAAAACTCTACAAGCGTAGATTCAGTAGTAATAATTTTTTCAACGAGTATTTCTCTCATAAGTCTTTGTCGTAAATCGAAAAATCAGTAACCAATAGGATAAGTTAGTACATGATAACAATCTAAAAATACGATTTATTTCCGATTGTCATCACCTTCTAGCATACTTAAGTAACTTAAATACCTAGAAATAGCTATTGTTCCCTCATCCACAAGTTCTCTGACTTTACATTGAGGTTCATGTGTATGCGTACAGTTATTGTACTTACACTCTTGTATCACATCTCTTATTTCTGGGAAAAAATGTCCAATTTCATTTTCATCAATTCCCATAATACCCAGTTCTTTAATACCTGGAGTATCAATTAAATGACCGTTATGTTCTGTTAATTCGAACATTTCAGCAAAAGTAGTCGTATGTTTCCCTTTGTTAGCAAACAAAGAGATTTCATCAGTTCTTTGTTGCACATTTGATGCCAACTTGTTTAATAAAGTTGATTTTCCAACACCAGAATGTCCTACTAATAAAGACTTTTTACCATTGATGACTTCTTTAATTCCGTCAAGATTTTCATCTTCTAAAGCCGACAAACGAAGACATTTATATCCTAGAGGTTCATAAATAGCACGCAATTCATCTAAATATGCTCTGTCTTCATCTTCCAATAAATCATCTTTGTTGAATACAATATAAGTGGGGATATTATATGATTCTGCAGCTACTAAAAATCTATCTATAAATCCTAAAGAAGTTTTAGGTAATGCTAAAGTTGCAATTAATATTGCTTGGTCTATGTTTGATGCAATTATATGTCCGTGCCACTTTTTTCTAGTAGATTGACGGAGGATAATATTTTTTCGATCACGAATATCGTGAATAATAACTGTGTTTTCTACTTCATCTTCTAAGGCATAGTCAACCAAATCGCCAACAGCAATAGGGTTTGTAACTTTCATACCTTTTAATTTTAGTTTACCACGAAGTCTACCTTTAAATGTCTGATGAGTTTCTGTATCTTCAACTTCATACCACAAACCAGTTGATTTAGTAATTAATCCAACTTTTAAATCAACAACAGTTTTGTTTGAAGTATTTTTTTTCTTCCCAGAGTTCTTTTTTTTCTTCATCAGTATTCTAAAGATCAGTATTATTCTTTGTAACTAAAATACTAAAATCGGTTTAATATTTTATATAATAGGTAAAACTACTCGATTAATCTGTAATAATTAAAGTAACTCTTTACAATAGGATAAGATTTTATCTGTACTACCTAAGTTTTCTCTCACAAATTCTTTTGTAATGTTACCAGTTTTATTTCTAAAATTAGTATTGTCAAATAGCTTTTTAATAATTGATAAACAGCTACTTGCGTCTTTTATAGAGAATGTTCCTTCTCTTTCTACTAATTGTACAGCTTCAATAAATTTACTGTATTCTTTACCAATAACAACAGGAATTCCGAAAGTTGCAGGTTCAAGAATATTATGAAGTCCTTCTCCAAAAGCACCACCAACGTAAGCAAAATCTGCGAATTGATATAGAGATGACAACATGCCTACATTATCAATTATAAGTAAGTTTTTATCTGCGATATTCTGTTCAGTAGCTTCAGAAAAGCGAATACTATTTCTAGTAGAAAATGTAGAGGTAATAAAATCTATTTTTTTATCAGAAATTTCGTGTGGAGCAACTATAATTTTTAATTCAGGAAGGTTACTTGCAACAAGGCTTAGGGCTGAGATGTCTCTAGGCCAGCTGCTTCCAACAACAAGAACTGTTGCTTTTTCTGAAAATTTCTGAGCTATAGGAATTTGTTTTGGGGAAGCACAAATTTGAGCAACTCTATCAAAACGAGTATCACCAGCAATAATTTTATTATTAATGTTTATGGAGGATAAGAGATCAAAGGAGTTTTTATCTTGTGTAAAAAAATAATCGAACTGTTTCAACATATTTTGCTGAAAACCTCCGTTACTTTTAAAGAATGCTTGATTTGCACGAAATATAGTAGAGAATGAGATTATTTTGGCACCGATAGTTTTTAATGCTACAAGGTAGTTATGCCAAAACTCGTATTTAACAAAGAATGCAATTTGAGGGTTGATTGTCTTTACAAACAATTCTGCATTGCTTTTGGTATCTAGAGGGAGATAGTAAATATAATCTGCATGCTCATAATTATTTTGAACTGTATATCCACTTGGGGAGAAAAAGGTAAGTACAATTTTGTACGCCGGAAATTGTACTTTGAAGGCTTCAATTACTGGTCGACCCTGCTCAAATTCCCCTAAAGAAGCACAGTGAAACCATGCTATTTCCTGATTGTTGTTTTTAAAATCAGTTTGAATTTTTGATAATAATTGGTGTCTTCCATCTACAAATAACTTTGCTTTTGGGTTTAGCAGAGAGGCAAATTTCATTGCACCACTAAACATGTATGTACCTATATTATATATCTTTTCTTGAATCATATCGCAAATTTACATCAAAAAGAATGTAATGCGAACTATGTCAGAATTTGTTTGTGTATTTCAATTAACCAATCTATAGATCATAGATATTAGTTAGCGTACATTGATAATACTTCTTTCAACTCTTTTCTAGCAAGAAAAATTCTATTTTTTACAGTCCCTATTGGTATACTTAAACGATCAGAAATCTCATGGTATTTAAACCCTCTAAAATACATCATGAATGGTTCGCTGTAGGCATCATCTAATTCTGCGATTGCTTTTTGTATATCGTTCATCGCAAAATTTCCGTATGCACTATTCTCTTGTTTTATGCTTGTACTATTAATAAAGTGTAAGTTTTCTGAAGTGTCAATAAATGTTTTTTGGCGTGCACTTTTTTGATAATTAGTTAAAAATGTGTTTCTCATGATTGTAAAAACCCATGCTTTCATGTTAGTACCAACCATAAACTTTTCTTTGTTAGAGAATGCTTTCAACATTGTCTCCTGAATTAAATCCTTAGCATTTGCTGAGTCTTTTGTCAATTTGTATGCAAATGGCTCTAAAGCTGGGATCAAGTGTTGCAAATTGTAATTAAATTCTACCGCTGTCATAATAATAAGTATTTAATTTTTGTTTAATCTTTTTGTCTTTTGTTATAACAAATGTAGAGTACTAAAAGATAAATGTCAATATTTTGTTTAATTATTTTTCAAATAAGTTAAACAAAATATATTTCAACGTATTGTTTGTGCACTATGATAGCATGCTATTTGCTTGTAAATGAGGTATTTATGTTTTTGTTTAACGATCAGTGATTTATGTTGAATTTTGTTTGTTTTTTTACACTCTGGGGCTTCTTTGCACATCAAAAAATCAATGAAGAGGCTATTTATTTACTACCGGATGATATTTTTGTTTTGTTTAAACATCATATGGGTAAGATTAAACAAGGCGGGATCCGCCCAGATCAGAGGAGAAGACTTATGGAAAATGAGGATGTTCGCCATTACATTGATGTAGAAATGTATGGAGATCACCTTTTAGAAAAAACAATTAACTATGATGAAGCTTTACTTACTTATTCGGAAGATTCACTTTTAGAACATGGCTTAGCTCCTTGGAATCTTGTAATGTATACTCATCTTTTAAGAAAAGCATTTGAAGAAAAAGATGCTTACAGAATAATTAAATATGCTGGAGAGATGGGGCATTATATTGCAGACCTTCATGTTCCTCTACATACAACACATAATTATAATGGCCAGCTCACTAACCAAATAGGTATTCATGCATTTTGGGAATCGACTTTACCAGAACACTTTGCAGGTTATTATAATTTTTTATTGGATGATGTTAACTATGTAGATAATATTTTAGATACCGCTTGGGTAATTATGAATGAATCTCATGCTTTAGTTCCAATTGTATTGGCAGAAGAAAAACGTATTTCCAAATTACTACCAAATAAAGGAAAAACGGTTGTTACTAGACGTGGAGCTTCTTTACAATATCAACCAACAGAAGAATATGCTAAGCTTTATCATCAGGCAGTGGGGAGTATGGTAGAAAGTAGAATGGAAAAAGCAATTTATAGATTAGCCTGTTTATGGTTTTCGTGTTGGGTAGATGCAGGACAACCAGATTTATCTACTTTAAAGTACATTACTCCAAAACAAAAAAAGAAAGAATTAAAAAAAGATATAAAACATAGGGGTCATCTTTAGATTTAAAGCGGATATGTAGTGTGGACAATGTATCTTCGTAAATCTGAAAAAAAATATATTATGTTCAACAACTATTACTTTTTAAGACAACTGAGTAGTTCTTTAAAAGAACATTTAGTAGGGATGACTTTGGGGGCTTGTTTTAGTCAATCCAAAGATGAATTGATGATCGGTTTCTATAAAGGTGGTCGAGAACAGTGGATACGTGCGTCTTTAATTCCAAATTTTAACTTACTTACTTTTCCTTTGGATTATCAAAGAAAGAAGGTGAACAGTATAGATCTTTTTAAGGAAGCTATTGACCAGGAGGTTGAAGATATAATTCAATATAATAATGAACGCGCATTTCTAATTAAGATGACCAACAATTGGGGTATCTTATTTAAAATGTATGGTAACCGTTCTAACATACTTTTAGTTCATGAAGGTGAGGTTATAACCCTTTTCCAAAAACGCCATATTGAAGATCAAAATATAGATGTTTCTCAATTAGACCGTTCACTGGACCAAACAAAAGAGGGCTTTTTTGAGAATGGATTACGAGGTACATTTCCTACTTTAGGAAAGGAAGCATTGGCCTATTTAGTAAAAAATGGCTGGGAAGATGCAGATAAGGAGAAGCAATGGAAGATGCTTTCATCAATAATTTCAAAATTAGAAAACCCAAAGTATTATACTATCGAAGAGAATGAGCAAATACATTTTCTGCTTTTTGAAGAAGGAACAACACTTTTTGAAACAGATAATGCTATTGAGGCTGCTAATGAGTTTTTCTATAGGTTTTCAAAACGCTTTTTTGTAGAACAAGAAAGAGTCCCTTTATTAAGAGAAATTGATAAAAGGTTAAAGCAATCAAGAAGTTACCTTAAGAAAAATTATGCACGTTTTGAAGAACTCACAGAGAGTGCTCGTTTTGAGGAAATTGCCAATATTATAATGGCCAATTTGCATGCTATACCTGCAAGAACTAAGAAAATCACTTTGTTTGATTTTTATAAGGATGGGGATATAGTAATTAAATTAAATGAATTTCAAACGCCTCAAAAAAATGCGGAAACTTACTATCGAAAGGCTAAAAATCAGAAATTAGAAGTAAAGAATCTCGAAGAAAACATCAATGAAAAGGAAGAAGAAATGAAACGTCTTCAAACACATCGTGATGCTTTAAATGACCTAGAAATGGTTAGAGAGATTAGAAAATATATTAAGACTAATGGGTTACAGAAATTACAAAAAAATGAACCTGTTTTCCCATTTAGAAAATTTGAATTTAAAGGGTTTGAAATTTGGGTAGGTAAAAATGCAGTGAATAATGATTTATTGACACAAAGATTTGCCCATAAAAGAGACCTTTGGTTGCATGCTAGAGATGTGGCGGGATCTCATGTAGTTGTTAAATGGAAATCTAAACAACCTACTTTTCCAATTAATGTTATTGAAAAAGCAGCATCTATTGCAGCCTATTATTCTCAAAGAAAAACAGATACATTATGTCCTGTGATTTATACTCCTAAAAAATACGTAAGAAAAAGAAAAGGAGACCCTGCTGGGTTAGTTGTTGTAGATAAGGAGAGTGTAGTTTTAATAGAACCAGCTCCATTTTCAGAGAATTTAACGTAGTTAACAGTCTATTTTCTCTTATACTTAGAAGTTTTTGCAATAAAGTATTCAGAGACTATTAAATTGCAGATCAAATAAATACAGATATAACAAAATGAGCAATAAAAAAGAACATTTGGCCTTCGGTAAAAAGAATTACATGTGGATGTTAATCGGCATTTTAATGATTGCTTTAGGCTTTTTTATCATGTCTTTAGAAAGTGCACCTATGGGCTTTGGCGCTTTAGGTTTAACAGTAGGACCAATTGTTACAATGGCAGGTTTTGGTGTTAATTTCTATGCCATCTTATTAAAACCTCAAGAGAGCAATTCTGAACAAAGCCCAAAAAGCTAAAACAACTAAACCTAATAATTTTTATACTATCAAATGAGTATTTTTGAGGCTATCGTTCTTGGTATTGTTCAAGGATTGACAGAATTTTTACCTGTTAGTAGTAGTGGTCACTTAGAATTAGCAAAAGCTATTTTAGGAGATACTAGTATGGCAGAAGAAAGTATGATGATGACTGTCGTACTTCATTTTGCAACAGCATTATCAACAGTTGTTGTTTTTAGAAAAGACATTCTAGAAATCTTAAAAGGTTTATTTCAATTTAAATGGAATGAACAAACACAATTTTCACTAAAAATTGTTCTTTCAATGATACCAGCTGCATTAGTTGGTGTTTTCTTGAACGACCAAATAGAAAAATTCTTTGGCGGAGCAATACTTCTTGTAGGTTGCATGCTTTTATTAACTGCAGTTCTTCTTATTCTTGCAGACAGAGCAAAGAATACAGAAAAAAATGTGGGTTATAAAGAGGCTATCATTATCGGTATTGCCCAAGCAATTGCTATCCTTCCTGGTATTTCAAGATCAGGAGCAACAATTTCAACATCTGTTTTATTAGGAATTGACAGGTCTAAATCTGCTCGATTTTCTTTTTTAATGGTTGTACCTTTGATTTTTGGTAAAATTGCAAAAGATATATTAGATGGTGCTTTTTCATCTTCTTTTGAAGTAGTACCAATGGCAGTTGGTTTTGTTACAGCTTTTGTAACTGGTATTATTGCATGTACATGGATGATTTCATTGGTGAAGAAAGCAAAACTAATGTGGTTCTCTGTTTGGTGTGCAGTTGTAGGCTCAATTGCAATTATTTATACATTAATAAATTAAATATTGTGCTTTAAATAGCATTTGATTTTTAAACGTATGCAAGATTTTGATTTTGTAGCCGGCGAGACGGTGTTGGTAGATAAACCATTAGAATGGACTTCTTTTGGTGTAGTGAAAAAGTTACGTTGGGAAATGAAGGTGAAAAAAGTAGGGCATGCCGGTACTTTAGATCCTTTGGCTACAGGTTTATTGATTTTGTGTACTGGAAAAAGTACAAAGACAATAGATCAAATTCAGGGTAAGATTAAAGAATATGAGGGAGAAATGGTAATTGGTGCTACAACTGCTTCTTATGATTTAGAAACAGAAATAGAAAACCAAGTAGATATTTCTCATATCACAGAACAAAATATTCTAGATTTATTACCTCAGTTTACGGGTAAGATAATGCAAGTTCCTCCAATGCACTCTGCTATAAAAGTGAATGGAGTTCGTGTATATAAACATGCTCGTAAAGGAAAAGAAGTAAAGATCGATCCTAGAGAAGTTGAAATTAGTGAATTAGAAATTACAAAAATCGACTTCCCTAAAATTCAGTTTAGAATGGTTTGTACTAAAGGTACTTATGTAAGGAGTTTTGTTAAAGACTTTGGCGATGCTTTAGGTGTTGGTGCTTACATGAGTGGCTTACGTAGAACTAAGATTGGTGAATACGATGTTAAAGATGCCAAATCTGTTGAAGAATGGATTGAGGTGATTCGAGAATGGCGTAGTAACCAAGAAGAACAAACGGAAGAAGAGAATTCTAAATAGCATTATATAAAGGAGTTATGAAGCAATATCATAACTCTTTTTCTTTACTATATTTTTTTGAATAACTTTCGAGCAGAAACTTATTTTTAGTTGATGAAAGTACATTACGGAATAGATAATTTTACGCCTCTTAAAAGAGCAACAGTTACAAGTGGAACATTTGATGGAGTACATTATGGACACCAGCAAATTCTTGCACACCTAAGAAAAATAGCTAGAGAAGATAATTCAGAAACAGTTTTGATTACCTTTTGGCCACATCCTAGGTTTGTCTTACAACCCGAAATTGCGAATAAATCACTTAAATTATTAACGAATTTAGATGAGAAAATAGCTTTACTTGAACAGGAAGGTATTAATCATTTAATCGTTATCGAGTTTAATAAAGAGTTTTCTCACCTCACATCAATGGAATTTGTAAAGAACATACTCATTGATAAAATCAATACAACCAAATTAGTGATTGGATACGACCATCGTTTTGGTAGAAATAGAGAAGGAGGGTTTGATTACTTAAAAGAACATCAAGCAGAGTTTGGGTTCGAAGTAGAAGAAATAACCAAGCAAGAAATAGAAAATGCTGCAGTGAGTTCAACAGCAATAAGAGCAGCATTAATAGAAGAGGGTAATTTATTTACTGCCGAAAAATATCTCGGTTATCATTATTCTTTAGAAGGAATAGTAGTTAATGGTAATAAAATTGGTAGAAAAATAGGCTTTCCTACTGCAAATATTCAATTAAAGGACAGCTTTAAATTACTTCCTCATCAGGGAGTTTATGCTGTACACCTTTATTTTGAAGGAGTGAAATATAAAGGAATGCTGAATATTGGTAACAGACCCACCGTTACAGAAGGTATAAAAAAAACAGTAGAAGTAAACATCTTTGATTTTAACAAAGATATTTATGGAGCAGAAGTTCGACTTGAATTTGTGAAAAGAATACGATCAGAAATGAAATTTGATGGAGTTGAAATGCTTATAGAACAACTTCATCTTGATAGAGAAAGTGCCATTACAGCACTTTCAATATAAGTAGAATTATTTTGTTTTGATTGTAACCCATGTTGTTACTTTTTCAAGTAAAACAGGAGATAAAGTTTGTTCAATCTCACCATATTCGTTTGGTAAACCCGTGTCACATTCTTGAAACAAATGATTTACACCTTTAATTTCTTCAATATCTATATCTGTATTTCCTGCCTTTTTTAACGCATTATTGATAGCATCTAGGTTTTCTTTGGTAATAACTTGTACATCTTTAGTACCATTTAATGCTAAAACAGGGCAAGTTACAGTAGAAAAATAAGTGGCTGGGTCAAGTTTAATAAACTCTTTCATCCAATTAGAAGAGAATGTTCTAGCAAGATTATTTATTTGTTGATCGTTTAATTGATGATCAAATTGATGCTGAAAATAATCGGCCAATTTATCGAATAGTGGTTGCTCGTTATTTATCACAATAGAATAAGCACCGCTAAAAATCTTTTGATTTTTAGCAATCGCATGATCATGAATACCACCTTTTTTTTCGATTAATGCTTTTTGATGAAGCATCAATTCTTTTCCTCTTAAGCCAGGTGAGGCCATTAGTACTATAAAATCTATATTTTTATTTTTACTAGCTACTATTCCTGCTATTGTACCTCCTTCACTGTGTCCTAATAATCCAATTTTTGTGGGATCAACATCTTTTCGTGATAATAAGTACTGATATGCAGCTTCAACATCAGTAGAAAAATCTAAGGTAGATGCCGCTTTAAAATTACCACTAGACTCTCCAGTACCTCTATCATCAAAACGTAGTACTGCTATTCCTTTTTTAGTAAGTTCATCTGCCAATAATAAAAAGGATTTATGCCCTAGTATTTCTTGATTTCTATCTTGTGGTCCACTTCCTGAAATAAGAATTACTGTCGGATATTTTTTTACATCTGTTGGTCTAGTAAAAGTACCCGCTAAAAGAATATTGGCTTTTTCATTTTTAAATTTCACCTCTTTAGATACATATGGGTAGGGAGGTAGTGGTTCTTGAGGTTTCTTTAAAGGAGTTTCTATTTCGAGATCTTTAAAAAGAGTCATAGGAAACGAAAATCCACCTTGTTCAAATTTACCTTCTATATGTTCATCATCTAAAACATGACCAGTATATTTGATGCCTAAATTTGGTAAATCTATCGTAATAAATGGTTCTTGGTATTTTACCTCATGTATTGGAATACTCTTTAGATGTTGTGCAGGGACATCCATTTTACCTTGGAAAATCTGACCATTATGGGTAATGTGAAATATAATATCAATTTTTCCTGTTTGAACAGTTAAAGTACCTGACCAAGGTCCAACTAAGTTTTGGCTATGGCTACTTATGGATAATAAGAAAAAGAGTGTTACTATAAAAAGTTTTTTAGTCATATTTAAAGTGTTTTTATTGACAATTTTTAGCTAGTACTGACTTTTTTGTGAAAAATCATTAACTTTGTTTTAAGTCAAACGAAATAGTAATGATCGAATAATTAATTACTTATAAAGCAAATTTACAAACTGAGTCATTTAAATTCATTTATAAATAAATTTAAACTTTTTTAAACAAATATTAATGATTAGTTTTACGTTAACATACGTAAACACAAACTTCCATCTCTGGGCAAAATTTCATGATTCATTATATAAAAAGAATTGTATCCAGCAATAATACCTTTGGTTTAGGTATTTTAGTAGGCTTATTATTAGGCTACTTCCTTGCATTTGCACTTGCAAGTTATTTTTTAGTTTAGAACAACTTTAGTTGTTCTGATTCATTTTCGGTTCCAGGCTCTCCTAAGTTACTAATACTTATGCCGAGTAACCTAACATTAAATGTTTGAGGGTTTAGTTCTTCTAACAATGTTAAAGACTCTTCTGTTAAAAACGATTTGTTTTTTATGAGGGTAGCGTAGGTACGACTTTTTGTATGCATCTCAAAGTCATGTTGTTTAATCTTAACAGTAATAGTTTTACCGCTTTTATTCGATTTTAATATCCTATCCCAAAGTATATCAGCTATTTTTAAAAGGTGCTCTCTCATCTTTTGTACATCAGCAATATCTTTAGAAAAAGTACGTTCGGCACCAATAGATTTCCTTTCTCTATGGGCTTTTACTTTACGGTTATCAATTCCTCTAACAATGTGAAAGTAGTATTTTCCTGTGCTTCCAAACGTATCATTAAGGTGTTCTATCGGCCAGTTTTTTAAATCTTTCCCTTTATAAATCCCAAGCTTTTTCATTTTATCTGCCGTAACATTGCCAATTCCGTAAAAACGTTCTATTGGTAATTGTTCTAAAAATGCTTCAGCTTCTTCTGGTAAGATAATAGCCTGTCCATTTGGTTTATTAATATCGGAAGCTGTTTTTGCTAAGAATTTATTATAGGAAATTCCAGCACTCGCATTCAAATTTAGTTTGTCATTAATTTTTTCTCTGATTTCTAAAGCTATTTGCGTCGCAGATTGTATTCCTTTTTTATTTTCTGTTACATCAAGGTATGCTTCATCTAAAGAAAGAGGTTCAACTAAATCTGTATATTCATAAAAAATTTTTTTGATTTGTACAGATACATCCTTGTACACATGAAACCTAGGGCGAGTAAAAATAATCTGTGGACATTTTCTATAGGCTAAAGCAGAAGGCATGGCAGATTTAACGCCAAACTTTCTAGCCTCATAACTTGCTGCAGCAACAACACCTCTTTCTCTACTACCACCTACAGCAACAGGTTTACCTCTTAAATGAGGGAAATCCCTTTGCTCAATTGATGCAAAGAAGGCGTCCATGTCTATATGAATAATTTTTTTCAATACGATAGATTAATCAAAAAAGCGGACATCATAGCTTTTAGATACGAACTCAATAGTAGGAATATCTTCCATTTTATTTGCGTAAACTGACATTACAAAAAATATGTCTGCTAAAGTATTAAGAAGATCAGTAACTAGTTTATCTACTTTTACATCTTCAAACTTTTGAATTTTATATGCCCACCTAGTAGAATTCTTACTCTTTGAACGACATAGGTTTAGTATTCCTGCTAATTCACAACCAAGTGGTAGACTAAACATTTTTGTTTCCTCTCTAACTAATTCTTGATATTTATCATGAATAGCAATAGCTTTTATAATATCGTTATCAGTAACCGCTAATTTCCCTCTAATAGATCCATTTACATGATATGCCATTTCACAAAGCCAAGTTAGTTCTTTAAGCATTTCAGGATATTTTGATGCTTTTGAATAAGCATAACCAATATGACTAGCTAATGAATCAGTTTCAATTTCAAAGTCACATTTAAAACTTGTTTCCTTTAAATAAGGGTAACACATACGTACTTTCTTACTCATATTGATTATTTAGAATAATGGGAAATATCTATTTTTATTAAATATACTTCTTATAGTATTAAGGTTAAAATTATTCTTTTTAGAGGAGATATAACCGTTTTATAATCAATGATTAAAGTGTTGTTATGCTTTGTTTTGATAAATTCTTGTAAAATAAACAACCCTTGAAACTCTTTAACTTTTTTTGCTGATATATCTAGAGTATTATCACTTTATTTGTTTTGTATTAAACAGATAATTATGAAAGCATTTTTACTATTTTTATTAACATCAGCATTGTTTTTTTCTTGTTCATCAAATGATATTGAACCAAAAGGAGGAAACTTTGATCAAGTTTTATTATCACCAGATGGTAACACTTTGTACATATACCATTCGGACTTAACATTTGAGGGGTATATACCATCTACAAATGAATATATAAGAGGAATGTGGAGCTACTACCCAACTGCTGAGGCAAAGGAAGGTGACATGTTTCTTAAAGCTAGTGGTACAAAGATAATTGCATGCGATGGACTTGTTATTTCAATAGTACCTCCATTTGTTCTGGATATAAATAGTCTGGAAGTTACAGATCAAAAGTTTGTTTCTTGTGGTAAAGCAGGATAAAAGAAAATCCTCATTGATTAAATTCAATGAGGATTTTTTTATAGTTAATATTGATCAGAATAAACTACCTAATTACTGCAAACTTACCTGCATATTTTTCATTGCCATCAAAATCGGTAGCAAATACAAAGTAAACGCCTGAGCTTGGTCTTTGATTATCGTTCAATCTTAGATTCCAAGATACTCCACCACCAAAAGCTTGACCATCCCAAACTAAATTACCTGCTGAGTCTGTAATTTTTACACTAGCATCTTTTACTAAACCTGTTATTGTAAGTACTCCTTGGTAATTGGGGCGAACAGGACTAGGAAATATCTTTACATCTTTAAATTGAGAAGTGGCATCAGTAGCATCAGATCTATAAGAAACGATTCCATTATCAGACGCAATAAATACTTCACCACTTACAGGTTGTACAGCTAAAGAAGTAATATTATCAGATAATAGCGATGAATTTTCTACTGTAAAGTAGTCATACAAAGTACCTCCATCTTTACTAAAAAGCCATAGTCCACGCCCTGTACCAATCCATTTTCTATTACCTCCATCTGTAGTAATTGTTTGTACTTTTTCTCCTCTTAACAATGGAAAACCATCATATCTCGGTAACGAAACTTCAAAATTACCAGCTTCAACTGGAGATATGCCATAATATTCTGCAGCTCCATCATCTGTACCAATCCACATACTTCCTACTCTATCTAAGTCTATAGTGTAAACAGTTGCACTCGGTAAACCTCCATTTGTTTGGTCTGTATTTATATACCTAGAATTGTTTTCTTTAAAAACCATTAATCGGTTATTAGGAAGTACAAACCAAGTATCATTTTGTAATGAGTTTTGAGTTGCTATTGCTCCAGCAGATAATTTACTATCTCTAGCATGTTGCCATTCTCCATCGGAGTTTCTATAGTGAACCCATCCAGGAGAAGATGTCCAAAGGTTTCCGTATTGATCAAATGATAAACTCTTGATATGGGCATCAGAATTTCCATCAACTAGTAGCTCTTTTTTTATCAGCTCTATAGATTCATCATTAATATTATAAACTAATAGGCCGTCTCCATCAGAAGCAAAATATATTTTATTTTCAATCTCATTATAGGCCATTCCATATAAGGGAGCTGTATTTTGAATCGATATACTTCCAGTTCTTTCCAAAGATGTATAATTTTTCCATTGTCCATCTTTAAAAATTGAAAAAGAACCTACTTGTACATTATTACTTTCTGCAGGAGTAATAGCAATAAGTTCCCCTGCATTTATTATTTGATAAGCTGTAGGATACAAAGGTCCTGAAGGAGCATACCCTTCAATCTCTTGTCCATTTTCTGATACACTAATTAAACCATTAATGTTGTCTGCTATCCAAGCTTTTCCCTCTTCATCATCAAGTATTTGTCTTGGATTTGGAGATTTAGGGTCCGACCAAGTACTTACATTATCAGATGGATCAATAATTTTGAGTGATGTTGAGATGGGTAAAACAATATCATCACCCCAAAAATCTAATTTAAAGGCGGTTTCTGTACCAAAAGAAAATATTGAACTAGAAGTATTATTTTCAAACTTTAGTAATTGATTTAAATTGTCATCGGTATAATAAATACCATTATCTGTATATAAAAGTGATTTAGTAGAATTTTGAACAGGAACGATTAGATTCCAATTCGAGTAATCTTGTTTGTTTGTAACTTCGTCGTCGGCAACACTTTTAATACCTTCAGCAGAAGCAATGTAAAGAGAATCTTCAGATATTGAGATGTCATAAACAGCATTCTCACTTCCATTTTCACCTATAAAATCATAGGTTTCTTCGATAATATAATTTTCAGTATTAATTTTAACTATACCAAAACTAGCACATATATACATGTATTGTTTATCCATTCTTAACCCATAAAATTCTTTATTGGGGTAATTAGAATTTAAAACAGTTCTCATGTTTACAATATCTGTTTCAGAGATAAAATCAATATTTCCATTTTTATAAAGCACAATTAATTGGTCTGAAGGACTTGCGTAACCTAATGTGAGAATGTCAGAATCACTTAAGCCATCTTCTTTAGATATAGTAGAAATAACACCAGACGCTTTCTCATAAGAGAATAAAGCATTATTAGAAGCACAAAACACCTCATTATCTGCAATTGCTACAGAGATAGCATTACTATAATTTAAATGTGAACGCCATGTATTAACAGGTATATTATCTTCTTGACACAGTCCATTTAATGAAAAAAGTAAAAGAGCTGTTTGTAGATATAATAAAAATATATGTGATGTTTTTTTCATGAAGAAGTTTTTCGTTTTGACAAAGCAAGTTAGCAATTGCAATATGCTTATAGTCTAAAAATAGTAGAAAAGTTTTAAATTTAATCTAATGCAAACGGTTGAAGTTTAAGCTTGTTTTTAAATGATGATTAATAAAGTTATGTTTGCAACGTATGAAAATGTTAAACGACAATATATTTATGAACATTTTAAAGTCTAGCTTGGCTGTTATTTCTATACTATTTTTAGGAATCAGCTGTGCTCCACAAGAAGGACAAAAATCTACTTTACCTACTGAAGCAAAGATTACTACAGCAAAACCTGCAGACGTTGTAAAATTAGATAACGTAGAACCAGCATACTGGTGGGCAGGCATGAAGTCTGAAACTGTATTATTAGTTATTCATGGAGAAAATATAGCTTCATCAACAGTAAATGTTGAAGGAGGGTTAACGATTTCTAGTTTAAATACTCAAGATAATCCTAATTATCTATTTTTAGATTTGAATACTAGTGGTGTTAAACCAGGTAAATATCCAATTACATTTACTTCTAAAGCAGGTAAATTATCTTATGATTTTGAACTTAAAGCAAGAAACAAAGACATAAAGGCTCAAGGACTTACAGCTAAAGATGTAATGTACTTAATTATGCCGGATAGATTTGCTAACGGAGATGTTAGTAATGATTCTCAAGATAACTTATCACAAAAAGCAGATCGTTCTTTTAGAGGTGGTAGACATGGTGGCGATATTGCTGGTGTGACGTCTAAATTAGACTACATGAACGATCTTGGTGTAACTACTGTTTGGTTAACTCCTTTCTTGGAAAATAACCAACCAGAATGGTCTTACCATGGTTATGCAATTACTAACTTTTATAAAGCAGATGGTCGTCATGGTACTAATGCTGATTATAAAAATATGGTAACTCAAGCACATAGCAAAAAGATGAAAGTTGTTATGGATTTAGTTTTCAACCATATTGGTAATGGCCATAAATGGATGCAAGATTTACCTGCAAAAGATTGGATTCATCAGTGGGATGAGTTTACAAAAACAAACTATAAAGGTGAGGCACTATCTGATCCAAATGCATCTGATTATGATAAAAAAATCATGTCTGATGGTTGGTTTGATACTCACATGCCAGACCTTAATCAAGATAATCCTTACTTAGCAAAGTATTTAATGCAAGCAAGTGTATTCTGGATAGAATATGCGGGTATTGATGGTATTCGTATGGATACGTATCCTTACAATAAAAAAGAAATGATGTCTGAATGGGTATCATATGTATTAAACGAGTACCCTAATTTCTACATAGTAGGAGAGACTTGGTTACCTGGTGCTACATGGGAATCGTATTGGAAAGCTGGTGGTAACAACCGTGATGGTTTTGTTTCTACTTTAAAATCTGTTTCTGATTTTCCTGTTTGGGATGCGGTAAATAGAACATGGAGAAACCACTGGAGTGTAACAGAATTATATAAAACACTTACAGAAGATTTCTTATATGATAATCCAATTCAAAATAAAATTTTCTTAGATAACCACGATGTAGATAGAGCATATGGCGTATTTGGTAAAAACTTGCCAAACATGAAATTAGCAACATCTTTCTTATTAACTACACGTGGTATTCCTCAAATTTTCTACGGTACAGAAATTTTGATGTCTAAAGGTGGTGATCATGGTGATTTAAGAGAAGATTTTCCTGGAGGATGGCCTGGCGATAAGCGAGATGCTTTTACTGCAAAAGGTAGAACTAAGCAGGAAAATGATTACTTTAATTACATGAGAACGATACTTCAATGGAGAAAAACATCTTCGGCAATTGCAGAAGGTAAATTAAAACATTGGGTACCTTTTAATGAAGTTTATGTATATGCTCGTTATACAAAAGAACAGACTGCATTTGTTGTAATTAATAACAATGAAAAAGCACAAACTTTTGATGTAAAACGTTTTAAAGAAGTTCTTAGCGGATTTAAATCTGGTACAGATATATTGACAGGGAAATTTGTTGATGTAACAAAATCAATTTCAGTTCCTGCAAAAACTGCTTATATTTTAGAGCTTAAATAATTACTTTTAACTCTGATAGAATTAGCCTCTTATTTAACTAAGTAAGGGGCTTTTTTGTACCCAGTACTTTTTTATGAATGAGTAGTTTTATATCATTAAGTTGAAATTAGTAAACAATGGTTTCTTTGATTCCGTTTATGATATAGACTTTAAAGTTATCATTTGATTTAATAGACCAAAATGTAGTACCTTAAATTCTCTAAACTAAATTTGTCTTGTTCGGTTTTACTATCAAAGAAATTATATAATGAAATATTCAAAAGGTGTTGTTACTAATTGGGATCAGAAATTAGAAGAAGCATTAAAATTAGATAAGCCCGGTAGATCAGCCCATCGTAAAATGTCATCTCAGCACAGACAGGAAATTACTCCTACAAAAATTCCTGAAAATGCACGAAAGGCAGCTGTACTTATTTTATTAAAAGAAGTAGGAGATACATGGGTCTTTCCATTAATACAACGCCCTTCTTATGATGGAGTTCATAGTGGTCAGATGGCTTTTCCTGGAGGAAAGTACGATGATACTGATGAGGATTTAATATATACTGCATTAAGAGAATGCCATGAGGAAATAGGAATTACAGTTGATAGAACTGATGTTATTGGAACGTTATCAGATTTATATATTCCACCTTCTAATATGCATGTTTTACCAGTTGTAGCAAGATATAACCAAGTATTTGATTATACTTTAGATGACTATGAAGTCGATAAAGTTGTAGAAACTCATGTAGATCATATTCAGAATATTGATAACCACAAAGAGCATACTTTTAAACTTAAAAGTGGTGTGAATTATAAAACTCCTGCTTTTGATGTTGACGGACATACTGTTTGGGGAGCAACAGCAATGATGTTAAGCGAGCTTTTAATGGTTTTAGAAAAAATATAAAAAAACTCTAGTCTAACATTGAAGACTAGAGTTCTAAAATAGCTATTATTTTGTTGTTAAATAGTAGACGAGAATATTCTTGCTTGAGGCTTATCTGCTAACATTCTAGCATCTAACGTCATACATATATTTCTAACAAAAGGTCTTCCTTTTTCTGTAACAGTTAAAGACCTTTCTTTAAGTTCTAACAATCCGTCGTTTTGCATTTCAGCTAAACGTTCGGGTAAGGCTTTAAATAAAGGTAATTTGGCAGTAGCTTCATCCCAAGTAGTTTCAAAGTGACACATTACATCTAGTATATGTTGACGTACCATTAAATCCTCCTCAGATAATATGTGACCACGGAAAATAGGTAATTTACCTTCTTCTACAGTTGCTTTATACTCTTCTACCTTTTTAATATTTTGAGCAAAACTTGTCCAAGAATCAGAAATTGATGAACAGCCTAAACCTACCATCAATTGCGTATAAGTTGGAGCATAGCCCATAAAGTTTCTATGTAAAGATTTATTGTCTGCAGCAATTGCCAAACCATCTGTTGGTAAAGCAAAGTGATCCATACCAATTTCTACATAGCCAGCATCTTCAAACATTTCTTTTCCGACTTCATATAAAGCTCTTTTTTCTTCGTTAGAAGGAAGATCTTCGTCAGAGAAACCTCTTTGCCCTGGAGCGGTCCAAGGTACATGAGCATAGCTATAATAAGCAATACGGTCTGGTCTTAAAGCATTAGATTTTGAGATTGTATCTTTTACGCATTCCAATTTCTGGAAAGGTAAACCAAAAACTAAATCAAAGTTTACAGAAGTATATCCAATTTCTCTAGCTTGATTGGTAACACTTTCTACTTGCTTATAAGATTGTACTCTATTGATAGCTTTCTGGACAACTGGATCAAAATCTTGAATACCTAAACTCAAACGAGTAAATCCAACGTCATATAAAGCTTTTAAATGTTCTGTAGTTGTGTTTACAGGGTTTGCTTCAAAACCTAACTCTGCATCATCACATTTTACAGCATCTTCAAAAATACCATTAATTAATAACTGAAGATTTTCTGGACTAAAGAATGTTGGCGTACCACCCCCTAAGTGTATTTCTTTAATTCTTGGCTTTTCATCGCCAAAAATAGAAATATACATTTTCCATTCTTTTAATAGTGCAGTTATATAAGAATCTTCTACTCCATGATTTATAGTGATACGTTTGTTACATCCACAGAATGTACAAAGTTTTTCACAGTAAGGAAGGTGAATATATAAACTTATACCATCTTTCTGATTACTCGTAGAGAAAGCATCAGCAACATGTTTTGCCCATTGATCAATAGTAGGGTCATTGTCCCAATACGGTACCGTAGGATAACTTGTGTATCTAGGCCCAGGAACATTATATTTTCGGATGAGTGATTTATTTTCCATGATAATTTCTGAGAAATTCGAACTGCAAAGTTAATTGTTCTAATTAACTATTTGATGTTGATAATCACCACTCTTTAAATCAATACTTAATAATGTGTAATAATTATAGATTTTTCTTTATACAGTTATTTCACCAATCATATACGTTTTACAATTACCAGTAATTAGTACACGCTCATTTTTGTCTTCACAATACAATGTTCCTCCTCTTCTAGAAATTTGTTTTGCAGTTAGGTTTTTTAAATTTAGTTTATCACTCCAATACGGAATTAATACAGTGTGTGCAGAACCTGTTACGGGGTCTTCATTTATACCAATTCCGGGATGAAAAAATCTAGAAACAAAATCTACATTTTCTTGGCTACTTTGTGCTGTAACTATTATTCCTAATTCAGGATTTTCTTTATTGATCAATGAAAAATCAGGAGTTAGATCAAATAGTGTTTTTTCATTTGATACTTCACAAAGAATAAACATTCCATTTTTTAAGCAGTAATTGATTTGGCAACCTAATGCATTTTCTAAATAACTTGGTTTAGCAAAATCTACAGGTTTTTGACTTGGAAAATTTAACGTGTAGCCATTTTCACTTCTCTCCACAGACAAATCACCACTTAGGTGAGAATGAAATTTTATAGTATGAGAAGGAAGGTTTTCATGTTTAAATAAATAATGAGCAGTAGCTAAAGTAGCATGACCACAAAGGCGTATTTCAGTCTCAGGTGTAAACCACCTAATAGAATAATATTCTTTTTCTTTCTTGAAAAATACAGTTTCGGATAAGTTGTTTTCTATTGCAATAGATTGCATTATGTCTTCATCTATCCAAGATTGTAGTGGAATAACAGCGGCAGGGTTTCCTTTAAATACATCAGTTGTAAATGCATCTATCTGATAAATAGGTAAGTTCATAATTTGCTTTGCTTTAGTATAATGTGTTATATTTCAATACTCTAAATAATAACAAAATATTAACTACATGAAATTATTAGCTTATTCTCTACTTATTTGTCTCTTATTTTCTAACTGTAATAACAATCCAGAACCTGAGCCGTTAGATTTATCAACATTAAATGCTGATGCTGACGATGAAATGGCTTCAGACTCTGATACATCAAGCACTGATGCAGACGAGACAATGGCCGATCTAATGGGGAATTTTGAAAACGGAGCTCACCCTACCTCAGGTTCAGCTAAAATCGAAGGGTTATCTGTAGTCTTAAATACTGATTTTATGTCAGATAATGGTCCAGATTTATATGTTTATTTAGCGCAGGGTACAAATGGAGACGGTTTTATTGATTTAGGTCGTTTGCAGGCAGTATCAGGAACACAAACATATACGTTACCAGAAGGGATAGATTTTTCTAAAAATAAATATCTACTTATTTGGTGTAAACAGTATAGCGTTCTTTTTGGACATGCAGTAATGGAATAGTTTTACACATAACGTACATAAACAAAGAGCCCTTTTTCTAATGAAAGAAAAAGGGCTCTTTGTTTATAAAAATAACTGTGTTTATAAGAATATATGATAAGTAATAAAACTTCCTATGTATGCTAATGCACTCATGTAAGCAAATTGAATAGCAGGCCACTTCCAACTTTTGGTTTCTCTTTTTACAACCGCTAGAGTAGACATACATTGCATTGCAAAAACATAGAATACCATTAACGAGAAGGCTGTAGCTCTATTAAATTCATGCTCTCCCGTTATTGGATTAACAGAAGCTGCTAATTGCTTACGAAGAGGTGTTATTTCATCTTCGGCAGACCCAACACTATAAATTGTTGCCATGGTTCCAACAAAGACTTCTCTTGCAGCAAATGAGGTAACTAAAGCAATACTTATTTTCCAATCAAACCCTAATGGTCTAAAAACTGGTTCAATACCCTTACCTAATATTCCAACATAGCTTGCTTCTAATTTCTTAGATGCAATTAGATCATTTGTTTGTGTATCGTTTAAATTAAGACTCACAGCCTCTTGTTGTGCTATGGTTGCTGCTTTTTCAATATTATCACCTGGTCCATAAGTTGCTAAAGCCCAAAGTGCAATAGAAACGATAATAATTACTTTACCAGCTTCAGTAATAAATGTGTTTACTTTTTCTCCTACAGTTAAAGCTACATTTTTCCAATGTGGCATTTTGTAAGAAGGTAATTCCATGGCTAAAAAAGTAGGTGCATCGGCTTTTAATATCATTTTAAAAACCATTCCAGCAAGTAATGTTGCAATTACTCCTAAAAGGTATAACCCCATAAAAGTTAAGCCTTGGAGATTAAATATACCCCAAACAGTTTGATCTGGTACTGCAAAAGCAACTAAAATAGCATATACAGGAATACGAGCAGAACAAGAAATTAATGGAGTGACCATTATTGTAATCATTCGTTCTTTCCAATTACTAATTGAACGGGTAGCCATAACAGCAGGGATAGCACAAGCTCCTCCAGATATTAAAGAAATAATACTTCGACCGCTCATACCAAATTTCATCATAAGACGATCAAACATATAAACAGCTCGTGACATATAGCCAGACTCTTCCATCATGGAAATCAAGAAGAATAATATTGTAATTTGTGGTACAAAGACCAGTACGCCACCTAAACCTGCTATTACGCCATCTAAGAGGAGGTCAGTTAACCATCCACTAGGAAGTACCCCTTGTAGGAATTCTCCAAGACTTGCCATTCCTTCATCAATTAAATCCATAGGACCAGATGCCCAAGAAAATATTGACTGAAAAACAAGAAGTAAAAGTATAACGAACAGTACAGGCCCGAAGAATTTATGTGTTACAATTGCATCAATTTTGTCTGTTAAACTACTTTTCTCTCTAGGAAGAGTTTCTTTAACTGTAGTTTGAATTAATGGAGTAATAAAATTGAAGCGTTGTAAAGTTTCATCAATTTGAAAACGCATATCTGCATAATCATTTTTAGAGATGATACTTTTAACAGAGGCTTTCAATTCTTTATCAATAAATGGAAGGTCTTCTGAGTGGTGTGCCCATAAAGAAGCTTGATAGTTTGATAACGTTTTATTAAGGTGTTTGATTTCCTCTATACAGGCTACCTCTGATTGCTTAGGATTGTAGGTTTTTATACTATCGATATTTTTTTTCTCAATAACATCAATAATTTCTCTTTTTAAAACATCTATTCCTTCTCCACTTCGGCCATTAACTATGCAGACCGGTAATTTTAAAGCCTTTGATAATTTATCTATATCAGTAACAAGTCCTTTTTTTTCTGCAATATCACTCATATTTAAACCTAATACCGTAGGGATATTTAAGTCTTTTACTTGAGTGAGCAATAAAAGATGGCGTTCTAGATTTGTAACATCAGCAATATATATAATAGCATCAGGATAATCTTCTGATGATGGATTGGCGAATGTATTTAGAACTACTCTTTCGTCAGATGATGTAGGGTACAAGCTATAAGTACCAGGGAAATCAATAACTGTTGCTTTTTGATTTGTAGATAATTGAGTTGTACCAATTTTTTTATCAACAGTTACACCTGGGAAATTGCCAACTTTTTGACGTAACCCAGTTAATTGATTAAATATAGAAGATTTGCCAACATTGGGATTCCCTAATAAGGCAACACTAAGTTTGTCTGTATTCATATTAAAGTACCTCAGTAGTAGTTGCAAAAACAGTTTTAGCTTCATGTAGCCCTAAAGCAAAAGCCTGTTGATCAGATTTGATATATAATGCTCCTCCAAAAGGTGCTTTACGAAGTACCCTAATTTTTTTGCCAGGAAATAATCCGAGGTCAATTAATCGACTTCCAACAATCTTATCTTGGAACTCCTTAATGATTCCTATAGAACCAATAGGTAAAGTATCAATACTGATCATGTTTGTTTTATTATTCATCTACTCTTTTTACTGAGTTTTATTTAGACTGATTATTGATTAGTAAAGGTAATACACCAATATTAATTTTTATAACTATTACTTATTTAGAATGAATCAAATTTAAGTTTTTATCAAAATTTGCATAAATTGAATGATTACTCACTTATAAATAAACACCATGAATACTACTATTGATAAACAATTCACATCAGAGGATAAATATATTACAGTAGGGGAAGATCAACTTTATGTAAAAAGATATACATCTACTACCCCGAAGGAAGCTATTTTAATGGTACATGGTAGCATAGAAGGAGGACGAATTTTTTATTCTTTAAATGATAAAGGTATAGCGCCCTATTTAGCAGCACATGGTTTTGATGTTTTTGTCCCCGATTTTCGAGGGAGGGGTAAAAGTAGACCTCTTGTATCAAGAAAAAGTAAATCACGTCAAATAGATGCAATAGAAGAAGAAATACCGGCAATAATTAATGAGATTAAAAATCAATATCCAGAAGATATATCAATTCATATTATTGCACATTCATGGGGTGGTATTTGGACTTTAGCACATCTAGCCCGTCATCCAGAATTAAATATTGCGTCTATGTGTTTCTTTGCAACCAAAAGGAGTATTTCCCTTCAGACCTTTAAGAAAAGATTTGAAGTAGATTTTGTTTGGAAGTATGTAGTTGGTGTAACAACAAATGTTTTAGGTTATTTTCCTGCTAAAGGAATGGGAATAGGACAAGAGAATGAACCTAAAGGTGTTTATGAAGATTGTAAAAAATGGGTATTTGATTTAGATAATTGGATTGATCCTTCTGATAACTTTAATTATTTAGAAGCTTTTAAAGAAGTAAGTCATATTCCACCTACTTTATACCTTACAGGCAAAAAGGAATTCTATTTAGGCCATAAAGTGGATGTACTTCGTTTAATGGAAGAGGTGGGCAATAAAGAAGATAAATTTATTTATTTATCAAAGGAAACAGGGCACGCTAAAGATTATGATCATATTGATATATGTACCGCTAAAGAAGCTGTAGGAGATCATTTCCCAATTATTAGGGATTGGTTAATTAATAGAGGTGAGTAAAAAAAGGAAATAAAAAAACACTTCTAATTTCTTAGAAGTGTTTTAAGCATTTTGGGCGAACGATGGGAATCGAACCCACGACCCCTGGAACCACAAACCAGTGCTCTAACCGACTGAGCTACGATCGCCATTTTATTGCGGTGCAAATATGTAGGATTAATTGTGATAATCCAACATTAATTTCGTTTTACAGGAAATTAATTTTTAAACCGCTAATATTCAGTGAGAAAAATGGGGCCTCATGATTCTGTAAGAACCATGAGGCTGTATAAACATCCCACATTATAAGAATTTCTTCTTATTATTTTAATAATAACATTTCAGAGTATTTCGGTAATGGCCATTCAGCATCATCAACGAATAACTCTAAACGGTCAACTGCTGCACGAATAGTATCAAAGTATTTTTCTTTGATGCTATCACAGAATTCAACAGCTTGAGCGTTTGTATCATCAATAGCAAGAACTCTATCACGTTCTAATACCATTGCAGCTACACCTTCTTTTGCTGTTTTCATGAAACCAGTAACTTCTTCAATCGTAGTGATTACAGTAGAAGCATCAAGACCAAGGTCTTTTAATTTCACTGCAGAATCAGTTAATCTAGAAACATAGTTAGCAGAAGCTGGAATCACTTTGTTTAAAACAATTTCTTCCATTGTTTTCGACTCGATATCAATTTTAGTTGAGTAGATCTCAGACCAAACATCGTGACGAGCTTCAATTTCTCTTTCAGTAAATACACCTTGCTTAGCAAAAATTTCTTTAGCCTCTTTAGAGATGAAGAAATCAAGAGCACGAGGAGTATCTTTAACGTTAGAAAGACCTCTAGATGCAGCTTCTTCTACCCATTCTTGTGAATAACCATCACCTTCGAAACGGATAGCTTCAGATTCTTTGATGTATTGTACTAATACGTCTCTGATTGCAGCTTCTTTATCTTTACCACCAGCGATTGCAGCGTCAACAGTCTCTTTGAAGTTTGTTAATTGTTCTGCAACAATTAAGTTTAATACCGTCATTGGAGTAGCAGTGTTCTGAGTAGAACCTACAGCACGGAATTCAAACTTGTTACCAGTGAATGCAAAAGGAGAAGTACGGTTACGGTCCGTAGTATCTAATTTTAAACCAGGAATCTTATCAAGACCTAATTCAATATATTGATCATCACCTTCGTTAAATACTAATTTACCTGTTTTAGCAACTTCATCTAAAAATGCAGTTAGAGAAGAACCTAAGAATACAGACATGATTGCAGGAGGTGCTTCGTTTGCTCCTAAACGGTGATCGTTACCAGCTGATGCAATAGATGCACGTAGTAAGTCAGCATACTTATGAACTGCTTTTACAGAGTTCACTAAGAACGTTAAGAAGTATAGAGAACCTTCTGGATCAAATAAGTTACGTCCTTTGTTTGTAATTAACGACCAGTTGTTGTGTTTACCTGAACCGTTTAATCCTGCGAAAGGCTTTTCGTGAAGAAGTACAGCAAAGTTATGCTCTCCTGCAACTTTCTCCATAATGTCCATCATAAGAAGGTTATGATCAACACCAGTGTTGATTTCTTCATATAAAGGAGCAGCTTCGAATTGACCTGGTGCTACTTCGTTATGACGAGTAGTAATAGGAATTCCCAATTTATGAGATTGGTATTCGAAGTCTTTCATAAATGCGTTTACACGCGGAGCAATAGAACCGAAGTAATGATCGTCTAATTGCTGACCGTGTGGAGGCTTAGCACCAAATAACGTACGACCAGTGATGTAAAGGTCAGGACGTGCAACATAAAATGCTTTGTCTACTAAGAAATATTCTTGCTCACAACCTAATGAAGCAGAAATACTAGTAACACCTTCTTCGAAGTATTGACATACGTCGATAGTAGCTTTGTTAATTGCTTCTTGAGCTTTTAACAATGGTGTTTTATAATCTAAAGTATCACCTGTAAACGATACGAATACAGTAGGGATACATAAAGTTTTGTCTACGATAAAGATTGGAGAACTTGGATCCCAACCTGTATAACCACGAGCTTGGTTAGTAGCACGAATACCACCGTTAGGGAAAGAAGAAGCATCTGGCTCTTGTTGAACTAGAGTAGATCCTTTAAAAGTTTCAATTCCTTTAGTGTAATCGAAGAATGAATCATGTTTCTCCGCAGAAGACCCAGTTAATGGTTGGAACCAGTGAGTGTGGTGAGTTGCTCCTTTTGAAATTGCCCAAGTAGCTACAGATGTTGCAACTGCATCAGCAGTAGCTTCATCAATCTTAGTACCATGTTTTACTGCTGATTCTACTTTTTTGTAGATACCAGGAGCAAGATGAGCTTTCATTTGTGGAAGACCGAAACAGTCTTCTCCAAAATAATCAGAAATTCTGTTTGATGGAGTTTCTACAGTTTTCGCACTTCTAGCTGAAGCGACCTCTACGGCGTTAAAACGAAGATTTGTCATTGTAATGTGAGATTAAAAAAAACGATAGCTAGAACTCTGTTTTAAATACCCATTTTAATAAGCAAAATAAGACAGTTGTTCGTTAGCTGAAGTTGTTATAATTTGTTTACTCTGTAAATATGAGTCTGTTTTTTAAAAAAATCAAGGATTTTCACATTTTGTGGGTAATTTTTCACCTAAATGGATTTAAATTAATGATTTTTTCAAAAAAAGCCCTTTTTTATTAAAGATAAGAGCCAATACAAGATTTGTATTGGCTCTTAATATACTTGTACTATAGTTGTCTTTTTAGTGTAGCTTAGAATGCATACACTACAGCTAAAGTACCTTGAGTAGCAGAGCTAGTAGCTTTTGCATCGCTGTCTAAGAAGATATCCATATCCGAAGTATCCATTCTTAATTCAGGAATTACCATTAATGGTCCTAAAGCAATGTTACCAGATAATGTGAATGCGTTTATTGCTGTAAAATTGTCTGTTGCTGAGTTGTCAGCAGCATAAGATTTTTCATTATTTTTAAAGTATTCATAACGAAGACCTAAAGCAAATGTCTCTGAAAAACCATATTGTAAATATGTAGCAACACCAGTGTATAATTGGTCTGCTTTGTAGTTATTACTTTCATCACTTAAAGCATCTTTCTTATCTGCCCATGCAGCATTTAAACCAATATACAATGCGTCAGATGCTTGGTAACCAGCAGTTAAATCAACAACTGTTCTTGTAGAAGAATTGAAACCGTTTAAGTATAAATCAAGACCTTCAACAGGAGCATAGTAAATTTGAGCACCTAAACCACTCATACCTAAGTTAGGAGCAGCTGAATATGTATCCCACTCATTAGTAAATACACCTACCATAAATGCAAATTTATCAGAAACCGTATAATCTAGTTTAAGACCAGCATTTTGGAAAGGACCGTTTGAGAATAAATAAGAAGTAGAATAGTTAAAGTTACCAGTTGGAGAAATGATTTCATAACCAACATATGTACCCATAAAACCTGCAGTTGCCGATAACTTTTCAGTTAATTGGTAAGATGCATATAAGTTTTGAATATGGAATTGTGCGTCTGGAATAGAGTTATTTGATCTAGTACCGAAAGATAAATCAGCTACAAAAGAAGCTTTACCTAATGACTGTGATAAGATCACATTAGCCATACCTAAAGCAATAGAATTTTGTGTATCGTTGAAAGAAGTTCCGATGTTAGGAACGTCTTGCCCTGAAAAATCATAGTTATAATATAAATCTACTGAACCTGATATTGCAAGTTTGTTTGATTCTGTTACTTCTTCTTCTGTTGTTTCAACAGTTTCTTCTGCAATTACTACTTCTGTAGTTTCTGCTGAATCTTGAGCGAATACCATTGAACCTGCAACCATTAAAGGTGCAATGAAAGAGAAAAATTTAGTTTTCATTTTAGAAAATTATAGAGGTGAATAATTAATACTACTTCGCACACATGAAGTACTTAGTTGAAATAATTTCTTCTAGCGATAGTTTTGAAGAAATGATAATTGTTTGCTAAATATTAAAGCTATTAAGCTGGCTTTTATTTAAAGGGAGAGTTGTTAAACTCTCCCTAATATTTTTTAGTTATCGTAAGTGATAGTATAACCACGGATACCGTGCTCATGACTGTCAAGTCCTTCTGTTTCGTGTTCTTCAGAAACTCTTACACCAACTGTGAATTTTAAAGCATAGAAAATTGCAAGTGAAGAAGAGAAAGCAACTGCACCATATGCTGCAACACCTGTTAATTGTGTTACAAATTGTGACCAGCTAGCTAGCTCACCAAATACGCCAATTGCAAGAGTACCAACGATACCACATGTTAAGTGAACTGAAACAGCTCCTACACAATCATCCAATTTGAATTTATCCATTGTTACTGCAGAGAATACTACAATTACACCACAGAAAAGACCAATGATTATTGCTTCGTTAGGCGACATTTTATCTGCACCTGCTGTAATACCTACTAAACCTGCAAGGATACCGTTTAATACCATTCCTAAATCGTAACGTTTAAACAAGATATATCCACCGACCCATCCGCCGATTGCACCTGCTGCTGCTGCTAAAGTTGTAGTAACTAATACTAATGAGATAGATTCCGCATCTGCTGATAATACCGATCCACCGTTAAATCCGAACCATCCGAACCATAATAAGAATACACCAATTACAGCTAAAGGAACTGAAGAACCTGGCTTGTCAATTACTTTACCGTTAACATATTTACCAATACGTGGTCCGATTACAATAATACCTGCTAAAGCTGCCCATCCACCTACTGAGTGAACTACAGTTGAACCAGCGAAGTCATAGAATCCCATTTGAGATAACCATCCGCCACCCCAGTGCCATGATCCTAATACAGGATAAATGAAGCCAACAAGGAAGAAAGTGAAGATGAAATAAGATGTGATTTTAATTCTTTCTGCAACTGCTCCAGAAACAATTGTTGCACATGTTGCTGCAAACATTGCTTGGAATAAGAAGTCAGTCCAGTATGTATAAGCACCACCTGCATAACCTAGTGATGTATAATCTGAAGGTAAAGAGATACCCCAACCTGAGAATCCGAAAATACCATTAAACTCTCCTGGGTACATAAGGTTGAAACCAAACCATGCATAAGAAATAATTCCTACACTTAAATCAACAGAGTTTTTAAATAAGATGTTTACAGTGTTTTTAGCTTGGGTGAAACCCGCTTCAACACATGCAAAACCAAGTGCCATAATAAAAACTAGCATTGTACATACTAGCATCCAAACGTTGTTTGTTGTTAGACTAATTGTTTGAAGTTGTTGTGCAGTAACAGCTTGTGTCACTGCTTCTGTAGTTGCCAATGTAGCATCGGCGATTAGGTGAATAGATGAGAAGAACATTGCAGTTGAAAATTAAATTATAGATAGTGTCAAAATTTCTAGTTATGTGTGATATATCCGTTTAACGAAGATCTTTTGGACCGATGTTAAACGGATCACTCACATCTATTAAGGTAGACAGTGTTTAAGAAGCTTCTTAAAGTTTGTTTCCCTTGATTTCTGATACAATTCTATGGCTCTAATCTTGCATTTGCAAATCTTAACATGAAAAATAACCCTATTTACCTTAAAAAATAGATAATTTTTAAAAAACAGGGTGTTTTTTTATGGATTATGTAATGAAAAAATAAAAAAATATTGTTTTTGGGTTTGAAATTCACCCTTTCATTTTAATTTATTATTGAAATTGAGAAGTCTGGGTTCAATTTTAGCCTGCCTTCTGTAAAATCGGTAGTTTTTGATGTAAAACCCTTCATTTTAGGGGTAGTTCCTTTCTGAATGAGTGATTTTAACTGCGTTTTTGTGATTTTTTTACCAAAAACTTCAAAAGGGACCTTAAAATCACACCCATTTTTCCAATTTCCGCACCCAAAAGCAGTTTTACCTTCTAAAATTTGACCTTTTTGACATTTTGGACACATTAATGGCTGTTCTTCTAGCTCATTAAAGGTGATTTTTGATGATTCATTAAGAATTAATACTCCTTTTTTAGCAACACCATTAATTTTGAACCCTTTTATTTCAGGAGTTCTACCTTTTATAATCAATGATTGAATTTGTTTATCAGTTAATTTTTTACCCTCAAAATCAAATTTTATCAAAAAGTCACAGCTTTTATCCTTCCAACCTAAGCAGCCATAGGCATTGTTACCTTTTACCACATCATGCTTTTTACATTTTGGACATGTTAAAGCCTGCTCTTTAGGTTTAGAAGTAGTTTTTTTTGTTGGAGTTACCTTTAAAGATTTTGTCGGTGTTTCAATTTTAAAGTTTGACCTTATAGATTTTACATTCTGTACAACGTCTGTTACCATCTCTTTTATCTCATTCATAAAAAGGTTGATATCATAATCTCCATCTTCTATTTGGCGGAGCTTCTTTTCCCAAATTCCTGTCAGTTCTGCAGACTTGAGTAAATCATTTTGAATTGTAGCCACTAAGCTTAACCCTGCCTGAGTAGGTACTAAATTCTTTCTTTGCTTCTCTATGTATTTACGTCTAAATAAAGTTTCAATGATATTTGCCCTTGTAGAAGGTCTACCAATACCATTTTCTTTCATTGCTTTACGTACTTCCTCGTCATCTATATTTTTACCAGCAGTTTCCATTGCTCTTAGTAGAGTTGCCTCAGAATATAGCTTTGGAGGTTTTGTTTCTTTATTAAAGATAGATGGAGTGTGTTCTCCCGTTTCTCCTTGTTTGAACGTTGGTAATGTTTGTTCTTCCTCTTCTCCTTTTTTCTTTTTCCTGTTTTTTTCTTCTTCTTCGTCTTTTTTAAATAAAACACGCCACCCTGGATCTAGAACTTCTCTACCATTTGCTTTAAAATCAACAGATGCTACTTTACCAAGTACTTCCGTTTTGGCTACTTTACACTCTGGATAAAAAGCTGCTATAAAACGTAGAGCCACTAAATCATAAACAACAGCTTCAGATTGAGTCAAGCCTCTTGCTGTTATTTTAGTAGGAATAATAGCATGGTGATCTGTTACCTTCTGATCATTAAAAACCTTTTTAGATTTTTTGAAAGGTTTACCAAAGAGTGGAGCAGTTTCGTTTGAATACTTAGCGAGAGCCTTTAATGTAGGTCCTACCTCTGGGTATAAATTATTTGGTAAATAAGTAGTATCTACACGAGGGTAAGTCAGAAATTTCTTTTCGTAAAGGCTTTGGGCTAATTTTAATGTTTGTTCGGCAGAAAAACTGAATTTCTTATTACATTCTACTTGCAAAGAGGTTAAATCAAATAGATAAGGAGAAGTTTCTATTCCTTCCTTTCTTTTAAAAGAAACAATTTCAAAAGGTTTATCCTTTATTAATTCAATATCAGTCTTAATATCTTCTTCTTTTTGATACTTACCTTTAGTAGCGTTAAAGTTGACATTTCTATACTTAGTCTTTAACTCCCAATATTTTTCACTCTTAAAATTTTCAATTTCTAAATACCTATTTGCAATTAAAGCAAGTGTAGGCGTCTGAACTCTACCGATAGAAAGAAGTTGTTTGTAACCACCAAATTTGATAGTGTATAATCTAGTTGCATTTATACCTAATAACCAGTCACCAATTGCACGAGCACTACCAGCGGCATATAATAAGTCAAACTCATTTTCACTTTGTAAATTATTGAAACCATTTCTAATTGCTTCTTCAGTTAACGAAGAAATCCAAAGGCGTTTAACAGGAACATTACATTTAGCTTGGTGTAAGACCCAACGTTGTATTAATTCTCCTTCTTGGCCAGCATCACCACAGTTTATTACTTCTGTAGCATTTTTTACTAGGCTTTCAATAACTTTAAACTGTTCTTTAGAACCACTATTATTAATTAGCTTAATAGCAAATTTAATTGGTACAATGGGGAGGGTAACTAAATCCCATCTTTTAAGTGATGGATCATAATCATGAGGCTCTTTCAAGGTACATAAATGACCAAAGGTCCATGTAATCTGATAACCATTTCCTTCGTAGTAGCCATTCTTTTTTTGATTGGCACCTAATATTTTTGCTATTTCTCTACCTACACTAGGTTTCTCGGCAATACAGACTTTCATATACTAATGAATCACTTTGGTAATAATAGAATATTTAAAGTTCTAAAAAATCAGCTATTTCTCTATATTTGATAACTGAAATCTTTTAAATAATTTTATTCAATCATTAAATAACTTGAGCTTTCTATTATTTTTAATAACCCTGAATGTATAATATTCTTATTATTAGATGTTTATGTATTTTTGGGTTAAATATAATGTAATGTTCACTATTTTACTGTTTAAATTAATTATTTGTTGAAGCAACTTTATTTATAATACATTCGTTAATTAATCAATCGTTCAAATAAAAAACAATTACTATGAGTTACTTAAAGAATATTTCTCTTCTTCTACTATTTGTATTTACTACAAGTCTATCATTTGCTCAGAAGGATAATGATAAAAAACAGTTAGAAGATTTAATCAAGAATACGGTTAAAGTTAATTCTACCTCTTTAACAGAGCATGGAATTGAAGAAATGATGAACAACTACCGTGCAGATGTAATAATTAATGTTACAAGAATAGAAGTGGATGGTACTAGAAAGCGTAACATGATGAGAAAAGGTGATTACAGAGCCTTATTTATCAATCAGTACAATCAAAATGTTCAAAGAGAGTCTAAAGTAAATATTAAATCTACAAGAGTTCAAGGTAAAACAGCAGTTGTAGATTTTGATTTAGATTACGAATTAATCAACAGAACATCTAGTAAAGTTCTCTCAAAAGGTTTTGAATCAATCAATGCAATTTTTGTAAAGAAAAAAGGCAAATGGTATGTTCTGGAATTAAATATTATTGATATTGAAGTTCAGAAATTCCAAGGTGTTTGTTACTGCGAGATTTACAAAAATGCAAATACAGGTAGTGTAATTGCTAAAGTAGGTGCTCCAAAAGGAGATAGATTTGAGAATAGATTAAATAATGTGTACCAAAGAATAATTGGTGGTAAATCTTATTTTAGTGTTCAAGGTGTAATCTTTGAATGGGCAGATAAAAAAGATATTTGGACAGTAGATTCTGATTTAAAAAGAGTGGAGAAATTAGAATCGTCTAAAGATCAAGATGATGCAATACTTATTATATTAAAGTATTTGTACAAAAACGAATGTACGGATATGTCTGTTATAAAATAAAAGCCCCAAATAGGAGCTTAATTTAACATGAGGAGTTTAGTAAAAATACTAAGCTCCTTTTTTATTTGGATTAGGAACAAACAAATGATCTGAAAGAATATAATTAATATTCATTTTTTGCAATTGATTTGTTATATCAAAGTAGGTCTTGTTAAAATCCTGATAACTTTTTGCAAAGAACTCAATCTCATAATGCGGTCTGTAGTCAATTACTCTAAAATTGTATTTTTCGATGATTTGATAGACTTGCTTCTGGTTTTCTATAAGTAATTTAAAAGTCAACATATTAGGGTGGTTAATTAAAATTGGGTTATAGGAATTTTCTTATATATATAGATAAGAAACATTTTTCAATTTATGTTCATCTAACTTAAAAGAATAAAAGAGAATAACGGTTTAATACAGTATATATGTATGAACGGTGAGTTCATTAACGAACATCTTATTTAGGTTAAATTACTGTTAATAGGTTGATTTTGATTAAATCAAGAAAAAATGAATGGTTGTTGCAGTTTATTGGTAGATAACCATAACACATATAATGGAACCGTTAATTCAATTAAAAAATATAAATAAGTCTTACCATAATGATGATAGTGAAACACTAGCACTTAATCATGTATCTTTAAATATACATGAGGGTGAATTTGTGTGTATTATGGGTCCTTCAGGGTGTGGGAAATCGACGTTACTTAACATTGCGGGTTTATTGGATATTCCTTCTAATGGAGAAGTTGTATTCCAGAAAGAATCAGTACATAAATTGTCATCAAAGAAAAGAGCTCAACTTAGAAGAGAAAATATTGGCTTTGTTTTTCAAAGTTTTAATCTGATTGATGATCTTACTGTATTCGAAAATATTGAATTGCCATTGATCTATCAGCACGTTTCTCCGAATGAAAGAAAGTTTCGTGTTGAAAAAATTATGGATAGGTTACAACTCTCTCATAAGAAAAAAGCGTTTCCATCTCAAATATCAGGAGGGTTACAACAACGTGTAGCAGTTGCTAGAGCTGTTGTTTCAAGACCAAGACTTATTTTAGCAGATGAACCGACGGGTAACTTAGATTCTGAAAGAGGTAGGGAAGTAATGGATATACTTACATCATTAAATGAACTGGGTACCACAATTTTAATGGTTACTCATTCTACTGCAGCATCTGATTATGCCAGTAGAATAATCAATCTTTTTGATGGACAAATAGTTACCGAAAATTTACACAAAGGAAAATAGTGTTAAGAAATTACATCATTATAGGAATCCGAAACCTGAAAAAACATGGTTTATATTCACTCGTTAATGTTCTTGGAATGTCGATGGGCATTGCTTTCTTTACGTTATTATTTCTGATTGTAAAAAATGAATTGTCTTATGATGACTTTCATGTAGACCCCAAAAGAACGTATCGTGTTGTTGAGGTAATTGATTCTCAAGATATCGGAGAGCGTTCTGCAAGTGTACCAATTCCTCTTGGACCAACAATTAAAGACCTTTATCCTAATTATATAGAAAGGAGCGTTCGTTTTTTTAACGATCAGGCTTACTCTCATATGTTGTTTGCTAATGGTAAGCAATACAACGAAAAGAATTTATATTTTACAGATTCAGATTTCTTTAAAGTATTTGATTTTCCATTGATTTTAGGAAATAAAAGAACAGCTTTATCCGAACCTCAATCAATAGTAATTACAACTAAAATTGCTCAAAAGTATTTTGGAAATGAAAATCCATTAGGTAAAAAAGTACTATATGAGAATAAATATTATCTTACTGTTACAGGAGTAATTGATAAAACAAACCTACCAACTCATCTTAATTTTGATCAGCTCATATCATTTTCAACCTTATCTATTACAAATAAAGATATATTACAAAACAACCTATGGGTATGGAACCCTTGTTGGACTTATATCTTATTAAAGGAGGGTGTTAAACCAGAAGAATTAGAAGCAGATTTTGAAATTTTATTTCAAGATGGAAGTAAATTCCCAGAATTTATTAGAGATTATGTACAGTTGTATTTACAGCCAATTAGAGAAATACACCTTTATTCTGATTTAGATTTTGAGATGTCTCCAAATGGAGATTATATGTATATCTATATTTTCTCTGCTATTGCATTGATGGTTTTGATTATTGCAGCCATCAATTTCATGAACTTATCAGCAGTAAGGTATTCTACTAGAATTAGGGAAGTCGGTATTAGAAAAGCAATAGGGGCAGACCAAAGTGAACTTATTGTTCAGTTTTTAATAGAGGCTGGTATTTTGAGTATTTGTTCCATGTTTGGAGCATTAATTTTTATGGAATTACTTTTTCCATATATCTATCAGATATTAGGAGATGAAAAGCTATTATTTAGAGATTTAGAAAACCAATCTTTAATGTTTTTTGTAGGAGGAAGCGGTGTTTTTGTTGGCGCATTAGCTAGTTTTTATCCAATGTATTACCTATCTGGTGTTCGTCCTTTAGAAGGACTGAATGTAACAAGAACAATGGGTAGCAAACAAAAAAGATTTAGGAAATGGAGTGTGATAGTACAATTTGTTATCGCAATTTTTCTTTTATTTAGTACGTATGTTTCTAAGGAACAGCTTAACTTAATGAAGAAAACTTACCTAGGTTTCGATACAGAAAATATAGTGATTATTCCTTTGGGTGAGGTAAAGTATTCTCCCTTTAAATTTGATCAATTAAAAGAACAGTTTTTAGAAGTAGATGGAGTAGAATCTGTAACTGGTATTGATGAGGTTTTAGGTGTCTGGGTTCAAAATTATCCTTTCTCTATAAACAAAGGGGAAGTAAGAACATCATCAACGTTTTATTCTGCGTTAAAGGTAAGAGATGATTTTGAAAGTGTATTTAACTTAAAATTAGTAGCAGGACATCACTTTTCTGAAGAAAATAAAGCAAGTATTCATGAAATTCTTGTAAATGAAGCTATGGTAAAACATCTAGGAATTGATAATCCAAAAGATGCCATTGGCTTAGGAATTTATAGTGAAAAGGGGAAAGAACAGATAATTGGCGTTTTAAAAGACTTCCATTATGAACCAATACACAAAGAAATAGGTCCATTTATTATTGATGTCAATAATTGGGAGTCTGCAAGAAGTTATCTTACAAAATACATGGCTATACGGTTAAGGGGTGATAAATCTTGGGAACAAGTAAAACCTTTTATGGTAGCGAAGTGGACAAAAATAATTCCTTATAGACTAATGGACTCCTTCTTTTTACAAACTAAAGTAGAAGCTTCTTATAAAAAGGAAGAACGTTTAGCAAAGGTTTCTTTAATCTTTTCAATCATTGGGGTGATTATTGCAAACCTTGGATTATTTGGGTTAGCATCTTTTATTACTGTTCAAAAAAACAAAGAAATAGCCATACGAAAAGCGCTTGGTATGGAAAATTTAGAAGCAATGCTTTTTATTTCTAAAGAGTTTTTTATTCTAATAGGTAGTGCATGCTTAATTGCCTGGCCAATATCTTATTTAGGAATGCGTTTGTGGTTAGAAAATTTTCCTAAAACAATTACTATAGGTATTGGAGTTTATATATTTAGTGGTGGAGTAACTTTATTATTAACTTTAATTACTGTTAGTTACCACGTTGTAAAAGCTGCTTTTAAAAATCCTGTAGAAGATTTAAAAGCAAATAGATAATAGGAGGTTTGAAGTATATTATTTTTAGAATATAATTCAAAAATTCTGCTATTCTCTACACGATAATTAAATTACATTGATACTTTACTTTTTATTCTAAGACTTATATTGTTGTGACAAACACAGAATACCTAATTGATAGAAATCGAATCAGAGTTCTAGATATAAATCAGTTTATATCTAAACAAACGAATATAATAGATAAAATAGAAGTAGAAGAGAATCTAGAAAATAAAGCAAATAGATTATTTGATTATTTTTCAATTTTACCTCAATTCGATACTTTAGATACATATTACGAATTTCTAGAACTTTTCTTGCCAGAGTTTTCATTTGAAATTCCTACTGACGTAGGCCTTTTACATAGATCTCTTTCTTTTCAGAAATTAAGATTATTAGAAAATGTAGGAGATACCACATTACCTGATAGATTAAAGAATTTGGATGATATTTCTTTAGATGATGGAAACTATTATTTAAAATTATTAGCTCCAATAGCGTTGTTTTCTAGAATAACAGATTGGGAAAAATATAAGTGGATAGTTTTAGAAATGATCAACTTTTCTATTGAAAATGGAAAGTCTGAAGTTACTGCTTTTGCATGTTTAGCTTATGCAAAGTATATGATTTGCAGATACGAAAATATACAAGAAGCAAAAGACCTAGCTGAATACGCAATTGCTGAAATAAAAAAATCAAAAGACAAATGGTTAATCAGACGCTTTTTATCTGATTATGCTTTTGATATAATGACATGGTTAGAAAAAACAGAAGAATCAATTACTGTAATCGAAGATGCTTATCTATTAGACGATGCTCAGGATACAGCATTTGCAAATAAAGCTGTAACAAGAATATTTCAACTTTATGTATTTAGTGGTCACAATTTTAAAGAAGCTTTCTCAAAGGTAAATGATAAGCTATCATTGTCTTTAGAAGATGTTGAAATGTTACCTCAAGTTCAAAGTGTTTTAGAATTACTTCAATTAAAAAGTTTAACAGAAAAATCTAGCTTAGAAAAAGTATTAATGATATTGGATAAGGAACCTTCTTTATATGAAGGAAACCTTTTACACCCAATGCTATTACTTTTAAAGGTGATTCACCTTGTTAGGAATAAGGAGTTGGAAGAAAATGTACTCGAAGCAATTAGAAGGATTTTAGATAGGTTTAAATATTGGGCAGGGTATTCTCCTCTTATATTTCAAGGGTGGGTATTCTTTATTGAGGCAGAGATGAGATGGTTTGCGGGTGAAATAGAAACATCTGATGACTTATACATACAAGCTAAAGATTTTATGACGTCTACTGTAAACGATCTGAAATGTCTAGTTTCATTAAGAAGGTTATCTCAATGGTATGATCATGAAGGAGTGACACCAAGATCTCAAATATTATTTGATCAAACTAAATCATTATATCTAGAGTTTGGTTCTCAGGAAGAAGTTGACGCATTGATTAATCGGTTCGATAATCGTTTTGAATAAAATGCAAAAAGCCACTCTTATAAAAAGTGGCTTTTTTGCGGATAAGTATAAAGCACAAATTCTCTATACTTACTACAAATATCTATCAGTATAACGTAACCTTGATACGTTGTACTGATTTTTTTATGAATATTAATTTTTGAATTGCTTAATTAAAAATTATAGATTAGTTTGCATTACACAGCGTAAAAAGGTTAATAACAAATAATTAAAGCATGAAGAAGTCATTGTCAAAAACTCAAGACTCTTCAATGAAGCCGCAAAAGGATAACTACCTTGACAAATTGATACTTGCCCATTTAGAAGTACAAAAGCGGAAAAATCTTACTGTCAATATGAAGAATAGATAACCTTCATTGAAAAAAAGCTATCCAAACTTACGTTTGAATAGCTTTTTTCTATTTAGTCGATGTGGTGTTAATTTCTAATTGAAATACACTTTATCACCTACTTTAATATCAGTATCCTTTTTGACATCATTTAGTATCAATAAAGATTTTCTGTCTATACCATATTTAACAGATAAGAAAGTTAATGTTTCTCCTTCTTCTAAAATATGATAAGATACAGGTATTGTTTTAGGAAGAGGCGCTAGATAATAATGTCTGTCTTTCATCAGCATATCTTTTCCTTTAATGTAATTGTACTTCTTGATCATGCCTTTAGAAACACCATCTAAAGCCTTTGAAAGCTCTTTCTGTGTCATCTCTTCATGAAGAATTACAGCTTTTACACCGTTTACACGAGCAAAATCAAATTTAGCAGTCTTACTTTCGTCTTCTATTGGTAATACAAATGGATATCCATCTTTAATACTATCGGCATAGAATTGGAAAATTGAACGAGCCGCACGTGTTTTCTTTGGTTTAGCATAAGGAGAAAGCTTAGCTACCATCTGATTGATTTCTGTAGGCTTAGCCTCAATCATTACAGAGTAAACTTTATCTTCTGGAATATATGAACTAGTTAACCATATATTATTTTGCTTTAATGTCTCTACTGGCTGACCCGTAAATTTAGCTACTTCATTTAATGAGTAACCATTACAAGGGAATTCAATAAGTACATCATGTTGTGCGTCTTGCCCTACATTATCTTTAAATGCAAAGTAGTGTGCCAAGTAATGAAGTACATAAGGATGCGTATTGCCATCTATTACAACTTTAGAATAATAGTTTAATTTATTCTTACTAATATGTTTTTTAGCACCACCTAATCCATCGTGATAAGATATCATTGCATAAAACCAGTTTCCTAAATAGTAATGGTTTTTAGAAAGATAATCTGCTGCTCCAATACTTGCAGAGACAACGTTTTTACGTTCATCTACAGTACGTGAAATTTTCATACCTCTTTCTTCTGCAGTGAAGTCTTTAAACTGCCAAAAACCAACTGCTGGAGGTGTTGCATTAGAAATTGCACTACCATCTAGAAGCGATTCTTGTAAAGCCAAAAACTTAAAATCACCAGGAACACCTCTTGCAAGAAGTTCTCTTTGGATGTATGGAAAATAGGTATTACAACGCTCAAGAAGTTGGTCGTAATGCTTTTTAGATCTAGTAAGGCTATTATATTTTTCCATAATTTTAGCCATACCGCTCGGCGTAACTTCTACTTTAGATCCCATTAGATTGAAGGATGTAGGAAGTGTTGCTGGATTGTCTGCTTTAATTAGTGGAATATAAAAAAAGCCAATACAAATTAACGTAAGTAGTATCTTGTTGATTTTCATATATTGGATTATATAGAATTATACTTTAAAGGTATTGTTATTTGATAACATATTCAAATATATATGTTGAACGAATAAAAATTGAGCACAAAAAAAGAGAGTCTCAATAATAGAAACTCTCTTTTTGCCAATAATATTGTTTTGTTATTGGTCTTTATGTATTCTTGGTTTGTTGTCGAAGCCAAATAAATCGTTCAATGATAATTCTTGTACTTTACCGTATTTAGCAAGTGTTTTCATATCTAATTTATCTTTATCACCAACTACACAAACATTGTAGTTTTTACCTTTGATGAAATCTGAATGGAATTTCATAACATCATCAACAGTCATTGGTTTTAAAGCTTCATAAACATCTTTACGGATGTCGTGATCATTTCCTTTTTTAAGAGCAGATTCATAATTAAATAAAATAGAACTTTTTGTAATACGCTCACTTTCCAATTTACTTAAGATAGCTTTCTTAGCAGCCTCAAACGATTGTTCATTTTTAGGAGGATTTTCTAAAAGACCTTTCATTCCTGCCATAGCCTCTGTCAACTTATCTGATTGAGTACCAATGTAAGCTAGTGTATAATCAGATTTTCCTTTTTCAGAAGCAACTCCATACTGACTAAATACAGAATACGCTAAACCTTGTGCTTCTCTCATTTCTTGGAACACAATAGCATTCATGCTACCACCAAAGTACTCATTAAATAGAGTAGCTGCAGCAATTCTTTTTGGGTCGTACTTTTCTCCTTTAGCAAGGAAAATAACCTCTGCTTGTACCATATCATAATGTGTCCAATATACTTTTGGTTGTTTCACATCTTTAATATAGAATTCTTTTTGTTTTGGTACAGGCTTTAAAGTAGCAGGAACTTTATGCTCAGTATTTAACGTACTTACAACCTTATTTAAAGATTCAGGACCGTAATATAAAATGCGGTGTTCAGTTTTCGTTAAATCATGAATTCTATCAATTAGCTCATTAGATTTAATAAGTTCTAATTCTTTGTTTGATAAACCATTTGTTAGTGGATTGTTATTTCCATATAAACCATAGTTCATTAAACCGTTGAATAAGATGGCTCCTTTATTCTTTTGAGTATCTTCTCTAGATTTCTCTTCTATTGCTACCATATTCTGAAGAACTCCTTCATCAGCTTGAGCATTGTTCAATAAATCTTCAAATAGTTTCATAGCAGGAACCATGTTCTCTGTAAGACCATTTAAAGAAACATATACTTGATCACTTGAAGTGTTTACACTAAAACCAGCACCAAGTTTATAGAACTCTTGCTTAATTTCTGCAGAAGTCATTTTATCAGTACCAAGATATTCTAAGTATTGAATAGCAGAGCTTAATGTAGGGTCAGTGTCTTTACCAATATTTATGATATAGTATAACTCAAACAAATCATTTTCTACATTCTTTTTGTAACGTACAGTAATATTACTGTTCATTTTAGACTCTTCAATATCCTTGTTATAATCTAAGAATAGTGGCGTTAATGGATTAACCTTTTCTGCTGCAATTTTCTTAAAGAACTCAGATTCTTTCCCTCTGTTTAATTCTACTTTAGTAATCGAAGGTTTATCTACTTTTAATTTATTAGGGTCTTCTCCGTTACGCTTGTAAACTACAACATAGTTCTCTTTGTATCTATCGTTGGCAAAAGCAACAATTTCTTCTTTAGTGATAGATTGCATTACATCAATATTATCAATGTAATTTTCCCACTTAATATCTCTAGAGAATGCTTGTACAAACTGATCTGCTCTAGCATCGTTACTTTCTAATTTTTTGATTTCAGATTTCTTGAAATCATTTACAATAGCTTCAATTAACCAGTCTTCAAAATCACCTTTTTTCAATTTTTCAATTTCTTCCAAAAGTAAACCTTGTGCTTCTTCTAAAGTTTGGCCGTTTCTTGGAATGGCATATAGCGTATGAATTGTATAATCATTAAAAGGATAAACAAAACTACTAGCGTTTAGTACTTTTTGTTGCTGATTTAAATCAAGGTCAATTAAACCTGCACTACTGTTTGCTAAGATCATATCACAAAGTTGCTCCTTGAGTAAATCTCTTGAATCAGTTTTTAAACCTGGCATTCTATATCCCATAAAAACCATTGCCGTTTGCGGTCCAAATACCTCTTTAACGATTGGCTTAGTAATAGGAGCTTCTTCTGTGTATTTGAATTCTGGAATTTTGCCAGGTTTCCAACTACCAAAATACTTATTAATCATTGCAATAGTTTTGTCTGGATCTAAATCTCCACTTAAACAGATAGCAACGTTATTTGGTCTATAGAATTGGTTAAAATACTTCTTGATTTCTGTAATAGATGGATTCTTTAAATCATCGATTGTACCAATTACAGTTTGAGTTCCATAAGGATGGTTAGGGAACATTGCAGAGAACATAGTATCAAATACTTTGCTCTGATCTGAATCTAAAGATCTATTTTTTTCTTCGTAAACCGCCTCTAATTCTGTATGAAATAAACGAGGGACAATTTCTTTAAAACGATCTGATTCAATTTCTAACCAACGGTTTAGTTCATTAGCAGGAATGTTATTTACATATACTGTTCTATCTTCAGTAGTATATGCATTTGTTCCCGAAGCACCAATCATCCCAATCATTCTATCGTACTCATTGGCAATAGCTAATTTAGATGCATCGTTAGATACTTGATCAATTTTTTTGTAATACTCAGTACGCTCATCATCGTTTGTAAGCGTTTTGTAGTGATTGAACATATGTTCAATACTGTCTAAATACACTTTTTCTTTGTTCCAATCTAATGTTCCAAAGTGAGAGGTGCCTTTAAACATAATGTGTTCCAAATAATGGGCTAACCCAGTAGATGTTGCAGGATCATTTTTACCTCCAGCTTTTACCGCAATATATGTTTGAATACGCGGAGCATCTTTGTATTCAGAAAGGTAAACCTTTAAACCATTGTCTAGTGTGTAGATTCTAGTTTTTAGAGGGTCGTTTTTTACGAATTCGTAAGGGAATTCCGAGTTGCTAGACGGAGATGTGTTACACCCACCTAGTAGCATAGCACCTGTAACAAGAACAGATGAAATGATAGATTTGTACGTCATTATTAGTTAATTATTAGATGTTTTCAATTGAGAAAGGAGTACTAATTAAATGTAATTTGACACTGTTTATTTTGATTTTAGACACGTAATACATGTAATATTTAAGCAAATTAATAAATATTTCCACATTATGTTATAAATCAATAGTACGTTTCTGTTATTTATGACTTAATTATAAGACCATTATTTCTTAGTAATAGCCATTGTCAATTTGTTAATAAATTTAATTATTAACAGTAATTTTAAAAATATGAACTCCAATAGAGATTATCAAAAGGTATTAAAGAATATATACAATCAATTGTTGTTCGAAGAGGACTTTGGAACAGTAGCTAGTTATATTCCAGAATTAGCCAAAGTATCACCAAAAAAATTAGGCGTTTATTTACAAACAAATGATGGAGAAGGTTATGCCTATGGAGATGCTAATGAGAAGTTTTCAATTCAGAGTATCTCAAAAGTATTTTCTCTTTCAATTGCTTTGTCTATACTAGGGCCTTCTTTATGGAAGAGAGTTGGAGTAGAGCCATCAGGTACGGCATTTAATTCTATAGTTCAGTTAGAATATGAAAAAGGGGTTCCGAGAAATCCATTTATAAATCCCGGTGCAATTGTAATTGCTGATATTCTTGTAACTTATTTAAACAACCCAAAACAAGATTTTTTAAATTATGTGAGAACTTTATCAGGAGAAGAAACTATTGATTATGATTTAAAAGTTGCCAATTCTGAAAAGAAAACGGGTTACCTAAATGCGGCTCATATTAATATGTTAAAGTCATTTGGTAATATTCAGAACGATGTTGAAGAAGTACTTGATTTTTATTATCACCAATGTTCCTTGTCTCTTACTTGTAAGGAATTAGCCCAAGCTTTTAATGCTTTTGCTAATCAAGATAAACCATTTTTGTATAACGGAATTACACTATCAAAAAGTCAGGTGAAACGTATGAATGCAATAATGCTTTCTTGTGGTTTTTATGATGAATCTGGAGAGTTTGCATTTAGAGTAGGCTTATCTGGTAAATCTGGTGTTGGTGGTGGAATAGCTGCTATTTTACCAAGAGGTTTGAGTATAGCTGTTTGGAGTCCACGTCTCAATAAAAAAGGAAATTCTTATATGGGGATGAGGTTCTTAGAAGAATTTACAACTGAAACAGATTTATCAATATTTTAACTCAATAGTTATTAATTAGGAGTGTGCATCATCTTATTTTTTGATGAAGTAGCTTAATATTGTGCAACTACTAAAAATTATGATCTGATTATTGAACATATGATCTACTTCGAATTATTTTACAGCTTTTTTAAAATAGGACTTTTTACCTTTGGAGGAGGCTATGCAATGGTTCCACTTTTAGAAAAAGAACTCATTGATAATAAGAAATGGCTAACAGCAGATGAGCTACTCGAAATTATGTCGATTGCTCAGATGACTCCTGGTACAATTGCTATAAATGCAGCTACTTTTGTTGGCTATAGAGAAAAGGGTTTTCTTGGTGGTTTAATGACAACTGCTGGTGTTATTGCACCTTCATATCTTGTAATTACTATAATTTATCACCTATTTTCTCATAGTTTTGAACACCCGATTGCACAAAAAGCATTTATGGGAGCTAGAGCTTGTATTGTAGCTTTAATTGGGCATTCTGTATGGAAAATGTTTAAAGGTAGTGTAACTGATAAATACGGTTTAGGAATATTCTTAATTGCTTGTATTCTACTTTTTGCTTTTCATTTACACCCCATTTTATTGATAATTGTTGGTGCATTAATGGGGTTAGGCCTCTACGTATTTTTTCCTAAACATATAAAAGATTTATTAAAGTAATATGGAAGCATTTACAATAGAAGCGGTTCAAGAATATTTCGATTTATTTTTAGTGTTCTGTAAAATAGGCTTTTTTAGTTTTGGAGGAGGTTTAGCAATGGTCCCTTTATTTGTAATAGAATTTCAGAAACAAGGATGGATGACTCCAGATCAGTTTTTTGATGTATTATCATTAGCACAGATGACACCCGGAGCAATTGCGGTAAACTCTGCAACATATGTTGGGAATGATGTAGGTATGGAAGTAGGAGGCAGAACTGGGGCATTAATTGGTGGTCTGTTTGCTACATCAGGTTTAGCTACTCCCTCTGTAGTTTGTATTGTTGCTTTGTCAGAAATTTTAAAAAAGATAAAGCATAATAAATACAAGCAAGCTTTTTTCTTTGGAATTAAACCTGTAACCATAGCATTGATATTATTTGCAGGATGGAAAATAGCAGAGAGTACATTTTTTGGAGTAGATTTTTCTGATGTACATTGGGGGAGTATTGCATTATGCAGCATTGCAGCAATAATTATCAAATTCTATGATAAAAAGGTGCATCCAATAGCTTTAATTGCAGGAAGTGCTATAATTGGTGTACTTCTATTTTAAGCTATTTTTAGAGAAGTATAATTTTTGCAAAGGAGTATTTCATATATCAAAAGTATAAATATATGAACTCTCGACGCACTTTTTTAAAGCAAACTTCAACTTCCATTTTAGGGGCATCACTCTTTCCTAATTCTCTTTTCTCTATGGAAACACCTTCTAAACGGTACCTAGATACCATTGGTTTACAATTGTGGACTATTCGTAATGAAATTGCAGAAAACCCAGATAGAGTACTCAGTTTATTAAAAAAACTGGGGTACAAACAATTGGAAGGAATGAATATTCCCCAGGTAGTTGAATTAAAAGAGAAAGCAACCGCTAATGGTTTAGCTATTCGAAGTTCATTTTTTCAGTGGACGTATCTTACTAATAATTGGGAATTGGCCAATAAAAAGGGAATAAGTAAGATTGAAGGAGTAAATGATTTTGACACTCTACTTGAATTAGCTCATAAACAAGGATTATCTAACCTTACATTTGGTTATTTATTTGAAGAAGAACGTTCTGTAGAGCAATTTAAAAAATGGGCAGATGCATTAAATCTTGCAGCTGAAAAATGTAAACCTGCAGGTATTACACTTTCGTATCATAACCATCAATTTGAGTTTATTGAAGAGGAAGGTGTAACTCCTTTTGAAATTTTAGAAAGTAGGTTAGACCCGTCACTTGTTAAGTTTGAACTGGATATTTTTTGGTTACAAGCGGCAGGGCATTCTCCTTTGGAAATGATGAAAAAGTTAGGCAACAGAGTAGACTTAATTCATCTGAAAAATATAAAATCAAATACGAATTATTTACATCAACCTATTACTAATGGTCAGTTTGTAACCTTAGGAAATGGAATTATAGATATAAATAAAGTAGTAGAACAAGCTGCTAAACAAGGTGTGAAATATTGTTTTATTGAACAAGATCATTCTGATCAACCTTTAGAGAGCGTTAAAGAAAGTATTGAGTGGTTAAAAAAGAATACTTGATTATAGATTCCTTAAAGCATTACAAAAAATAAAATATAGAGATAAGTGTGTCTTTTAAAAAGCATTTGTATATTTGTGTTGCTCTCAAAATCAGCACTTTTAAATGATGAACAGACTGAACATATCAGTTACATTTTTTCTCGCAACACTCGTATTTATGCAGACCATTTATGGGCCATTAGTAATGATGGACTATAAACTACGTCAAGATTTTTATGCGAATGTATTGTGCGTGAATAAAAACCGAACAGACCTTCCTCAGGTTTGTGGAGGGCGCTGTCAATTAAAGTCAAAATTGGCTAACGCTGCTACTTCAGAATCTAGTAGCAACAATGAAAGCACATTAAAAGAAGTAGTTGCAGAACCACTTTCACTTTCAATCTTTATGTTTTCAACAGAGAGTTTACATCGTTCTATTGATCAATTACCTGCATTAATAGACGATAATGTGGATGATAACTACATCTTTTCAATTTTCCATCCTCCTATAGTATAAACATACTTTCAATTTACGACTTTATACTATTTTCATTTATGATCTTAGCATTGTACTATGTCTAAATTTTCATAGTAAAATTTAAATCGAGATACCTTATTCATATCTCTAAGTCGTTACGCACTTTTTCTTATTTTATTTATAACATAACATTATTTCTAGGCTATTGATATCGTTTTAAAAACGTACTCAAAAGTGTTAGTTAATCGTTATGTCCAAATTATAAACGTTTATGAAAACGTACATATTAAATGCTCTTTTTTTAATAATGAGCATACCTTCTCTTCACGCCCAAACTTTAAAGCAGGTTTCTGGGAATATAAAAGATGATTTATCAAAAGATCCATTAGTAGGCGCAATAGTTATTAATCAGAATACAACTTCTTATACAGTTTCTGATGCAAGTGGAAATTATAGTCTAGCGGCAAATGCTTCAGATATTATTGAAATAAAAATGCTTGGTTATACCACTTTTTCATGCATAGCAAATGATTTAAAATCTACTATCACCTTAAAACAAGATGATTATGTTTTAAATCAAGTAGTAGTTTCTGCGAGCAGAGCGGCTCAAAAAAGAGAAGAAGCTCCAATGGCAATTACATCTATTGGAACAACAATGCTAGAAGAGGCTAAACCTCAGTCTTTAGAACAAGTGATAAATAAAGTTCCAGGTGTTTTAATGGCAGATTTAGGTAGTGAACAACACATGATGGCTATTCGTCAGCCTTTGTCAACAAAAAGCTTGTTTCTTTATTTAGAAGATGGCTTACCCATTCGTCCAACAGGTATTTTTAACCACAATGCTTTAAATGAGATGAACATGACAATGGCTCAGAATATTGAAGTGATTAGAGGTCCTGCTTCTGCTTTATATGGTTCTGAAGCAATTGGGGGAGCAGTAAACATTATTACAAAAATACCCTCGATAGTTACCTCTGCAAAAGTACAGTTAAGAGGTGATTCTTATGGATATAGAAGAATTGATGCTATTGTGGAAGGAACTTCAGATAATGGGAAATTGGGTGTTAGTGTTGGAGGTTATTCAGCTAAAAGAGAAAATGGTTATTTGGACCATAGTGACTTCAATAAATCAATTATTTCGGCAATAGTAAGTTATAAGTTGATGGAAAGTTTAAAAGTGACTTCGAATACAACTTATATGAAATATTATTCTGATATGGGCTCTTCTTTAGATAGCACTTCATTTTATGAAAGAGATTTTACTTCACTTCATAACTTCACAAAAAGAGAAATAGAATTGTGGAGGTCGACTTTAACTATTGATAAAACTTGGAATAAGAACAGTAAGACCATTGCAAAGATATTTTATAGGAATAATAAAATGGGTCAAATTCCTAGTTATAGAATCAAAAATGATTGGTCTAATCCAAGTAAAGCAAAAGGAGAAGTTAACGAGAGCTCTTTTCAGAGTTATGGTACAGTAGTGCAGCATAATCAAAATATTCCTTCATTAAAAACGACAATAAGAATTGGTGCTAGTGTAGATTATAGCCCTACGGCTTTTTGGGCAAATTATATTGATGTAGATCGAGATGAAAGTGGAAAATATATAGGCTATTTCAATACAGATTCTGTATTAACTGACTATCAAACAAATTTATTGAATACAGGTTTGTATGCACAAATAGAAGTAAACCCAATTGATAGGTTGTTTATAACTGCTGGTGTTCGTTCAGATCATTTTAAATATGATTACAGTAATAATCTAGATGAAACAGCTTTTTCTGGTGCACCAAACTCTATTAACCATTTTAATGCTATTACTCCTAGAATAGGTATTACTTATACTATGGCGAATGATTTAGGTTTTTATGCAAATTATAGTGTAGGCTTTATGCCTCCTCAAGTTTCAGAATTATACAGAGGTGTAAAAGTACCATCATTAGCTCCTTCTTATTACACTAATTACGAAGTAGGTACTTGGTATTCTTTACCAAAGGGTTTAGGCTATGTAGAAGCAGCCTATTACTATATGCAAGGTGAAAATGAAATTATTTCAGTAGCACAAGACGATGGGTCTTATGTAAATGAAAATGCGGGGTCTACAAAACATGAAGGAGTAGAAGCAGCGCTACATTTGAAACCAATTTCTCAAGTTTTTGTAAGAATAGGAGGTGCGTATGCAAGTCATACTTTTGATCAATTTGATACAGGTAAAGAAGATTTCTCAGGAAATACAATGGCAAATGCCCCCAATTGGATTGCAAATATGGAATTAACTTTCAAGCCAAAATTTTTAAAAGGGTTTAGAACTTCTGTAGAGTTTCAGAAAGTGAGTGATTACTATATGGATAATCAAAACACAAAAAAATACGATGGGTATCACTTATTTAATTTACGTTTTGGTTACCAGTTTAGTGGCTTTGATACTTGGATAAATATCATGAACCTAACAGATGAACTGTATGCATCTAGAGTATCAAAGTCTGCTTGGGGAGAAAACTATTCTTTAGGCGCTCCACGTACTTTTCAGGTTGGAATAGGTTATACCTTAAGCAAAAAACAATAGAAAATGAACTTATATAAATTACATCGGAAATTGAGCTTAATTGCTCTTTTTCCGCTTTTAGCATGGACTTTAAGTGGTGTAATGCATCCTTTAATGTCAAACTTAAAACCTAAAGTAAACCAACGTTTAATTGCAAATCAGAATATAAAAAACACAGATGAAACCATATTGTCTGTAGCTGAAATAATGGCACTAAATAATTGGACTACAATACAATCATATCGTTTTATTAATTATGATTCATCGCTTTATTATCAGTTTAAAATAGCAGAAAAGAACTGTTATATAAATGCTATTACTGGAAAAATACTAAGAGATGGGGATATACAATATGCTACTTATTTGGCTGGTTTATATTCTAATGAGGTAGCAAGTAAAATAGAAGGAATTACTATTCAAGAAAACTTTTCTAATGAGTATGTGAAGATTGCAAGAATACTACCTGTTTATAAAATTCAGTATAAAAGAATGGATGGTTTACGGGTATTTATTGATGTGAATTCTGATAGAATGACATATGCCACTAACTCTATCAGGAGCTTCTTCCAAGCTTTTTTTCTTTGGGCACATAGTTGGACATTCTTAGGTTTTAATCAAACATTTCGATTGATGATTTTAGGCTTTTTTGTACTCATTACTTTTTTGGCTGGAGTAACTGGAATTTTAGTATACACGAAGTTTCGAAAAACATATCAACATCAAAATATAGAAAGAATACCTTGGCAAAGACGAATGCATAGAATACTAGGTATCGGTTTATCATTTACATTATTACTTTTTGCTACAAGTGCTTTTATGCATATGTTACCAAAATATACAGCATTAGATAAAGCTAGTTTTGTATCAAGAACATCTTTTTCTATTGATGAAATGACATTTAATACGCATTTTATTGAAGAAAATTGGGTAAACCACCAACCGGTAAAAATTGAAGGTAAAGTCTATTGTCAATTTCATTTTAAACAAGGTAGAGGTATAATAAAGAAGTATTTTGATGTTTTTTCAGGTAAAGAGTTAATTGATGGTGATAGTATCTATGCAGTTAATTTAGCAAAACAATATAGTGGATTATTGACGGTGAAAAGTATTTCAGAAATCAAGAAATTTGAAAATGAATATGGTTTTATCAATAAGCTATTGCCTGTACAAAAAGTTCAATTTTCTGGTGTAGGAAATCCACGGTGGTACATAGATACGAGCAGTAGTTTTGTTGGTGCAATAATAGAAGATAAGTCTGCTTTGTCAGGTTTTATATTCGCTTATTTTCATAAATATCATGTTCTAGATTTTTTAGGAAAAGGGTTAAGAGATACAATATTGATATTATTTGCTCTAGGTAATTTTATAGTAAGCCTATTAGGTTTTTGGATGTATATTAACACCAAAAAAGTAGTGAAAAAGCAGAAACAAAAGAGGCAAGAATTAGTGTATTGATAATTAATAAAACAGCCACACTATATCACTTAGAATAGTGTGGCTGATTATTTTAAACTACTGAAGTTATTTAGTGTTTATCATGAAGTAGGTTTTACCAGATAAAGTAACCTACACTTACCGTAAACTGTTGTGATTGTAGATCAATACCTGGGTTTGTAACTGAATTTGCACTTTGTTGATATTTAGTATCTACAGTAAACTTTTTGATGTCGACACCTAAACCTACTTGCCATCCCCAGCTAAACTCATTTGCATTTAAATCACTACTAATATCGCTGAAATTATCTTTGACAATTTGTTGTGCAACTACACCACCATATGCTCTAGCTGTTATATTACCTATACCCATTTTACCACCTAAAAGAATTGGAACTTCAACTTTGTTAAGTACTAAATCTTGAGATGCATTATCAAGCTCAAATGTTCCTCCAGTATTTGTATACAGAAGTTCTGTTTGTACATAGATTGGTAAGTTTGGTATGTTGGCTCTTAACATTAAGCCACCTTCCCAAGATTGTCTTGTATCTGAAGAGAGACCTAGATTATTTGAGAACCCTGACATACCTGCACTGCCTTTTACACCTACGTTAATTGTTTTGTCTTGAGCAAATAATGCTGAAGAAATGAACATGAAATTGAAGGCGATAAATAAAATTGACTTTTTCATAAGTTTGAAATGTGAATTAATTATATAAATATTCAGGTTGTTTAGTATCAAGTTTTAAAAGAGAAGAATAGATTATTTTTCCTTTAAAATTTTGATATTTTTTCAACCTTTTTACATTTTATTTATACGATATGTGCAACACCTATAGAATGGTATTTATGTTCAGTTGTTATTATAAAAGTTGAATTGTAGAAATGCTCTTTTGAATTGTAATTACTTTTATGCTACAGATATAGAAAATACACCGACTTATAATTTTTTTAGTCTCTAAAAACAAAAAAGTCACATGAAATGTCTTCATGTGACTAACTGATTTAGCTATCTAACCAATCTTTAAATGCTTTTACTCTATCTCTACTCACAATGAGTTCTTCTGGTGTAGGTGGATTTGTTTCAATTTGTAACCTTGAATTAAACCAAGTATTAATTTTCTTTATTGAATCAATTCTAAGAATATATTTCCGATTGATTCTAAAAAACTGTGAGGAGTCTAATTGAGATTCTAAAGTAGAAATGCTTTTATCTATGGGGTATTTTTTATCATCATACAAATGAAGAAACGTAAGCCCTTCATCGAATCTAATAAAAGCTATTTCCTCTGCCTTTACCGTTCTTAATTGTTCACCAATTGATACTAAAAACCGCTTTTTGATTTTCCTTTTGTTATTCTCTTGTATCTCATTCATAGAAGAAGGAGAGGAGGTAATAAACAAATCACGGTAGAGTGAGAACTTATTTAAGACTCTTTGAATATCTTCGAAACCGTATGGTTTTACAATGTAATCTATACTATTTAGCTGAAAAGATTCTAATGCATATTCACTATAAGCAGTTGTGAATATTAAAGGACTTTGTACCGTTACTTGTTTGTAAATTTCAAAACAGTTGCCATCGCTTAGAGAAATATCTTGAAAAATTAAATCGGGTTGTATATTTGATTTAAACCATTCTATACTATCCTCTACGGATGAAAGTTTTGCTACAATTTCAAAAGAAGAATTATATTGATTAATTAACTTTTCTAAGTAATTAGCGGTAGGAAGTTCATCCTCAATGATTAAAATTTTCATGATTGATTTGAGATAAAGCTGGTAAACTAACTATAAAAATAGTCTTATTTTTTTCGATGGTAATATTTTGATTTGCTATCAATTGATACCTTTTATTGATGTTTGATAACCCCATTCCTGTAGAGTTTTCATCGAGCTCTTTTTTGTCATAAGTATTACAAACCTGAATAATATTACCGTCAGAAATAACGTCTATTATTAAAGGTTTTTTTATTGAAAATTTGTTGTGCTTAACAGCGTTTTCTATTAATATTTGGATGCTAGCTGGAGGTAAAATAGTAGTTTGTAATAAATCATCAGAAAGATTGATATTTAATTGAATACTATCACCGAATCTAGTTTTTAATAAGAAGAAGTAATCTTCAACAATTTTTAATTCTTCTTCTAAAGGAACAGTTACTCTCTTATTTTGCTCAATAATATACCGTAAAGTCTTCGATAACTTAATGATAAAATCAGATGCTAACTTTTGATCTGTATGAACTAAGCTTGATAAGACACTAAGACTATTAAAGAGAAAATGTGGTTCAATCTGAGCTTTTAATGCCATATATTGAGATTTGAACATTTCTTTTTCTATCGTCTCTAGATTGATTTGATTCTCTTTGATAGTGATTTCTTTATCTACATTTCTATAAACAATATAGAGTAAAATATAAAAAATTGTAAGTCCTGTAACTAACTCCGGATTATAAAACCTAATATCTTCCCAGAGGTGTCCATTATCAAAAATGTAAGTATCACCTAACATGTAAATTATATTAGATGAAACACCCACAAAAAAACCAAATAAGAGATGCGTGATAATTTCGAACGGAGATTTAAAAGTGGCTACTTTCTTTTGGATAAATTCTGCCATATACCAACAGAGTAACCAATAAGAGGTGAACACAATGGTAAAAGTAGCTCCTCTTACAGTTAATGGGAAGACTCCTCCAAAACTATAGTCAAATGCTTTTATTAATAATTGTATTAAAAAGACAATAGTTAACCTAAGTAGGAATTGATATTTGGGCGATCTATTTGAAAATATTGTAGGCATAATAATTTTATTTTTATATAATTAATATACGGTAAAACTATTACGCATTGTTGTTTACTTACTCTAAGTTGTTGTATTTAAATTTGAATTGTAAAAATTGCACTTTGAATTGTAATGCCTTCTTGTTTAAGAACCAAGTAAGAATAATGCATTAAAATTAAGCATAACTATTATAATTTGAAGTATAATAATTATCGCTCCTAAAACTCCTTGAAAATTAATATCTCGATCTTCAGAAGGCTTAGTATATAGCATTAATATAGATAAGAGTAGTGTTAAAATACATGGTATGAAATAGGTACTTCTTAAGTTATAGCAAACATTAAATGTGGTATGATCACTTTTTGATACTACCGGATCTATTCTTTTAAAAATAGGAGTTTTATAAACATACAGTTCACTTCCTATATCATCTAATAACACCTGATTGGATTCTATTACAAAATTTGCTGTATTTTCGGAGCGAACCAATATTCCATCATTACCAGAAAATTCAACATCATATATATAGGCAATGTCAAATTGTTTAGGAAGGAAAAAATCTATAGTGAGGAATGAAGAAAAGAAGATAAAAAAAGAAGAAAATACAATTGTACCTTTAGATGCGTAGGAAGGAAATATCGCTCTTATTTTTGATATAAAAGTAGTCATAATTTCAGTTGTTGGAGTAGTCGATTTAGTATATGAAGTTTACTTTATCAATTAAGTGAAATAAACGCTATTTTTCAATCAAAAGCTCCATTTAAGACGCCAATTAATCTGAGAACCTCCATCTGCATATTGAGAGCCTTCATCTCCAAAAAAGAACATGCCGAAAACAAGTACCTCAAAATTATCACTTAAAGAGGTAGTTGCATTCCCACCTATATAATAAGATCTATCATTGCTGTTTACAATACTATTTATACCTAATCTAGTAAGGGGAGTAAGTTGGTATTGAATTTCATTAAAAAAGGCAAAACGGGATAAGCTTAATGTTTTAGGAGTAAGCTGCATTGTTGGGTCAATTGTACCTATCGGAGAGGTAGCACCTGCACTATTATAGATGGTTTCTGTGTGTAAGTAAATAGAATTAGTAAATGTGTAATCGAAAGAAATATCCATTACAACAGATGGGTCTTCACCTGTATAGTCTGGATAAAAGTAAGTACCTTCCCCTTTAAAACCGGCACCGCCTATTTGACCTTCCCAACCCCAACCAAGGTTGAAATTTTCTCTAACATAACCTGCTAAAAATTGGAAATCGTATTGCCATAAATTAGTTTTAAATAAAGCAGCTACATTGTAATATTCAAATTCATTGGATGGTGAAAATACTACTTCAATCGAACTCATAGGACCGAGGTAATTTCTTATTAAAATGGCGTCAGCACCAGGTCGTTCTTCATAATCAAAATCAAAGAAGGAGTAAGTATTAAATAAATCATTTGGGTTCCAAACCATAGAAACACCCCAATTTATACGTTGTCTACCAACTCTAACTTGCCAATCTCCTGCAGAATAATCAAAATAAAACCTATCGATTTGAGAGTTGATAACATACGAGTTACCAGCAGCCCAATTGTACGACATATTAAATGCATATTGCTGTTGAGAAGCAAATTCTTGATCGTAATTAGGAATGTATTGAGGGCTTGCTCCATAGAGCATTCTATTCCTTCCTTCAAGGGCTAGGGTAATTTTATCAGAAGCATAATACTTGAAATTTAAACGGTTGTGGAATAAATTATCGATGTACCAATCGTCGTCTAAATCTTTAGGAAGAGATATTGTTTGCATATATTTTAAATAGCCAGATGCAACAAAGTTTTCTTTAAACTTAGATGTTTTCACTTCTTCATTATCTTCCTGAGCATAACTTAAAATAGATAATGAGAATAAGGAAAGGAGGAGGAGTAATTGCTTATTCATGTAGATAGAAAAAAGTAAGACGTAGCAGTGTATACTACGTCTTTATAAAATTATTTTGCATCAATGATTTTACCATCATCAAATTGGATAACGCGTTTTGCTCTGTCCATTACTCGCTGATCATGTGTAGCAATAACAAAAGTAATGTTCTCTTTTTCATTAAGATGTCTCATGATATCCAAAAGATCAGAAGTAGCCTTAGAATCTAAATTTGCAGTAGGCTCATCGGCTAAAATAAGCTTTGGTTTAGATGCTAATGCTCTTGCTACTGCAACTCTTTGTTGTTGACCACCAGATAACTTTGTAGGAAATTGGTTGCCTTTGTCAGCAATGCCAACAGCTTTTAATAGTTCTTGAGAACGTGCTTTTCTATCTTTTTTAGAACGTCCTTGAAGCTCCATAATAAACTCCACATTTTCTTCTGCAGTAAGTACTGGCATCAAAGAGTAATCTTGAAAAACAAATCCAATATTATCTCTTCTATAAGTAATCATATCAGAAGATGAACGGTCGTGTAAATTTGTCCCATCAATAAAAATATTACCTGATGTTGGCTTATCCAACCCTCCTAAAATATTAAGAAAAGTTGTTTTACCACATCCCGAAGGACCAACTACAGCTGTAAATTCACCTTCTTTAATTTCCAAATTTACATGATTTAATGCATGTACAGGAATTGTATTTTCGTTATATGTTTTGACTAAATCTTTTATTTCTATCATTTCTTTACTATTTAGAATTTGGAAAAAGGTTAAAAGGAGATACTATTAACCTTTATATCTCACAGCTTCGGCAGGGTTTAATTTAATGGCTTTAAATGCAGGAGGTAATGCAGCAATAATTGCTGTAATTAATACCATAAAGAATAAGGGTATAAATGATTCTGCAGATAGAACAGGGTAAACAATGTTGCTAAATCCCGCAATAGTGCCTTCAGAATATTTAAGACCATGTTTGCCATAATAAGCAATTAATGCAATGGAGATAAGACCACCAATACTACTACCAATTAATGAAAGGTAAATTGTTTCTAAAACAATCATTATAAATACTTTAGATCTTTCTAAACCCACAGCCATTAAGACACCAAGTTCTCTAGATCTTTCCCAAATTGCCATCGTCATAGAGTTTAAGATTCCAAACCCTAAAGCAAATAATATTATACCTAAAATAATGTAACTATTTGTATTTCCAGTTTCAGCAAGAGCACTTAATTCAGGAACTATTTGTCTCCAAGTCTGAACATTTAATTGTTTATTATGAAGGTCATTTTCTAAGTGATCTCTTAACCCTTCTGGAGAAGAACCTCCATCGATAGATGTTAAAGCTATTTCATGAATAAACTCTTGTCCTGCGTTTTTCCACATATCCTTAGATTGAGTGAAAACAACACCTTTATCAAAATCTGGAGAACTTGTAGCAAAAATACCAGCTACTCTATAAGCAGTATTTACCATTTCTTTATCAGGCCCCATATAAGCGATGACAATTTTTGAACGGATTTTTACTTTTAGTTTTTTTGCAAGTCCTTCACCAATAACAATCTGATTTTTCCTTTTTCCTTTAAAGTAATCACCTTTAATTAAGAATTTTGGTAAATCAGTTACCGTGAATTCTTTGGTTGGATTTATGCCAATAATTTTGATTCCTTGACTGTCATTAGCAGAAGAAGCCATTCCTTGAACAATAACTCTAGGAGAACAACCTTTAGTTAAGGAGTCGTTTTCTGCTACTTTTACAACAGCTTGAAAATTTCTTATTGAATCACTAAAGCTATTATTGACTTCAAATCCTTTTTTATGGATTTGAACATGTGCTAACTCTGTAATCAAAGACTCTTGAATCTTAGATTCCATCATTCCGTTAATTAGAGCCATTGTAAAAATACCCCCTAATAAACCCACTGCAATTGAGGCGATGAGAATACCACTTCTCATTTTGTTTCTCCAAACATTTCGCCAAGATATTTTTGTAATCATCATTGTATTTAATGTTTAAGAATGAATGGCTTCAACTGTTTTTAATTTTGATATGTAATAGATTGGATAAACTGTGCAGAGCACCATAATACATGCCATTAAAAGTGCCTGAGGCCAGATAATATCTAAACTAGCCGTAAACCTAAGTAGTGGTTCCATACCCATTTTAGCCATTGCATCTCCATTTGCACCTGTGATGGCAATAGGATGATTTTCCATGTATAATAAAATTGGAAAACCCGCTAAAAATGAAGAGAAAATACCTATTAAACCAATAAATAAAGACTCTTGAAGTAGCATATTGTAGATTTTTCTTTTTACCATACCTACAGCTATCAGGATACCAAATTCTCTTTCCCTTTCTATAGTCATCATTAAAATAGTACTAAAGATGCCGAAAGCAATAACTATGTAGAGTATATAAATCATTAGCTTTCCTCCTTCTCTGTCTGTATTAATCAGGTTAACCATTTCTGGAGATAACTCTGCCCAACTCATTACTTCAAAGTCTTCTCCCGATAATTTTTCACGAATACCAGCAACTGTTTTTTCAATTTTCTGATTATCATTTACATTTAAAATATAAGCGTTAAGCATATTAGGAGCAGAAACAAAATATTGAACAGTCGGTAAAGACATGTATACCACCTGATTGTTCATTTGTGGGTTAGGATGCTTAATTACACCATCAATTTTGTATAATTCAGCAGCAGTAGCTCCATGGTATCCTTGTCCTAAAATTGCTAATGTATCATTAACGGTAAGGCCTAAATATTTTGACAATCCTTCGCCAATAAGAATACCCTTACTATTATTATTGATATACTTTCCCTTAACAATTTTACTGGATAGATTACTAAGTTGATTTTCACCTTCTGGTTCAGTTCCTACAATCATAACCCCTTTTGTAAGAGAATCTGTTGCAGCCATTCCATAAGTTTCTAACCTACCAAAAACATCTTTTACATTTTTTTCTGAAAGGATTTGATCTCGTGTTTTTTTAGAGTCAGTCATCAAATTATTGATTGATTTATCCTCCCAAAATCCTTTTTTATGTACCTGACCATATCCCATATAAAATCTTGCGGCAGTATCAATCATTTGACCATAAGACCCTTCTTGCAACGACCTCATGAGTATTGCAAGTATGACAGCGAAAAAGATAGAAGAGATACTAGTGATTGTTCTTCTCTTGCTTCTCCATAAATTTCGCCATGCTATTTTTGTAATCATTTTATTGTGACTTTAGGATTATCTAACACGTTTCATATTTTGTTGTGTGAAGAAGTTTGGAGAAATCTTTTGATTAAATTTTGCATCATTCAAGATCATAACCGTTTTCTTACCTTCTTCATCTGCAGGAACCATTTCTTGACGAGTAGGCATCATTCGTCCTCCTAACTCTTTTACATCATATTGATTTAAAGTATTTACTAGATACATGTCTTCATCGTAGTTTTCTACTTTCATTTGATTATAGATACCATCTGTTGTCACCCATACCAATACTTTACCCCAAACGACAGCCGCATCTTCATGAGGAATCATTTCAACTTTATAGCATTCTAAACCATTTACAGTTTCTTTACCAAGTAATTTGTGGCTATAATCGTTTACAACAGAAGAGCCTTTCATAAGGTCATCGTTAGTAAAGTCAGATCCCATCCATGCTTGAGACATCATAGACGGAGAAATTTTAATAGTTCGTTCTATACTTGGAGTCCAACTCCACATCTCTTTTAATCTTTTTAATGAAGCAGAACCTTTATCTTTTGCAGGAGAGGTTATTAATACCAAAAAATAATCTTCACCACCTAAAGACCAAGATTTCATATTCATTGTTCTAGTCCAATCTGGTCGAACAACTTTCATTGTCATATTAGTGTAACTACTTTTTCCTCTCTGATGATCTTGCATCTTTTTTATTATCTCGGAAGCATCTTGTCCAAATGTAAGGGAGGTAATAAAGCAGAAAATTACACTAAGGATTATTGGAATTTTTTTCATCTGATTAATAGGTAACTGATTTATAAATTTGGTTATATACGTTGTTAAAAATGTCTTTAGGTATATCATATATTTGAGCAAATGATAATACACCCAACCCTTCTCCTGTTGCAATAATTAGTTGTGCTAAATCTGAAGGGATTATTTCTTTTTTTATTATACCTGCTTTTTGATCGTTTTTAATCACTTTTTCAATACCATTTTTAAAATGATTAAAAAAGCCTTTACTAAATTCTTGAATTTGAGGATATTTTCGAACAGAAAATAAGGTTGTGATATAAAATTCGAATGAATTATCATGATCACTTGTAAAGTTCTCAATAGAATTTGCAGTCTCCACTTTAAGTAGGTTTATAACGTCGAGTAATGACATTTCCTCAAAAGGTACTTCTATCCATGTTTCTGATTGGTTTTTCCAAAAAGACAAAAGACACGCAATTAATAATTCATCTTTATTTTTAAAATGATGATACAATGCTCCTTTAGAAACAGAGGATGCTTTAACGACATCATTTAAAGAAATATTATTCATTCCTTTAGTTTTAAATAATTGAAGAGCAACCTCAATAATATGTTCTTTTGTACTTTTTGACATCTTGAATTGTTATTCTTTGATCGTCAAATGTATTATAATTTTCATAACATACCAACTGGTCGGTATTTATTTGTGATGTTATTTTAAAAATTGGTTTATATTTTAATACTATTTGATAGTAATAAACCAATTGATGGGATGAAGATGAAGCTTTAAAATACAACAAAGCCGGTACTCATAATAATATGAATACCGGCTTTGTTCATTATTGCAATAGATACTTAAATAAGTACTAAATTAATTTGCAGGGAAAACGGGTGCAGGTTCTTTCTTGAAAGAATTAGTATTGAATTGTTCAATTATTTTACCATCCTTTCTAATTGTAATATACGTTCTGCTACAGTTTACTTTATAAACATGCTTTTCGATTTTAATCATAAAGTTATCCTCGTCTAGTTTAGAGAATTCAAAACCTTTTGTAGATTTAAATTCAGAAACTAAAATATCTTGGTAATAAATACCCATCCACTTTTTATTATGAGGCTTTACACGGATATCATGTTCATCTCTGTACACTTTTAATAGATACTTATCAGAGTGTTTTAACTCAAAATACTTCTCATCTATCTCAAAAAGGTATTCACCATCAAAAGCATAGTGGTCACCTTTTTCTTTATCCTTAAGGTGTAACCATGAATAATAATCATTTACGATTTCATATTGTTCTTCTAGGAGAATAGCCTCTTTAACAATCTCCTTAGAAAGATCATCTCTAGATTTAATATCCTCTACATTCTTAACACTATGCTTATAATGATTATTAACCAAGAAAATTTCATAAGTAGAAATACCGGCTACAGCAGCAACTGATTCCTCTTCAACTGTTTCTTCCTCAATTTTTTCATCAGGAACTTCGGTAACAGTAATTTCTTCTTCTACAATTGTAACTACTTCTATTTGATCTTTTTTAGGCTCAGGTTCTACAAAAACAACTTGCTGTTGTTCTACAGGAGTAGCATCTTTCGCTTTCTGAACACGACTATTAAATTGCTTAGTGTTCATGTCTTGGATTTGATTTAATCTTACCGAAGAAACAATTTGTTTGCCTTGTTTTACAGCAATATAACCATCATCAGACTTCTTAAATTTCAAACGCGTTACATCACTTATAGAATTAATAGCATATTCTGTTCTATTATTATTTATATAAGTTACTATCGTTACATCTTCTGTACTTTCAAGTTTATCCAGAAATGCAAGGTATTCATCTCCTTGTTTAGTTATTAAAAGGATTCCATTCCAATCTCCAGAAAAGATAGAAAAAGAGCATATACCAAGTACCGTTGGTATAGAAAGAAGGAGAAATAAGTACTTTAGATTATGCTTAACACTATCTCCTGAGAAGTTATTTTTCATTGTTTTATTTAGTAGTAGTTATTTTATTTTTCCTAGGCTAAAAAATATGACCAAAAAATAAAGTTGTTAATTTAGTTAAATTTAATATAAATATATTTAAGAAGTTCATTTTTTATAAAAATACAATTAATCTGTGTAGTAAAAATGCTCTTTTTGATTAAAAATCTTTTTATTAAGCTTATGTAATTGATTATTGTTTTCTCGAATTACTAATAACTTATCATCTGAAAATATTGTATAAGTAGTATTCCCTGTTTTAATTTTTATTGTGTTTTTATTGTATTGGCTTATTGTATAAACACTAGTTGATTTTAGTGCTGTGATTTCATGGTTCTCAAAGTAAATACCTAGTAATTTCTTATTGTATGGTTTAATCGATAAATGGTTTTTTAAAAGGTATTTATCTATCTCTTCTTTGTTGTTGTACTTAATATTGAAGTATTCCTTGTCTAGCTTAATAATATACTCACCATCAAAAGAGAAAGTTTCTGAACGCCTTTTGTGTTCTAATAAAAGCCAGCTGTTGTTATCACTTATAACGTCATATTCTTGATCAAATCCTTTAGCATCTTTTTTTGTATTTAAACTAATAGATTTTTGTTTCTTTAAGTATTTAGGATGAATAGCGTGATGGATAACCCCTTCAAAGAGAAGACTATTTGTGGCTGCTTTAATTGCAACATTACCTCTGCTATTTGTAATATTTAGTTTTTCATTTTCTTCTTCACTTACTTTTTCTTCTACAATCTCTGTAGAAGAAGTATATACATAAATATCATTTCTAGGTTTAGCATTAATTGGTTTCCTTTCTTCTTTTAGTGTAAATCCTTGGTTTGCGGTGTTTGATGTTAAAATATCACTGTTAGCTCTTTTTTTAGCTTCTGACGGAGCTTTATTTAAAGTTTTATAAGAACGACTAGAAAACTGATAACCAATTTTTTTATCCATGGATTTCATAACGGCAACTCTTGCTAAAAGATAATGTTGTTCCGTAGAAACTATTTCGGATATTTTTGTAGAAGCAACAACAAACCCTAATTTCTTAATCATAATAAAACCATTTTGCCCTCCATTGGTTTCAATAGTTAAAGAGCGGCCATAAAGCTTTACTGCATGAGTTATTGTTTTTCCATCAACATTTGCAACAATAGTCAATGCATCAATATCTTCTGTTTTATCTACAAACGCAGTTATAGATGTTTCTGATTTACTAGCCAATAATACACCATCCCAAAAGGGAGGAGGAGTTATATTAAATGCAAAGGCATTAATTTGGGTAAGTAAAAGAGTAAGTGAAATGTAAAAAAACCGTTGAAGGAGTAATGACATTATTGTAGGTAATATTTTGAATCAATTACAATGTAAACGTTTTGAAATATATAATTATTGTGTGTTTTAGTAATAAGTTAGAGTAAAGAGAATTATGCTTTAAAGTTTGTTTGTTTAGTCACTATCATACACAGTAATATATAAGTAACTACAAAAAAAAGAGATAAACCTTTAAGAAGCAAAGTTTATCCCTTTTTTTTAAATAAATGTTAAAACCTCAAACACTTAGTCAAACTTTGGTTTGTTATCTGGGTTTTGACCAATTGCATTCGTTATCGTTTTTACAATTTCATCAACACTTGCGTCTGGTGAAAATTGTATAGGATCTTTAATATGGACTTTTAATTTGGTACCTCTCTTTTTAAAGAATAGTCCTTTTTTATCAAAAGCTCGTCTAAAGCCATCAATTTCTATAGGAACAACAATTGGGTTATAACTCTTAATAATATTCCCTGTTCCTTTTCTAACAGGAGCGTATGGACTAGTTGTACCTTGAGGGAATGTTACTAACCATCCTTGATCTAATGCTTTTTTAATTTTTAATGGAGCATTAATATCAGCTCCTCTTTTTACGTCTTTTCCCTGTGCTCTCCATGAACGCTTAACAGTAACCGCTCCAGCTAAAGAAAATATTTTTGGTATTAGACCGCTTTGTTTCATTGTTTCTTCTGCGGCAACATAATAAATATTTACTCTAGGGTTAAGCATATATACAGGTAAGTTGGCTACTCCCTTCTTAAATCCCCATTTTGCACTTGAGAAAATGTGGTAGAAAGAAATTACATCTGTATAATATGTTTGATGGTTGGATATAAATAGGACATTATTATCAGGAAGGTCTTTAAGTACTTCCATACCTTTTACTTCTAGATTATTATGTAATTTTAATCGTGGGTAAGTAAATGCAGCTAATGTGCCTATTAACATTCTCTTTAAAAAAAGAATATTACCAAAATTATCTCTTCTTATTAATTGGAATCGCTTTTTCTTTTGATCTTTTTCTTTAACCTTATCAAACTCGTTGGTAATATTTCGTTTCTTATCTGTCTCTTTATTCTCTCCCATTTGTATTATTTCTAGTAAATGTAATCTTTTAGACTTTCGCAATGAGTTGCAAAAATATATTCTTTTTATTTCTTAAATAAATTAGGTTGAATACAATGATACGAAATTATTAACCGATAAGTAGTTCTAATTTTTTGAACTTTTTTGATATTGGAAGTAAATCACTAAATATAGCTTTTATTAAAGAAGTTAGTATTCATTTATTTTGGTAAAATATTCTTAAGAAATGTTTAGTTATAAAAAAAACACATCAAACGATAGTAAAAACCGCGTGTTTAGACTCTTTAAGGATTTAATATCAATGTTTTAATACCAAAACACTTGTCTATGTGAATTAATAAAGTTACATTTGCAGGCATTTCGAGGGAAAAAAATATCGGAGACACAATGTACGCAATTGTAGAAATAGCAGGTCAGCAATTCAAAGTAGAAGAAAATAAATATATCTACACGCACAAATTAGACTCTGAAGAGGGTGCTGCAGTAGAATTTGAAAAAGTCCTTCTAGTAGATAACGCTGACAATGTATCAGTAGGTGCACCAACTGTAGAAGGTGCAAAAGTGACAGGTAAGGTACTTGCTCACGTAAAAGGCGAAAAAGTTATCGTCTTTAAGAAAAAGAGAAGAAAAGGATACAGAGTGAAGAACGGTCATAGACAGCACTTCACAAAGGTTCTTATCGAAGGTATCTCTAACTAATTGATTTTAGAAATCGAAATTCCTAACGATAAAAAAACATGGCACACAAGAAAGGAGCGGGTAGCTCAAGAAACGGTAGAGAGTCGGAAAGTAAACGACTTGGTGTGAAAATTTTCGGAGGATCAGCTGCTAAAGCTGGTAACATCCTAGTTAGACAGCGTGGTACTCAACACCACCCTGGTCAAAACGTAGGTATGGGAAAAGATCACACAATTTTCGCACTAGTAGACGGAACTGTACAGTTCAAGAAATCTAGATTGGGAAGATCTTTCATTTCAGTAGTTCCAACTGCTGAATAGTAATTTTGTTATTATAACAAAGTTGCAAGAGGTTCAAACCTATTATTAATAGGTTTGGGCCTTTTTTTGTCCTTTTGTTTATAAGAAGGTACAGACATTAAAGAAGAAACCTAATATTATTTAAATCATTAATTAATGTTACTAACTTCTCCTATTACAGTACAATTATTTACTTTAGCGCAAAGAATTGAGTATCTTTATAAGATATTTTGCATTTCTAGAAAATCGGAAAATACTGGTTGTTATTAATGATTAAAGATTGTTCAACAGTTTGGCGTGAATGCCTTGAGATAATTAAGGGTGAAATCTCTGCACAGAGTTTTCATACGTGGTTTGTTCCTATAAAACCCGTTAAACTGGAAAATAATGTCTTAACAATTGCAGTTCCTAGTCCATTTTTTTATGAGTGGCTTGAAGAGTACTATGTACATGTACTTAAAAAAGCAATTGATGCAGTATTAGGACCTACAGGAAAACTAGAATATTCTATTATGATGACTAGAAGACCTAAGAATGCACCTTTTACTGTACAAAGAGGGCAACAACAACCGCCTCAAAATCAGGGGTATGATCAATATGGCAATTTGGGTAATAATGGAGGATATTCTCCAAACCCTCAGAATCAGCCACAAAATCATCCTCAACAAAATCAAAATACTGGAAACGACCAGGGTAGAGGAATGGGGCAACAACAGCCACCACGTCAAAACCAAGAACCTCAGTTTCCAGATCAGCAACAACAACCTCAAGTACCACCTAATAATCCACCGTCGCAACAGCAACCTAATCAAGGTTTTCCACCACAAAATGATAACCTAGGTAATGACTTTGGAGCGGAAGGGTATAATAATCAATTTAATCAGGAGAATAGAAATAATAATTCTTATCCAGATTTCTTTCAGAGGCAACAACAACAGCAACAAAGAGAACAACAAGCTCAGAATTGGAATCAGCAGCAGCAACAATCGCAGCAGTCACCTCCAAATCAAAGGCCTGTTCCTCCTCAAGAAAATAATCAGGATCGTTTTGGTGCTACACAAAGTAATAGTTATCAAAACCCTCCTCAATACCGTAAAAGTCAATCTCAGCAGCCTCAACAATACCGTTCATCTCAGCAAAAACCAAGAGCAGAAGAACGCCCTATTCCTAATATGAATAATTCGGGCGATTTTGTAGATCACTTTAGAGTACCTAATGCTCAAGAAAGTAGCTATAGAGAATCGTATTTAAACCCAACTTATGTATTCGAAACATTTATTGAGGGAGACTGTAATAGATTAGCAAGATCTGCAGGTATTGCAATTGCAAGAAAACCAGGTGCTACAGCATTTAACCCATTAGTGGTTTATGGTGGTGTTGGTTTAGGTAAAACACATTTAGCACAAGCAGTAGGTAACGAAGTAAAAAGAACCGACCCGAGTAAATTTGTATTGTATGTTTCTTCTGAACAGTTTACAACACAATTTATTGAAGCGCTTAGAAATAATAATGTTCAACAGTTTACAAATTACTATTTACAGGTAGATGTATTAATTGTTGACGATATACAATTCTTGGCGAAAAAGGAGAAAACACAAGAAAACTTCTTCCATATTTTTAATCGCCTACACCAAAATGGTAAACAGATTATCATGACTTCTGATAGACCTCCTCGTAGTTTAGAGGGGCTAACAGATAGATTATTATCTCGTTTTAAATGGGGATTAACAGCAGATATTCAAAAACCTGATTTCGAAACGAGGGTAGCAATTGTAAAGCAAAAACTAATGTCGGAAGGTGTAAATGTACCAGATGATGTTGTGGAGTATTTGTCTTATAATATAGATTCTAATATTAGAGAGTTAGAAGGAACATTAGTTTCTTTAGTAGCCAATGCTTCTCTTATGCAAAGAGAGGTGGATTTAGATATGGCTAAAAATGCACTATTAAATATTGTACGTAATACTGAGAAAGAAATTACAATTGAATTTATTCAACAAATAGTTTCAGAATATTTCAGTATTTCAGTCGATGAGTTAAAATCTAAGACACGTAAAAAAGATATTGCACAGGCACGTCAGATTGCTATGTATTTCTCTAAAGAATATACAAAAGAACCCCTTAAATCTATTGGTAATCAATTTGGTGGTCGTGATCACAGTACAGTTGTTCATGCTACAAAAGCTGTAACTAAAAGAACAGCTTCTGACGCATTGTACAATAGAATTCTAGAAGAATTATTAGACCAAATGAATATAAAAAGTAAAGGTTAATAATAACTTTACTTTACGGTTTGATTCTTCTGAGAAGTATTTTTTATCAAACTAAACGCAAAGAGTCTTATCAATTTATCAATCAAGCAGAAACTCGCGATTACGCAATTTTTAGCATTAATATTTTTCTTTACAGGGTTTTATTTCGTAGATCTTACTAGGAAAGAATCTTATGAAACAGATATTTGGCACGTCGTAGCAAGTGAATCAATTGCTTTAATTGAAACTAACACTCCTAAACAAACAATTTCAGTTTTAGACTCGTCAGAGTTGGTTTCAGCTATTAAGGTGCTAGATGGTGGAACTACTGCTTTTAGAACTTTAGATAGCCTTTTAGTTATCGCTGACTCAGCAATTCAAAATCAATTTCTTGGTGTTAAAGGTAAAGTTTATATCTCTGTAAACTCTACAGGAAGTAAGCCTTTTTCATGGTCAGTTTACATCCCAATGGATGAAAGGGTTTATTTAGATCCCTTTTCTCAACTTACTGCATTAAAAAACAAATCTTATACAAGACAATATAAAGGAGTTGATGTTCATGAATATAAACTAGGGAAGCAATTGCTTAGTGTTTCAAAAATTAGAAATTTCTTAGTAGCATCTACTGATGCTTTATGGATTGAGGAAGCTATTAGAAATAATGGAGAGAAGTTTTATGACGATTATTACTTTGGTAATTTAAATACTAAGCTTTCTAAAGTGTCTTCGGGAAACCAATTACCGGAAGGAGTTAACGTTTGGATTAGACCTTCTTCTGTAGCACATTGGTTTAAAAGAATGACTGATTTAGGTACGGAACATCCTTTTCCATCTTTAGAAGAATTTTCTAATGGTATGATGGTGAAAAGTGCAGTGGAACGTCCAAATGAAGTGCGTATTTTAAGTTATAATTCATTACCTGAAGATTCTTTCCAGAAGGCTGTATTTTCATCTTTATCTAATAAAAAAGATGAAGTTTATAAATTTATGGTAGATGATGTTGCCTTTTATAAACGTTGGAATTCTTCTGAAATTCAGGAGTTCGTAGATAATGCTCACAATTTTGATCCATCAAAAGAAAGAGATATTACAGAAAATCTGATTCAGACTTTTAAAGAAAAAGGTTTTAATTCTGAAGCTTTTATAAATGAACTGAATGGTGATATTGTCCAAGCTACAATAACAAATGTAGATGGAGGGCAATGGGAACACTTGTATTTCTTCCAATTAAAAGAGGAAAGGCAATTTGATGAAACTATCAATCAGCTTAGAAAGGATTATGAATATGAAAATTCTGAGAAAGTAAAATTGATAGGGCGTCATGGTTTTACAATTTATAGATTTCCAATTGCAAACCTAACGAGAGTTGTTGGAGGTGAAAGCTTCTCTGAAAAACATCAAGCAACTTATTTATTAAGACTAAATAATTTTGTGATAACAGGTGGAGACCTACCAACTTTAACGCAATGGTTAGACGATTGGCTTGCCAAAAGAAGATGGACAACTCAGAAAAGGTATCAAGTATTAATCAATAAATTAGTCAATACACCTTCAGAAGCTAGTGTAGTTTTTAATGCAGAGTCTTCTTGGGCTGGTATCCTACATGGGCTTTCTAACACCTATAAATCTTATTTAGAAAAGCATAGGCAACTTATTTTAAGTCTTAATTTTCAAGTTTGGTCATTATCAAAAGATAGGTTTGAAATAGCAGGGTTGTTTAGTGGTAAACTACGTGAAGATAAACCAAAATCATCTAATAAAATCTTATCAAAAACAATGGGCGATTACCTTCAAATGCCTCCATTAGTTTATAAAAACTTATATGGAGAGGAAAAAGGGATGGTCTTAATTGATAAAGAAAATGTTTTGGAAGGTTATTCATTTACTGGCGATACGATTTATTACCACGAATTTGATTCGATAATTCATGCAAAACCAGTTTTAGTTTGGACCAATAATTCTGTTCCTTCACTTTTTATTAGTCAGAACAATCAAGTTTTACAAATTGATAAAAATGGAGTTTATGTATCAGGTTATCCTGTTCAATTGCCATTTTATTCTCAAGTTGAATTTACAAATTGGTTACCATGGAGAGTGAAAGGAAGTTCAGAATTATTACAAGATACAGACGGTATAATTCTGGCTACAGATACTTTGGGTAATATTTACGGGTTAGACCGAAAAGGGAATTTAAAAGGAAATTGGTTACCACAAAAAACACTAGAACGTTTAGTTTTACCTCCTCATAGTTTTGAGGCAAATGGCAAAAACTTTGTAGTTACTTTATCAGAATTAGGTAAACTTATTGTGTTCACAGAATTAGGTGAATATGTAAATGGATTTCCCATGCTTTTTAAAGAAGAAGTTTCGCCTCAATTATTTATTACAGAAGATGCTACTTTAGAGAAATCTACAATTACATTTTTGACTAGTATTGGTGATGTAATAGAAGTTAATGGTAGAGGAGAAGTACTAAGGAGAGATAAATTTGGGGACCGAGCTTATGGAAGATCTTTTGATTTATTGAAAGATGAAGCGAAAGGGAGATCATGGGTGATCATGGAACAAATTCAAGGTAAAGTCACACTACGTGATCGAGCTGGGAAAATACTTTTTAAGCATAGTTTTAAAGAAGAAACTAAAGCTATTGCACAATATTTTGATTTTGGAATAGATGCAGAAATTGTAGCCATTACTTTTCCATCTACTCGTAAAACGTATCTATTTTATATCAACGGTAAGCCCTATTTAGAAAAGCCAATCAGAAATGATAATGAAGTGACAATGTTCTATAATTCGGATATACAAAAGTTTATTTTAATAACATCGTTCCAAAAAACGGCAGAAATACACACAATTGATAGAAGAAACTAGTTGAAAAACTAAAATACTGTTAATCTAGACGTAAAGATAAATCTTATGTATATTTTTGTAGCGTCAAGTGTTTAGACATAAATCAAAGACAGACAATGATAAAGAAAATATTAATTTTAGCAATCGTATCAGTAACCCTATTTTCATGTGGTTCTAAGACACGTACGAAAAGAGAAGCAAGAGAAATTGTAATGGGAACAGAAACTCCCGATTTTACTGCTTTTAATATTGAAACGGTCCATACAGAAGATGCTATTCCAAAGAATAGATTAAAGGCAAAAGTACAAATGCGTTACAAAAATGGTAACGAGCGTTATCCTGAAGGAATTGATATTGTTACTTTTGATGAAGAAGATCTTTCAGAAGCATCTCATTTAGTAGCAGATAGTGCAATTTATACGGCTGATAGCACACTTTACACTGTATATGGTAATGTTGTACTTGATGATTATAAGAAAGGCCAGAAATTAGAAACAGATACGCTTCATTTCAATAAAGAGAACGGTGATATTTATACTGATGATAGAGTTCGTATTGCAAAAGAAGGTGAAATCGTTACAGGTAGAGGAATGAGAGCAAATCAGAACAATCCTGACGAATATGAGCTTTTAGATATTGAGGGTACAGTATACTCAGACTAGTCGTTTTTATAGATATGAAAATTACATTATTGGTGGCACTTGGTGCTGCCTTTTTCATTATTGGGGTACACCAATCTTTTTATTTTGGTATTCCAACTAGTTATTGGTTATTTATGCTTTCAGGAGCATGCTTTTTAGGTATTCAATACATTAAAAAACTCGAAGAGCAAAAAAAAGATGTTTCATCTTCTTCTAAATCAACTACTAAGAAAAAGAAATAATGACTTTAAAAACAATCAAACGCGAGGCAAAATTCTTCTTATTTTTTGTGATAGGATACCTTCCTGTATTTTTCGGGATAATGTATGTAATCAAAGAAGAACCTCAATCAGGTTATTTCTTTCAAGGAATGATTGTAGCTTTTATAGTTACTTACATTACAAGATCGATATATTTGATTATGAAAAACATGGAATAATACTTTATTGAAAAAGCTATTTATACCCCTAATTATTTTTACATCATCATTAATTAGTTTGGCACAAGATGTAATTATAAAAGAGAAAAGATCTATTGATTTTTCTCTTTCAATTGATGAGACTCGAGAGAGGTCAGTTTTTGTATATGGAGCATTATATACAGAAAACGGAAAGCCTATTACACCATCTACAGCTAGTTTTTCTGAAGATAAAGCATGCTTTGATTCATTTGTAACTCCTGATTTTGAGGTTGGAGAATACAAGATGTTATCTCGTTCTGTATATTTTATAGAAAAACCAATTAACTTCTTTAGCGATTCATTATTGCTTTGTGTTCCTTACTTGCAAAAAACATTTCCCTCTTATACTATCACAGAAGTTAAACCTAAAAGCTATAAAGCTGAAGGAACTACAATGGCTCCATCATTTACTTTTTCAGAGGAAGTGATCAACCCATTGGAAGTTGAGGATGAGTACAAACAAAAAATTCTTGATAATTATGGAGAGTTAGAAATTGGTGGAGTAGTTTATTACCCTAATAAAATGAGCTACAGATCTTGCAAAGAATTTTCGAGAGTTATGATGCGTAAAACAAATGCATATACAGTTGTAGTGAAGTTTTATTATCAGTTAAATTCATCAAAGAGTATTGTACAGGAATACACTATTAGTGGTATGTACAATTTACCACCTTCTTTTGTTGGAGGAGGAGGACTTCTTTTAGCGAAAGTGAAAGAAAACGTTTTAGAAGTGTCAAAAGACATCAATGAATTGTAACTTTCTATTATAATACTAAAATTAATAGCCTATTTAATTGCTTTACTTCTTTGTAGCGTTTAACTTTTACTTATGTAACACTATAGTTAAGCGTGTATGCTTCTATATTAACCTTAGCCTCTTATCATTTTTTATAAATGATGTGATAACTAATTAGAAATACTTCAATATATCCATGAACGGACTTTATATAGAATACTCTTGGTGGTGGATGTTTTTTGGCATCCTAAGTTGTGCTTTAGCTACTTATTTTTTTTACACAAAGAAACAGGTTTGGTCTATTTCTATAAATAGGATACTTATTCTATTAAGATTTTCTGTACTTTCAGTAGTAATTTTTTTACTATTAGACCCTATGTTTAAAAGCATAGAAAGGTATTTCGAAAAGCCTATTATTTCTTTTGTGATCGATAATTCTGAGTCGATGAAGGCTACTGTTACTAAAGAGAATTTAAATAATCTTTTAGAATCATTAGTTAAGACAGCAGATAGAATTAAAGAAGAAGGGTACGACACTAAATTCTATAATCTAGCAGGTGATAAAATTGAAGAAAATGATTTAGCTTCTTTAGAATTCGATTACAAGGTGACAAACATAAGTAAATCAATTCAAAAATTAGAAGAAGTAAACGAACATGAAAACCTTGCTGGAATTACATTAGTTACTGATGGTATTTTTAATCAAGGTTTCTCTCCTTTATTTGTACCTTCTGTAGTACCAATTTATACGGTTGGTATTGGAGATACAATTCCACAAATAGACTTACAAGTAAAAGAAGTTTACGCCAATAAGATTGCTTATTTAGGGAATAAATTTCCTGTAATTGCAGAAATAGTAAACGAAGGTTTCATGGGGAAAGAAGTAGAAGTTACTTTATCCTCAAGAGGAAGAAAAATTGCTAAAAAGCGCTACAAAATAAATAGTGAAAAAGGGTTTGAGCAAGTTAAATTTACTGTTGATGCTAAGAAAAAAGGCTATCAGAAATTTACAGTAAGTGCAAAAGCATTAGATGGTGAATTTTCTACGGAAAACAATACGAAATCAATTTATATTGAAGTGATTGAAGGGAAGGAAAAGATTCTATTAGTAGCAAATGCACCTCACCCAGATATTAAGGCTATACGTGCAGGCATAGAAAGTAATAAGAACTACGAATTACACGTATATATCCCTGGAATTAAACTTAAAAACGGTAAGGGGTATGATAAAAACTCTAAGTACGATTTAGTTATTTTACACGAATACCCTAATGTAAAACGTAAAGCAGCCATTTTGCTTAAAGAATTGGCTAAAAAACAGATTCCATTTTGGTATATAGTAGGAGATAGAACAGATATCAATACGTTTAATAAAATGAATTCATTATTAAGCATTGAGGGGTATAGAGGTCAGAAAGATAAAGTAACAGCTGCTTTCGATACTAAATTTTCATTCTTTACTTTTCCATCAGATAAAAAACAATTGATAGAAAAGATGTCGCCTATTGAAGTTCCTTTTGGAGAATATAAATTGAAATCAGGTACTGCATTAATGTACCAACAAATAGGAGCAGTAAAAACGTCTAAACCTTTACTGATTCTAGGTGAAACTGGAGGTGTAAAATCTGCAGTACTAGTAGGAACTGGTTTATGGAAATGGCGATTGCAAGAGAGTTTTTTACAATCTGATGAGCAAGCTACTGATGAGCTAATAAGTAAAGTAGTTCAATACTTATCAACAAAAACAGATAAACGTAGATTTCGAGTTAACACAACAAATTCAGAATATTCTGATATTGAAGATGTTGTTATAGAAACGGAAGTTTACAACGATATATATGAATCTATTTATGGACATACTATAGATTTAGTAGTTAAAAATGAGAAAGGAGAAACAACATCTTTTACTTATTTAAATTCAGCTCCTTATTTTAAATACCATTTATCTGATTTAGAAGAAGGTGTTTATTCTTTTGTAGCATCGACCGAAATTGATGGAAAAAAAGAATATTCAACAGGGAGTTTTGCAATAAAAGAAATGGCTTTAGAAGCACTTAATCCAACTGCTAATTTTTCTCTATTACGTGGAGTAGCAGATAAATCTGGAGGGGTATACTATAATGCAGACGATATGAGTGGGCTATCTGATTTATTGGCTACTAACAAAGCAAGTCAGCGAATTCATGCGGAAGAAAAATACAAAGAGTTAGGTTCTAATATGTGGATCTTAGGCTTGATGTTTATTTTACTTTTTTCTGAATGGATTATCCGTAAGCTACATGGAGGATTTTAATTTGTAGTACTTGTAATACTAAATAGTTTACAAAAAGGTATAGAATGTATTAATTAGTGTGAATTGTACATTATAACTGGTAGTAATCTAATAAAACAGTAGAATTTATAAAGTAAACATCTACATTTGCAGAGAATAGCAAAAACCTTTTCAAGGGAACTTGAAACCACATTTACACTATCCAATTACTTTTTTAATAAAAGTAATTTCAGTTACTCATTCAAATTGAAAAATTGAAATTATCTAAGATATACTATAGTAGATAGTTGTAAATTTATAGACATATATTTTAAACACATTATAAAAGAATTTCTTTAATTTATTATGGGGTTCAACACGTTGACAACCAAAGAAAAAGCACTGAAAATTAATTTAGACCCAACAATTTATGGGTCTTTAGCCGAAATTGGAGCAGGCCAAGAGGTTGCTGCAAATTTTTTTAAGGCGGGTGCAGCATCAGGAACAATAGCAAAAACAATATCTGCATACGATATGTCTTTTTCAGATGCTATCTATGGGCCTGAGCCTGGAGGAAGATACGTTTGCCAAAGTAGGGTAGAAAGAATGCTTAAAAAGGAGTTTGGACTTCTTGGAGAACGTTTACCAACAAGAAAAGACGAGACTTGCTTTTTTGCTTTTGCAGATACAATTGAACAATTAAATTTTAATAGAACAAATCAAGGACATGGTTGGTTAGGACTTCGTTTTCAAACACGCCCTAATTCAATCCCTAATGAGTGTGTTCTACATGTTGAATTAAAAGATAATGATCCTCTTTTACAACAAGAGACCATTGGTATTTTAGGGGTAAACCTTATTCACGCATGTTTCTACCAAACCAATAATGTTGATGAGTTCTTAAGTTCATTAATGGATGGTTTAAGTATTCATAAGATAATTGTAAATTTTGTTCGTGTAAGTGGACCAGATTTCTTAGATGTCGATAACCGATTATTAAGTTTATTATTGGTTAAAAACGGTCTTGCAAAAACAACAATGTTTGGACCTGATGGCCAAGTAGCTTTACCTCAAGATTTCTTGTATAAAAAGAATATCCTTGTATTAAGAGGTAGATTTAGACCAATCACAAAAGTAAATATCGATATGATGGAGCGTTCTTATGAACACTTTAAAAATGATCCAGATGTTGATGAAAATAATATAGTAACTGTTTCAGAACTTACTTTAGAAAACCTTAGAATTTCTGAGGATAGAAAGAAAGACGAAACAGATTTCTTGGACCGTGTAGATATGCTATGTTCTTTAGGGTACACAGTAATGATATCTAAATACCAAGAGTATTATCGTTTAACAAACTACCTTTCTAGGTTTACTAGAGGAAAGAAAATTGGTGTAGCTGTTGGTAGATATAACTTAGAATATATCTTTAATCCAGATTATTACCAACATCTTAAAGGGGGTATTTTAGAAGCTTTTGGTTTCCTTTTTGGTAGAAATATTAAACTTTATGTTTATCCTTCTTTAGATAGAGAATCATTAAACCCTAATGAGTTATTAACGAGTGATAGTATCAATCTTGCAGAATCTCAAAGAGCGTTATTTCAATCTATGGTTGATAATGACAAAATTGAAGACCTAAAAGATTGTGATCCTAAGAACTTAAATATTATCTCTGATAATGTTTTAGAGTTAATTAAAAAAGGAGATGCAGACTGGGAAGATATGGTTCCACAAGTAGTTGTAGAACAGATTAAACAGTACTGCTTATTTGATTACCCTTGTTCTGTTGAAAAGAAAAGGGAAATTGAACAATCAAGAAAAGAGTCAACGAGAAATAGACAAAGACGAATTATAAATTCTGAAGATTAAATTCTAAGAATAAAAACAAAAAATGTCACCTTTCTTTTAAAAGAGAGGTGACATTTTTTGTTTCAAGATATTAATAGATACTATACAGCTATAGGTAGGGTATTTTAAGTATATTTTGTATTATTGATGTATATTATTAATCATTTTTCAGTTTAACATGGTACATCAACAATACAACATTTCATTACAGTCTTTATTAGATGATTTAAAAGACAATAAAGAAACGGCTTGGTCATATTTATATACCAATTTCCAAGCTATGATTGTCAACTTAATCAAAAAGAATGGAGGTGATGAAGAAGCTGGAAAAGAGATTTTTCAGAATGTAATTATTGATTTACATAACAATATTCTTAGAGGAAAAGTAAGAGAAGATTCTAATCTGAAAAATTACTTATATACCCTTGCCTATAATCAGTGGAGAGTTCAAATTAGAAATACAAAAGGTAAAAATGATACATTAGAGCATGATAATACGCTAATTGATGATAGTGTAAGCTTTGATGAAGAACAATATGAATTGTATGATGATTTGACATCGATTTTGGGGAATCTTGGCGAAAAATGCCAAGAATTAATCAACTCAAAATATTCTAAAATAAAGTTGTCGATGAATGAAATTGCCGAACAATTAGGTTTTATGAATGCAAGGTCTGCTACTTCTCAATTAAATAAATGTATGGAGAAGGCAAGAAAAGAAGCTGTTGTAGTGCTTAAATCTAAAGGGTTATAATATGGAAAACAACGAATTGACTACTTATATAGATGCCTATTTGGAAGGTACTTTATCAGTAGAAGAAAAAGAAGTTTTTGAAAGCCGAAGAAAGGACGATAAAACGTTTGAAAATGAAGTTATTTCTCAAATTCAATTAATTAAAACTGTAAAGAGAAATGAGTTTGTAAAAAAGCTTAAGGCTTTTGAAGAGTCAAATTATCCAAACAAGACTGACTTAATAGATGCTTATTTATCCAATGATTTAACACCTGAATTATCTGCTTATGTAGAAAATAAGCTAAAAGAAGATGAGGATTTTAAATTTGAGGTAAAAGCACAAGAGCAAATTGTAGCTAAAGTACGTAGAGAAGCATTAAAAGAACAATTGTCTCAATTTGAAAACAAACAGGAAGAAGTACTAGAAGAACCTGTACCAGCTCAACCTATTTTTAAGGTGGAAAAGCCTCAAGAAAGCAGACAAGCCAAGGAGATTAGTTTTAAAGTATTCAATCCAAAGGTGATTGCAGTTGCAGCTTCTGTTTGTGTATTTATTTTAGCTGCTGTAGTATTCTTTAAAAACGATACATCTACTGCTTCTCCAATAGTAATTAGTAGTTATTCTATTGAAGTCATAAACGATACAGAAAGTTTAGGCTTTGCAGGAGATAACGATCCAAATATTACAATTGAGATTGTTCAGGATGAATCTAAGAAAGGATATTATCATTTAGAAGATAAGAAATTACAGCTTTTTGTAGGAGAGAATAGTAAAGGCTTGTCTAAAGTAAAGCTTTCATTTGATCCAGTATCAACACCTTCTTTCTTACTTTATTTTAACGATAGAGATTATCTTATTGATTATACAGATAGCCCACAACCGTTAAATTAATTATCTTCCAACATACCATGTAAACCAATTTACTACATGGTTATCTTCAAAGATAAAACCGATATTTCCATGGTCATATGTAATTATAGAGTGTGGTGAGTTATTCCATCTAAAAGAAGGGTAACCGTAATGGTTAGCATCTGTCACTTCAGAGAATTTAGAGTGAATCTTTATTCCTTTTTCTGATGTGTTTTTATAATTATCAAATGCAATGAGCATCTTGACTTCTTCGGAATGTCCTTGATAAATAATTTTAACAAAGTCATTACTTTCAGAGTAATACAATGTTGACCAGTTTCCTAAATCAATTTCCTTAAACTCTTTTGTTAAGGACATATTTATAGGAAGTTGGTTTTTTATTGTTTCAAGGTTTTTGTTAATATCAATATCGATAAGATTATTTTCAACTTCTTCCTCAAAATACGAGTTTACCCACTTTTTGAAATCGTCGAAATACGATGATTCATTATTGATTTCAGCCTCAAGAATCCTTTTATTGAGAATATTAATATCAGAGTTGTTACTTATCTTTTCAAAATTTGTAGTTGCAGCTGTAGTATTACCATTTAGAGCTTTACTAATTCCTCTTACGAGGTAAGCATTTTCTGTAAGTTCTTTTCCCTCTTCGTTTAGAAACTGTTCCAATTCATTTATAGTTCCGCTAGCAGCGTCCTGGTTTCCTCTAATAGAATAGGCACAGGCAAGATTAATATATGCTATTTCATAGTAAGGATCTATTTGAATAGCTTGTTTAAAATGAGTAATAGCTTCATCTATCATTGTGAAATCTTGAGATCTTGATGTTAATTTATTCATATCCTCTATCCTTTTAACACGTACATCAAATTCGAAAGGATAGATATACGGATAGATTGAAGCATCATTTATTTTATCTAAATAGAGACTTAACTGGCATATACCTAGGTTATTATGGATTAATTTACTGGGATAGTAATTCATTAAATAACTCATGCAATTATATGCAGACTCAAAATGATTGATAGCATATAGGTTCTGAGCAGTTCTATAAATATTAATAAGCTCATCGGTTTCTTTAATAGCATCTTTAATTATGCTTTCCCTCTCTTCAAGACTAGGATACCCTTTAATAGTTTCTGTTCTATTATATTCTTTATAGACTAATCTAAGTATTAACGGGAAATTTGAAGGTGTATCAAATCCAGCAACAGCACCATAAAAGAGTCCAAATTTATCTGCTTTTTTCTCAATACTTATTTTTTCTTTTGAAGGTACATCTTTGATTTCTTTAGCGTTAAAACCAAAGTTTTTTAAGTGTTCTTCATAATAATGTCCTAATTCATGTCCAACTATACAGGCTAGTGCATCTAAAGAATCTTCTCCAACAGAGCTACATAAATCATAAACGGTTTCATCTAAATAGATAATATGCTGGTTATTTCCAGGATAATATTTTGCAACATTGTCTTTCTGAGTAGACATTTTAAGGAGAGGTAATGTTCTATTATCACCTTTCACTTTACAAATCTGACTTAAAACTTTTAAAGTGTTTTGGTATTTATAATTATTACTTTCTAAGTATTGTGCATAACACTGAGAACTAAAAAATAGTACTAAGAAGAATATCGTATGGAAAGGCTTTGTTGGCATAAGATTATAAAACAGGTTTAAATAATCATCGTTCATTTATTTTGTAGTCTCAAAAATACGATGTGAAAAATAAATTTACATGTTTATATCAATAAAAGTTAATGTATAGGTAGTTTTTAGTGATAATAATGATGTAGGGATATAAATAATCGAACTATAAGGTGAGTCTTTAAAACTATGGGGAAGTACTAGTATTTAGACCTACTCTTTTCTAAAATATATTATTAATATTCAATATCTATTACAATGAAACAAGTTTACATTTTTTCTATCATTTCTATTTTCTTTTCACTAATAGCCGTTTCTACAAATGCGCAAACGAATGGAACTATTGATAGTTTATTAATGCATTCTACTATTATTAATGGAGAAGGGTATTATGGTAATGCAAATAGAAGTTTTGGAGATGTAGTGATTACACAGAACGGAACAGAAACTGTTGATGTAGAATTTACGGGTAATACTCAAGAAGGAGAAGGGTATGTTGTAATTAATGGAGATTTAATTTTAGATGAAAATGTAATTCTAGTAGTAGATGAAAATACATTAGTATTAGTAAAAGGTAACTTGATTATTAACGGTAGCGATGTACTTGTTGATTTGGAAGAGAATGCTTTTTTAGCTGTATCAGGTGATATAAAAGGAGAAGGAACTGCATTTATGGTAGAGTCATCTTCTATATATTTAAAAGGAAAGAATACTGCTAATATAAATGGAATATCAGCTTTACCCTTTGAACAACTACCATTGGAAGGTAGCCAAATAAATGAAGAGCAAGTATTAACGATTGTAATGTTGGAATTAGGTCTTCAAGAGCCAAAAGATATGTCTTATTTTGAAGCAACAGTAGAAGGAGATCAGACTTTATTAGTTTGGGGTATAAAAGAGGAAAAAGAAGCTGTAGTATATATAATTGAACGTTCTATAAATGGATTAGAATGGGAGGAACTTGGTCAAGTAGTTTCTTTAGGTATTGATGATCAAGAATATTCTTTTGTTGATAATGATTTAGAAAATGAGACTTACCATTACAGGTTATCAAAAATGGATATTGCTGGCTTAGAAAATGAATTATCACAATTGTCTGTTTTAGTAGAAAAACAAAATAAACTAGAAGCAAAACTTTTTCCTAATTACTTAATGGCTGGTCAAGAAGTAGAAGTAAGGGTAAATGGTGTAAACGTTGGAGATAATGTCGAAGTGATTGTAGAGAATCAGCAAGGACAAATTGTATTAGAATTAAGTGAAATTGTAAGTGATCAATATGCGAACATTGCTTTACATGAAATGCAAAAATTCCCATCAGGTTTATATTTTATTTCAATTCATGACGGAAATAATGTAACAAACACAAAAGCATTAATTAGATAAAATACACATATTAAAAATGAGAAAAAATAAATATTTAAAGTTGATTTTTATTGGGTTAGGACTCATTAATTTATTATTAATCCAAAGTAAGGGTGCTGATTCTAATAAAGACATTATAAGTGCTGTAATGCTTAGTCTATCCTATTTTATTTTTGCTTTTGTATCAATTAAAAGAGAGAGGTTAGCATTAATACTATCTATTGTAATGATAATTCTTTACTCGGTAATATTAATAGCAACAGACCCCCATTTAATGATTAAGAATGGTTTGATTGTAAGTTTACAACTATCAATCTTGACCTATTTATTTCACCATATTTTTTTTAAAGAAAGTAAAATGATCAAAAAATCACTTTGATGAATACATATATTCGTGATAAGGCTACTCAATGGTAGTCTTTTTTTTGTTTAATGGTGATATTTCTTTGAATTCGATATTACCTATTGAATCAAAAAAAGAAATAAAATGAAAACAATATTAAGAGAGCATGTGAATAAGGTACTAAGTAGAAAATCTGATCAAAAAATTATAGAAAGTATAATTGACCTTTCAGTATTTACATTTTTTGGTTTTTGTATAGTAGTAATGATTGATGATGAATTGTCTAACTCTTAAAAATAATAATCATGAAAAAGCAAATGATAACAATGGGCTTAATATTAGTCTCTTTTTTATTCCTAATTTCTTCTATTACCAACTCTAATAATACTTTTGATTATGGTAATTTTGATAACAATCAAAGTATAATGTACAAGAGGTAACAGTTTAACTTAAGGTGCTTTTAATTATTCATATATAAATTTCTTTAAAATATTATTCTTTAATAAAGAAGGAAGTAATTTATTTATGAGTACCGTTACTATAAAACTAAGTGTAATTCCTGCTAGGATATCTGTTGGGTAATGAATACCTAAGGCAATTCTAGAGTAACCAACTAGACAGGAAAATAAGAATAAGGGTAAAATAATAGCTAATTTCTCCTTTGCATATACGCAGGAAAAGAAAATGGCAAAAGATAATGTGGTGTGTCCAGAAGGAAAAGAGGAAGTAACTCCATCAGTTTTTTGGAGTACTGATGTTAATGCATAACATGGTCTTAATCTAAAAAAGGAATATTTTATTAATAATCCAATTATTGCTGAAACCCCAAAAACTAATATCAGCCTTATAAAATTGATTTTATTTTGAGAGGTTTGCTGAAAATATAATCTTACAGCAAAACAGATTAGGATGATAAAACAGATAGTAAAGGTTTGATGTGTAATGAAATTAAGAAATACATCACTTTGAATAGAACTGTGATTTTGTGCCCAATTAATTACAATTTCTTCCATTAGGTTCTAGTAGTTAGATAAAATAAGGTATAAAAAAACTACTTGAGTTTTCACCCAAGTAGTTTAATATTTTAGTCAGGTTGAATTATTATCTCAACTTGATTTTACGCATACGAATGTTTTGAGGTGTAACCTCAACTAATTCGTCCTCACGGATATATTCCATACACTCCTCTAAAGAGAAGATACGTTTAGGAGTAATTTTAGAGTTATCATCAGAACCCGACGCACGCATGTTTGTCAATTTCTTACCTCTAACAATATTTACTCTTAAATCCATTGGACGGTTGAATTCACCAACAACTTGACCTTCGTAGATTTCCTCAGTAGGATCAACAAAGAAAGTACCTCTATCTTGAAGTTTATCAAGAGAATAGGCAGTTGGAGAACCAGTTTGGTCAGAAATGATTGCACCATTGTTCTTAGTAGCAATCTCTCCTTTGAAAGGTGCATACTCTTTAAAACGGTGAGTCATAATAGCTTCACCTGCAGTTGCAGTTAAGATATTATTTCTTAAACCAATGATACCACGAGAAGGAATTTGGAATTCAAGGTGTTGCATATCGCCTTTAGGCTCCATGATTAATAATTCACCTTTTCTCTGCGTAGCTAATTCAATTGCTTTACCAGAAACAGATTCAGGAACGTCGATTACCAATGATTCGATTGGTTCGTTTTTCACTCCATCAATTTCTTTGTAAAGTACTTGAGGTTGACCTACTTGTAATTCGTAGCCTTCGCGACGCATTGTTTCGATCAATACAGCCAAGTGAAGAATACCACGACCGTATACAATAAATCTGTCTTCAGAATCAGTAGCTTCTACACGTAGAGCTAAGTTCTTTTCAGTTTCTTTGTATAAACGATCACGTAAGTGTCTTGAAGTAACAAACTTACCTTCTTTACCAAAGAATGGTGAGTTGTTAATCATAAACAACATACTCATAGTAGGCTCTTCGATAGCCATACGAGGAAGTGGATCTGGATTTTCTACAGTTGTTACTGTATCACCGATTTCAAAATCGTCGATACCAATAATTGCACAAAGATCACCAGCTTTAACTTCTGATACCTTTTTACGACCTAGACCTTCAAAAGTTTGAAGTTCTTTGATACGTACTTTCTTTACAGAACCGTCAGCTTTTGCAAGACCAACGAAAGAACCTTCTGTTAGAGTACCTCTAGTTAAACGTCCAATCGCAATACGACCAACGAAACTAGAAAAGTCTAAAGAAGTAATCTGTAATTGAGGGTCTCCTTCTGGAGATGGTGCTTCAGGAACTAAATCAACAATACCATCCAATAAAGGAACGATAGAGTCAGTTACGTTTTTCCAGTCGTCACTCATCCAACCCATTTTAGATGAACCGTAGAAAGTTGGGAATTCCAATTGCTCTTCAGTAGCATCCAAGTTGAAGAATAAATCAAAAACTTGATCGTGTACTTCGTCAGGACGACAGTTAGGCTTATCAACTTTGTTGATAACCACGATTGGCTTCAAACCTAGCGATAATGCTTTACCTAGAACAAAACGTGTTTGAGGCATTGGACCTTCAAATGCATCTACTAAAAGAAATACACTATCAGCCATTTTCAATACACGCTCAACTTCACCACCGAAATCGGCGTGACCAGGAGTATCGATGATGTTGATTTTAACTCCCTTGTAGTTAATAGAAACGTTTTTAGAAAGAATGGTAATCCCTCTTTCACGCTCAAGGTCGTTGTTGTCAAGAATCAACTCTCCTGCTTCTTGATTGTCGCGGAACAATTCTGCCGCGTGTAGCATTTTATCTACTAGTGTTGTTTTGCCATGATCGACGTGAGCGATGATAGCGATATTACGGATACTACTCATGATAAATTTTTATGAACGTGCAAAGATAGCAGAACTATTATACTATTATAACTTTATACCCTTCTTATTAGTAACTATTGTTGAAAAACTTAATTAATTGTATTTCATACTCTTATATGTTTACAAATAATTAACATGTTTTTTTTGCGAAACCGGTTTCGGGAAATGATATTTGTACTGTAGAATTAATAACACAAAACAAGCGATAATTACCTCACCTTTACCTTGGTGTAATTGTCTGATCATTAACTATATAATCAATAACCTTAATATCCAAGTATATGTCAAACGAAGTGAAATTTTCGAAATTCCTGATGGGAATGTGCCTTAATACGGGTGAGTCTATGCAAGCAATTGCAAGAAATTTAGGAATTAATACTAATAGCCAAGAAATTAATGCATTAGTATCTAAATTTGAGGTTGAAGGCCTTGTAGAAAAAGTTCAAAGAACAACAAAAGAAACAATTGCTTATTTATCTCCTAGAGGAAATGAAGAAGCTCGATTATTAATAGAAGGAGTTGTTTAGTCGTTAAGATTAAATTTCATATAAATTAATAATAAAAAACAACCGCTATGTAAATTGCTTACATAGCGGTTGTTTTTTTTGCAAATAGTTAAAAACAATTAATAATATTATTAAATGCTTAAAGTAATTTAATATTAAAAACCTGATATATATTCTCACGTATAAACCCTCAAACACAACCAAATAACAACCGATAAACCTAATAGTATTATGTCAACAGAAATCAAACAATCAAAACTCTTAGTGGGTATCTGCATACACTCAGGTGAATGTCTAGAAGAAATTGCCAAAAATTTAGGGCTAAGTACAACTAGAGATGAAATAGAAGTATTAGCATCTTTAATGGAAAACGATGGCTTATTAAATGGTGTACACAGAGAGTATAATAAAACACACGCAGAATTAACATCTAAAGGTGTTAGTACAGCATTCTCACTTTTAGAGAACCATTAGTAAAAGAAAATAAGATCTTGATTTTAATAAAGAAATGGGCAAACCAATTAATTATTGGCTTGCCCATTTTGTTTTACTGAAAGAAAATAAACCTAATCTACTAAAAGAGTATTTCCTGATTCGAATAAAATAACTTTATCGTTAGCGGCCTTTAATGTTCCTAAAAAGTAGTTATCATTCACAATGCTATTCTTCTCGTTAATGATATGTTCTAAATTAGAGATAGTAACATTGAATACCTCTTGATTATGACTGACTCTTGTAAAGTTTACAGTATTTAGAGGTTGACCATCTTTGCCTATCATTCTCCAAGTTCCATTAATTACTTTCTCAAATTCTAGATCTTTAGCTACATCTCCAGTTAGTGAAACTACTTTTCTATGTGCACCATATTTTTCTAAATAAATCTCCATTTGAAGCCTTGAAAATCTCTTTTTTATTGAAGAATCATTAATTTTTCTCGTTAACTCCCAAACTTCACCTGTTTTTACGAATGCAATACCGGCAGAGTTAAAAGGTGTAACTTCATCAAATTTCTTAGAATAAAGTGCTACCCCAGAATGAGAAGTGTGCTGCATATAACCAATTCCTTTAATAATGCATCCAGAAGTATCACTCATAAATAATTCCTCTCCAGCAGAAAGTTTACCTAAAATTTCACCTTTAGTGTTTATAATAGATGATGTATTAACGGTTGCATAATCACCTTTAAAACTAGTAGCACTATTAAATTGGATAGGTATAATTAATTCACCCTTTTGATTTATATATCCCCATTTATTTTTAATACAAACAGGAGCAATTTCATTACTAAAACTTTTTGCAATATTATAGGTAGGTGCTATAACCCATTTACCACTTTTATCAATAAACCCATATTTTCTATCTTTTGCAGTCTTTCCATTTTTTTGAGCTACTGCTAAGCCATTTTCAAAGGGTTTTATTTTTTTGAAATTAAGTTTTACAATTACTTTTCCTTTTTCATTAATAACTCCTTGAAGTTTTGAATCACCTTTTTTAGAAACGATTGCATAATTATTTCCAATAAAATGAAACTTGTAGTTTTTAAACTCAGTTGTATTCATCTTCTCTATCCTATTAGAGTTTAAAGGAGTAGTAGTATTCTTTACACTCCATTGGCCATCTTTATTAATAGAATAGACAACAGTAGAATCTTTTATAAATTTAATATATTGAGTTTGATGAATAGGGGCGGAATTATTGTATTTAAAGGAAATAAGTGTATCACCTTTGTAATTGATTAAACCCCATTTGTTGTCTTTTTTTGCAACAAATTGTTTGTCATTTACAGCAAATAATTGATCATAAATTAAGGGGCAAGCTCTTTTTCCTTCATAATCAATTAGTCCTTTTTTATTATCGAGTTCAGCAATAGCAACTCCAGAGCTGTCCATCCAAATTTCTTGAAAGTTATCTGCAATAAAGTCGAATTCTGGTTGAATTACTTCTTTACCGTTATAATCAATAAAAGTTTGTTTTCCCTCTATTGTTCTTGCCTTTGCTATTCCTTTATGAATTGTCCAAACTTCTGGAAAACCTGAACTTTGTATATATTCTGGAGTTAAAGCAATCTCTCCATTATAGTTTACAAATCCAGAACTACTTCTTTTTTCAATTAGAGCCAATCCTTCTTTATCTTTCCAAGCTCTTTCAAAACCAATAATATCAGTATAAACAGGAGGGATAAGTACAGTGCCATCCTCTTTTATATATCCAACATATTTATAGCCGGTAATAGTTTTTCTATCGATAGGATCTATAATTTGCTTTCTTTTGATCTTTGCAATACCATTCTCAAAAGGTTCTAAAATATTGACATTTAATTTAGGTGTAAAACTCCATTTATTAGTTTTACTATAACGTCCCCATCTACCCTTTGATTTTATATTTGCACCAGTGGCATCAATTTGAATTTCATCATAGATAGTAGGAATAATTTCTTTACCAGTAATATCAATTATTCCCCATTTACCTATACTGCCTTCTCCTTCTTTAATTTTTAACCAGCCACCTTTATTATAACCAATACCATCATATTCAATTGGAATCTGAATTGTACCATCAGTATAAACTAAACCGAATTTGTCAAATTTCTTAACTATGGCATACCCGTTATTAAAGTCAGAGGCTAATGTATAAATAGGAGCCGTAATTATTTCCGCATTTTCATCTATAAAACCATAGAACCCGTCTTTACTTTTAAAGTAAGCTACATTATCATAAAAATTACCAATTGTTTCTATTGAGTACTGATTTGCTTCGTCTGTAATTTGTCTTTTTATAGCACCATTTATATTAATTAGATTATCCCATAAAGTATCAATACTAATTCTAGCCCAATTACTATGTGAGAAATCCTCTAGAACAATGTCTTTAAAATGATCTTTGAATAGAATAGTACCTTTTTGCTGATCAATTAAATAATAATTAAGTGTACCATCTTTTTCTTCTCGTCTACCTATAACTATATTTTTAGAATTGTTTTCTTTGATATAGAAGAAAGATAAGCCATTTAAAAGTACTTTTCCCGTTGGAGCAACGAGATAATAATCGTTTAAAACATCTACCCATTGAGGCGTTTTATAATTACCCTTTTTTACTTCCAAACATTGATACTTAAGTATATTTTGAATTTGGAACCTTTTGAAATCTTTTAAAGAGTTAAATGTTTTTTTAGATGTGATTGTTCCTACTGAATCAATAACTATATAATCTAAAGCAGGGCTACCTTTAATTGTTGCGATAAGAAGGTTTGATTCTATAATATCAATTTTTTGATAATTTGGAGTAACCTGTTCTTCACAATTACTATTTAAGAACCCTTTAAAATTACCTTTTGATGTTATAAATATGGAAGTCTCTGTTAAGGTAATATCATCAAATTTAGGTGTAATGAGTTCTTTTCCATTTATATCAATTATACCTAACTGATCTCCAGAATAACTTTTAATTAAGTTAGCAAATGGAGCCAAATTAGAATAGGGTTTACTTAAATGAGTATTATTATTATCAATTAAAAAGCAATCTGTATTATTCCAACCAACAAAGGTATCATCCTTTATAAATTCAACTCTATCGTATGCAATAGGTAGAATTATTTTACCAGTAGTATTAATAACTCCAATTTTATTATTCTGCCCCACTCTAAAATAAGTACCATTAGAAAGAGGAGTAATAAATTGATATTCTATTGGTATTATTACTTCAGTTCCTGATGTACCTCCCCATTTCCCATCTTTACAGACTGGATAAATAGTTTGAGAAAAACTAAAAAATGGAATTAAATAGAATAAGATAGTTAAGAATTTTTTTGACATAAAACTCAAATAATTTCAATGTACACAGTTATACCTTAATGGATAAAAAGGTATTTAAGATTAGTTAGTGTGAATTAGTCGAAAGTCATGCCAATAAAAAAGGAATTACAAAATCTAGTTATGTAATTCCTTTAATATCATTATGCTATCACTTTAAAGTACTTTTTAACGAGCTCTACTTTTCTGAGTAACTCATCTTTATCATCAGCAATTATAGTAATATGCCCCATCTTTCGTTCGGGCTTAGTAATGTGTTTTTCATAGAGATGAATGTAAACACCCGAGAGTTTAAGAATTTCATCAATTCCTTTATAAATAGCTTCTCCAGTATATCCTTTTTCGCCAAGAACATTTACCATTGCAGACGGGCTACGTCTTTTTGTATCACCTAAGGGGAAGTCTAAAATAGCTCTAACGTGTTGTTCAAACTGAGAAGTAATATTGCCTTCTATTGTCTGATGTCCACTGTTATGCGTTCTAGGAGCAACCTCATTAACAATAACATTTCCTTCATTATCAACAAAAAACTCAATAGCCAATAAACCAACGTAGTCTAACTTATTTAATAAGTCTATAGAAATTTCTTTGACTTTATTTTCTACCTCTTTACTGATATTCGCAGGAGAAAGTAAATAATCTACAAGGTTACTTTCATGGTAAACAATCTCTACAGCAGGGAATGTTTTAATTTCACCACTAGGGTTTCTTGCTGCAATAATTGATATTTCTTTATCAATATCAACCATTTTTTCAAAAACTGAAGGTCCATCAAACCCCTTAGAAAAATCGTTTTCAGTTTTCATTACCTGAACACCTCTACCGTCATAGCCACCTTTACCTATTTTCATTACTGCCGGTAATAGGTCTTTATGTTGATCTAAATCTTCTTTTGAATCTACTAAGACAAAAGGAGAGGTTGGGATATTATTATCAGCGTAAAATTGTTTCTGAATACGTTTATCTTGAATTAATTGAATATGATGAGGTTTTGGATAAACAGTTGTTCCTTGTTTTTCAATTTCAATTAACGCATCTGCATTTACGTTTTCGATTTCGATGGTTAATACATCAATATCTTTCGCAAAATTCATGACTGTATCATAATCATTGAGAGAGCCTTGAACAAATTCATGCGCCATTGCTTTACATGGAGCATTTGGATCTGCATCCAATGTTTTAACATGAATATTTAAGTTCATAGAAGACTGAATCATCATTCTTCCTAATTGACCTCCACCTAAAACACCGATCTTTTTCATATTAATTTATAATTAAAAAGTCACCTCGAGATAATACTATTATTTGAGGTGACTATTTTTTTTATTTTTGAAATGACTTATAAATCGAAGCCAATATCTTTACGATAATATTTCTTGTCGAACTGAACAGCTTCGGCAGCTGCAAATGATTTAGCTAATGCTTCATTCATTGTCGCTCCTTTTCCTGTTAATGCCATTACTCTACCACCATTTGTGATAACTTCGCCAAGTTCACTAAATGTTGTACCCGCATGGAAAGGTAATACATCTTCCACAGTATCAACTTTAGTAATTTCTTTTCCGTTCTGATACTTTTCAGGGTATCCACCAGAAACCAGCATAACAGTACTTGTAACGCAATCTTCAAACTCAATTTTTGCTTGGTCAAGTTTACCTTGTCCTGCTAAGTCAAGAATTTCAAGAAGATCACTTTTTACTCTAGGAATGACTACTTCTGTTTCTGGATCACCCATTCTTGCATTGTATTCAATAACAAAAGGTTTTCCATCTACTTTAATTAATCCAAAGAAGATAAAACCAACATAATCGATACCATCTTTTGTAAGACCATCGATTGTAGGTTTTACAATAGCTTTATCAATTTCTGCCATAAAAGCAGCATCAGCAAATGGCACTGGAGAGATAGCTCCCATTCCACCAGTATTTAAACCAGTATCACCTTCACCAATTCTTTTGTAATCTTTTGCTTCTGGTAAAGTAACATAGTTCTTACCGTCTGTAATTACAAAAACAGATAATTCGATGCCATCTAAAAATTGTTCAACAAGAACAGATTTAGATGCTTCACCAAATTGCCCGCTTAGCATTTCTTTAAGACTGTTTTTAGCTTCTTCTAAAGAGTTAATAATTAAAACTCCTTTACCAGCTGCTAATCCATCTGCTTTTAAGACATAAGGAGGCTTCTGCAATTCTAAAAATGCATATCCACTTTCTAATGTTTCTAATGTAAATGTTTTAGATGCACCGGCAGGGATGTTATGGCGAACCATAAATTTTTTAGAGTAGTCTTTACTTCCTTCTAATAATGCTCCTGCTTTTTTAGGTCCAATTACTTTAACATGAGATAATTTCTCGTTGTCAGCAAAGTAATCAGCAACTCCTTCTACAAGTGGAGCTTCGGGACCAACAATTAACATGTCGATCTCTTCTTCTTGAACAAATTGTCCAAGTTTAGGGAAATCAGTAACCGAAATACTGATATTTTGTGCGACTTCTGCGGTACCTGCGTTACCTGGTGCTGCATATAGTTTTGTTAGCTTGTCGCTTTGGGCAATTTTCCACGCTAGCGTGTGTTCTCTGCCTCCCGAGCCAAGAATGAGTACTTTCATCCTGTTCCTGTAGTTTAGTTGTATAGATTTTACTATAAAAAAATATAATCGCGAATATGCTAAAAAAAATATCTCTATGCTATTCTATGTGTATTGTTTTTCAATTAGTTGTATATTATAAGTATTAAAAAAGATCAATTTATCCATAATCAGTAGCGTTGGATATATTGTTAGGATTTTGAATTATTTATTACTTCGACATTAATGAAAGCTTTACTTTTTAGAAATCAATACCAATTCGCAGAAACTCTAGGTAAACTAACAATTACTGATGACAGTGGAATTGAAGTTTTTTCATGTGATACTTTAGAACTACCATGGAAGGAAAATAAAAATCGTATCTCTTGTATTCCTGAAGGTACTTATAAAGCAGTCTTTCGAGATTTTGGAGCCTATGCAAATAGAGCATTTCACATTCAGCAGCAAAATGGAAATGAGGTAGACGGAAGAACTGGTATATTAATTCATTCTGGGAACTTCTTTACAGACACAAGAGGATGTATACTTGTGGGTAAGGGTTATGCTGATATTGAACTGAAAACAAAGCGTAAACATATTAAGAAAGATGGCATTTTAGATATTCTAAGGTCTAGAAAGACAATGGATGAATTATTGAATCTATGTTCTGAATTTGAAATTGAAATAACTTCAGCTCACAAAAAAGAGATAGAGATATTACCAATTGAAGAGGATTTGATGCTAGAAATTGAAGAAATTTTATTACCATTAAAAGTTGGAGATCAAGCATTTGTAAGTGTAAAATCAAAATTAAATTTAAGAAAAGGCCCATCTACTAAAGAGAGTATAATTAAAACATTAGAAGATAAAGAAGAAGTGACAGTAAAAGGTCTATCTAATGAATGGGCAGAAATACAAACAATAGGATTATCTGGGTGGGTATCTGATAAGTATATTAATAGAGAAGATAATTTTGGAGTAGTAAAAGTAAATAGTGGACATTTGAATATTAGACGAAATTCCAATTTATCTTCTGAAAAATTGATTAATGGCGGTTTAAATAATGGTGAAAAGGTTGAAATTATAGAAAAAAAGGAAGATTGGCTTAAAGTGAATTGTAGATATGAAATTGGCTATGTTTATCAAGATTATTTAAAAAAGTAGTATTGTGTACATCTATAATATGATAATACGGAGAAATGTAAATAAGTTTTAATAAAAATTTGTTTAAGTGTAAAATTTATACTTGTTTAGAAATATCAACAACGAAAAATGTTGATTTATCAAGAAAACACAAACCGTATATACATCGGTTTTAAAAATATTCGATTAGTTGGAAGTTTGTTTGTTAGTTTAGTTTTAGTGAAAAGAACCTGTAATATTTACAGGTTCTTTTTTGTATACAATTTTTTTATTTCTGAAAATTTGGCTTAATTGTACACATTACTTTTGTGTTTATTCCTAACTATCTTTACCATGACTACCAACTTTACCTCATCATTATTTACTGAACCGTATCCTCAGTACATTTCTGACATAATAGAGTCTGCTACAGTGAAATTTAAAGAGATCAATTTAGAATTAATTGATCCAAATGAATTTTTATCAATTCTGTATGATAAATTCTTACAGCTCCGTAAGAATAAAAAGGATATTACATTAGAAGAATGTATTAATAGTATCATCAAAGATGAATTATTAAAACAATGAAATTGATTTTGTGATCCTTCAATATATTCAATTAATTAGTGTAATAATTTTAAGAATAGTTGATAAAGCAGAATATAATTTTGGAACTATTTAGAAAAGTAGATAATAGTTCACCTTACGTATTGTTTTTTGTACTTTTTAATTATTCATTATATAATGATATAAAGTAAATCATATAACAATTCTAATAAAATGTACTTTTTACGCCTCTTACTGTTGTACAATTAAAATATTTACAATTATTTGCAGACGTAATCAAAACAGAACGAATTGATTACGATTTAATAATTGTTTCATACTTAAAGTAAATTGTTATGACTAATTTCTACAAAATTGCATTAGAAGGTGAATTGAAGAATTCAGATATTTTCTTTTCAGTATTTTTAAAAGTTACGAAAAAGAACAATTTATTTAAGTTCTCAATTGATGCAAAAGGAGAGTTCCTTTCACTTACAGAAAGAGAGTCTTTATTAAACATAGGTATGTCTCAATATGCTGAAACAAGGATTTTTGAGACATTTTTAAAATTTAGAGAAGAAGGAATATCAGCAGATATTTCAGATTATATTAGTGTATTATCAGATGAATTATCTGTAGAGGATATTCATGATACATTAGTTGAATTGTCAATAATTTCTGAGGGAGCATTTATGAAATCAGCTTCTTAAGAATTAAAAATATTATAACCCAGAAATACTATTTACTATAGAATTAAAAAATTAGTTGGAAGTTTGTTTGTTAGTTTAGTTAGAAAAGAGCTCGTGATTTTTACGGGCTCTTTTTTTGCATTTTATCTTAACATGAGAGATGTTTATAGAATGTTATTGAATATGAACTATTTGCATATAAATATGATTAATCATATTCGTTAATGTTTTGTTCACAATTCGTTAACCTATAGATTCTAACTAAGAAAAAATAGGATTATTTTAATGTTATGGGTGTAAATCTTGTTTAAACATATTTAAATGTGTTGTTTGCAATGCCGTTAGATATTGTTAACGGACAACCAAGTATATCCATCAAATAATAACCTACATGATTATCAAATACAACTTCAAATTTCAAGACCCTAAGTCAAATTCAGATTTATCAGGTGAATTAAACATCACTATGATTTCTGAAACATCACCAGTTTATGATGTTACGTTAAATCAAGGTTCAAACAATGTTGATTTATTAAAGCTTATGAACGATGTTTTTACACAATATGTAGAATCTAGAGTGTATGAGTTGTTTTCTTCAACAAGAGAAAAAGGAAATACATTGACTGAAAATGAATATATAGAAATTATAAGTAAAGAAGCTCCAACTCCATTAGTTAAAGAAGTTGTTGGAGATATGCATTTTGTGTATGACAATGTAGACTATCTACAAGCATCATAAAACACTAAAATGACTTTACTAAAGAAATAAATTAGTTGAAAGTTTGTTTGTTAGTTTAGTTTAAGAAGGAAAGAGTTTCTGAATTTCGGAGGCTCTTTTTTTATTTATTATAGATAAATTGACAATACATCTATTATATTTGTCTTTTTGTAGTAAAACTTGCACAGTAGTTGCATTAGCATAAACAAGCTTTAAATATTTATTGAAGTCCTTCTCAGATGACTCATTTACTCTTTAAAAAAATAAGTACCCTTCTTATCCTATTACTTCTTTCACAAGTAGGTTGGGCACAGTATGCAAAATGGAAAGTGGGTGTTGGTTTTCAATCTGAAAATATGATGGCATCTTCTTGGAATGATGCTTTAGGACCAAATTATTCTAACTTATCTTGGGGTTGGGGGTATAATTTATCTACCGATTACCTTGTTAAAGATGGTATATCTGTAGGTTTACGTTATGGATATTCGTCATTTTCAGCAAAAAATATATCTTCAGAAACTCAATCTGCAGAAAAAGTTCAAGTAGCTTTTAGTGATATATCTATTTATGGAGACTTTTATATTTTAAAATTCTTCAGGAATGATTTTTTGACACATGTTCAAGAAAGCTTTTTTGTAAGAGTAGCACCTGTATATCATGGTATGAAAGTTAAACCAGGTAATTTATCTTTTACAGATAGTTCATCTACTGTAGTTCAAGATACCACTGTAAATATTAATGGGAGTGCTGGTTTTGGGTTAGCTTTAGGTATTGGATATACTAAATATGTAACAGATAGAATTAGTATCTCAGCAATTGCTAATATGGATTTTTCTGGAGGACATTCAATAGAGAATTTATCTTATGTAAATGAGCCTTCTTATACTACTGTACCCTCAACAACATCAGCCTTTGTTTCTCGGTTTTCTATAGAAGCTAAAGTTGCATATACTATTAAACAAAGGAAACCTCTTTGTCCTATTAGTAGTTGTAGTGTACAACAAGAACATGCTCATGCAATTTTGGGAGGAGCTAGAGTAAGAGGAAATACTTATAATTACCGTCAGAATCAAAAATACGGTGACGTTCATAGAGGGCAAGTAGAAAAATCTAAAAAGAAAAAGACAAAATCATCAAGGGAACAAGATAAAATACAGAAAAAAGAAAAACGAAATAGAAAGAGATTAAGAATTATTGGAGCAGGACACTAGAATTTTTGATTGATTTTAAATGTTATTTTAAATAGATGTATTACCTTTGTGTGATTTATTTTATCTCACCATACTATTTATAGTTATTTCTATTCAAGAAAATAATAAAATTTATATGGAGGGTAATTAGTTCATATTAAACATATTCATGACTATACATAAAGAAGGGCATTCGTTGTTAATCGGTTTATTGGTCGTTTTAGCAGCCCTAAACGCACCACTATATTACTATATGCCAGAATTTGACATTTGGCATGGCGTAGCATTAACGGTAAGTGTAATTTTATTTCTTTTAATACTTCAATTTTTCAGAAATCCAAGGAGAACAATTCCTCAAGGTGACAATCTTGTTATTGCTCCTGCAGATGGGAAAGTTGTTGTTATTGAGGAAACAGAAGAGTCTGAGTATTTTAACGATAAGAGAATACAGATTTCAATCTTTATGTCTCCTTTAAATGTTCATCTAAGTAAGAATCCTATTTCGGGTATTGTTAAATACTTTAAATACCATCCGGGTAAATTTTTAGTAGCGTGGCACCCTAAATCAAGTACAGATAACGAAAGAACTACCTTTGTTACGGAAAACAAAAGTGGTGTTCAAGTTTTGTATCGTCAAATTGCAGGTGCTTTAGCAAGAAGAATCAGATGGTATGTAAAAGAAGGTGATAGTGTAAACCAAGGTGAAGAGTTTGGTTTTATTAAATTCGGCTCAAGAATTGATATTTACCTTCCTTTAGATACAAAGATTAACGTAAATATTGAACAAAAAACACGTGGGGGTGAGACTATTATTGCAGAACTTCCAAGTCGTTAAGATATAAGATATCACTAAAAAAGGTATTCATTGTTTAAACAGTGAATACCTTTTTTTATATACTGAGTACTAAACCATCAAAAGCAGGTTTAATATAAGCAGGTAGTTCTTTTTCTAAATCGCTATGAAACCCAATTCTATGCCCCATATGAGTTAAATAGGCTTTTTTAGGTTGCAATGAATTACATAAATCAACTGCTTGATCTAATGTGAAATGAGAAATGTGTTCCGTTCGTTGTAATGCATCAATAACCAATATATCAAGATCTTTTAATTTGTCTAGTTGGTCGCTGTCAATTTTATTTACATCAGTAATATAAGCGAATTTCTTGATTTTAAAGCCCATTACGGGAAGCTTATAGTGCCAAACTTGTATAGGTTCTATAACTGTTTTACCAATGTTAAAAGCGCTGTTTTTTTCTATTTGGTTTAGATTAACAGAAGGTACACCAGGATATTTATTCTCTGCAAAAATATAACTGTATTCTTGTTTTAATTGATTGAAAACAGGTTCAGTTCCATAAAGTTCTATAGGTTTCATATTATTTAGAAAATAGAAACCTCTAATATCATCCATTCCTGCTGTATGATCTTTATGTTGATGCGTAAAGATCAGACCATCAAGTTGTCGTATATTTTCACGTAATACTTGTTGTCTAAAGTCTGGTCCAGAATCAATAATTATACTTTGACCATCATCAGTTTTTATATGTATTGATGCGCGAAGTCGTTTATCTCTATAATCCATAGATTTACAAACTTCACAATCACAACCTATAATTGGAACACCTTGAGAAGTACCTGTTCCTAAAAAAGTAATTTCCATTTTAAATCATATTTGCTACTATATAGAAAAGTCTTCTGCAGTAACAGTTTCGTAAAGTATGCTATTTTTCTCACTGAGTTGTGATATATCAACGTCAATTTCTTTCAGGATATCAATCATAGATTGAATTTTACCTTCTTGGCTATAATATTTATTTATTATGGCCACTTTCGCATTTTTAATTAGACAATAGCCCGATTTAAAACTTCCCTTTTCGTACCTAAGGTTAAAGTCTGTTTCTGCAAATAGATCTTCTAATTTTACCTGAAGCCCTTTGGTAGGCTTTAAACTGGTCTTTTTAACTGACATAAAAAAAACTGAATAAGTTACATTGCAATGTAGCTTATTCAGTTGAAAATTTTGGAATAGTTTGCCGCTAATATTAGTTATTAGTGACTTTGTTTACAACGTTAACCAAATTATCAAAGTTTAATGGCTTTGGTAAGTATTCGTTTATTCCAACAGCTTTAAAATCGTCCATGCTATAGTTCTTAGCATTGCCAGTAATAGCAACAATAGGTACACTATTTTTAGACGAATCGTCTAAAGCCCTAATTTTTTGAGCACATTCCATGCCGTCCATTACAGGCATATTAATGTCAAGTAGAATAGCGTCAAAATCAGTTTGTTCTAACTTGTCAAGTACTTGCTGACCATTTTTAACTGAAATAATTTCGTAGTTTTGAAATTGAAGTACTTTTCTAGTGATATTTTGTATAACTGAACTGTCTTCAGCTACTAGTATTTTTTTTCCCATTTGTAATTATAGTTTCAGATGGATTATAGAATTATGTAGTATAATTTAGATTTTGTAGTTCGTGTAAAGAACATTTAAAAAGCTACAAACTATATATCAAAAATAAAAATAATAAATGCTATAATACATTTATTCATGTAATTTTTTTAGACCTAAGCCATTTTAGAATGAAATATTCAATGTTCCCCTTTGTTCTCATTTTAGTTCTTATTTCATCAGTATTTGCTCACCCCATTCATTTAAGCGTAAGTGAAGTAAATTACAATTCTGAATCAAATAGTATTGAGATTGCCCAAAAAGTATTTATAGATGATTTAGAAGATGGAATTGAGTTAATGGGTGGTCCTAAACTTTTTTTATATACTGATAAAGAACATCAAGATAGCGATACATGGTTGGCTAAATATTTTCAGCAACATATCAAACTCAAAGTAAATGAGAAAGAAGTGATGTTAAAGTGGGTAGGAAGAGAAACTGACCCAAAGCATGATATACAGGCAATTTGGATTTACATGGAAGTGACTAAAATTAAAAAAATTAAGGCTTTGGAAGTTAAAAATACAGTTTTATTAGCTGTACATAATGACCAAAGAAATATGGTACATCTTACTTGTAATGATGATAAAGTAAGTTGGTTGTTTGATGAAAAAAAAATAACCGAAATAATTCAGTGGTAATCGTTGACTTATGATGGTTTAAAATTGTATATTAAATAACTAAATTAGAGAATCAAGACTGAACCTGAAAAGATACTCCTCATATTATTAGTATGAAAAGACAAACATATAAGCAAATTAGCTACTTGTTAGCACTATTGTTCATAAGTATACTTAGCCCTTTGCAATCTTTGGCAACTCACATTCGTGCAGGTGATTTAACTTTAAGAAGAACAAATGATGTTTCATTAGAATATGAAGCAACAGTAATTCTATATAGAGATGTAACTGGTGTTCAAGCCGGTGAAGGTCTAGTAGATTTTGGCGATGGAACAGAAGCTGTAAGCGTATCTCCAAGGTCTTTAGGTTTTACTGAAGATGGAGAAACAGAAATTATTCAATACACTACAAGGCACACTTTTCCCTCTTCTGGTAAGTTTAAAGTGAGCTATTTTGAAAGGAATAGAAATCCAGGTGTACGAAACATGGAAATTTCTTCTGAAACACCATTTTTTATTCAATCCGAATTTATGATTAATCCTGTATTAGGGTTAAATAGTTCGCCCTTCTTATTAATTCCACCAGTAATTAAAGGTGCTGTTGGACAAAGGTTTATTCATAATGCAGGTGCTTATGATGTTGATGGAGATAGTTTATCTTACAGATTAACTGTTTGTTTACAAGGAAAAGATACACCTGTTCAAAACTATAGATTTCCTGATGATCCAAATGAAGAGTGGTCTAAATTTACAGAACAGTGTGCACAGCCTGCTTTATTTTATATTGATGAAATAACAGGTGATTTAATTTGGGATACTCCTTTTTTGCCGGGAGAATATAATGTTGCCTTTTTTGTAGAAGAATGGAGAGATGGAATTAAGATTGGAGCAGTAAACAGGGATATGCAGGTTATTATTACTGATCCATTAAACTTGAGACCAATTATTGAACCTCAAAATGATACCTGTGTTGTTGTTGGTTCTGATTTATTTAAAACAATATTGGCGTATGATCAAGATCAAGCACCTTGTTATAATCCAGACTCAACAATTGATTGGGGGCCACACCCTATCGAATTAGAAATAGCACAGAAAAGTGATGAAGTAAAGATTGTACCTTATTCAGATATGAATTTTAACGTAACAATCTCGGGTTCTAATCAACAAAATGCAACAGGGCAATTTAGTTGGAGCCCAAAATGTACAGATGTAAGACAGCAACCTTATAAAATTACTTTTGAAGCAAAAGATAAACCTCAAGCAGGAAATACACAACTAGGTACTTTAGAAAACTGGAATGTTACAGTAATTGGTGCAGCTCCAGAAAACCTACAGGCAGTACCTTCAACTTCTGCAGAATTAGCTAAACATGATACAAAAGTTTCGCTCTCATGGGATGCTTATAATTGCTCAGGAGCTGATGAAATTTATATATATAGAAAAATAGGTTCCTTAGATTTTAATCCTGTTTGCGAAACAGGTTTGCCATCATGGACAGGATACCAATATGTTGGTAAAGTAGATGCTACAGAAACTAGTTTTACAGATAGAACTGTGAGCCAGGGTGCAAATTATTGTTATAGAATTTATGCTACTTTTTCTCCTCCTGAAGGTGGAGAAAGTATTGCTTCTTTAGAAGCTTGTGCTTTTATTCCTGATTCTCAATACATTGTTAATGTAGATGTAGATCAAACAGGAACGGATGATGGAAGAATCAATTTAAAATGGACAGTTCCTTTAGATGTAGCTAATATAAATACAGTTACTTATAATGTGTATAGAGGAGAAGGTGACCAGATTCTAGAAGATGTTGATTATGTGAAATTAAATGGGTCACCTCAATCAAATCAAGATACATCTTATGTTGATAACTTATTAAATACTGAAGAAATACAATATCAATATAGAATTGAGTTATTAGAAAATAATTTACCAACTGATACAACTTATATTGCTACCAATATTAGGCTAAAAGCAGATGCAGGATTAGATTTTGTAGATCTTTCTTGGGATGGTAATGTTCCATGGAATTTAACTCCGGATTCTATTGTCGTAGCAACGAATACTGTAGGTGTCTACCATTATATATATAGAAAGATAGAAGGAGATCAGCCTAGTTATACTTTATATGATAGTGTTTTTGTAAATCAGAATGGTTTAAGATATACAGATAGAGGTAATTCTATTCCTCTAGATGATAAAAAACTATATTCTTATTATGTATCAACTATTGGTTCTTTTGAAGTTCCATTCTTACCAGAACCATTAGTGAATAGAACACAAGAAATTACAGTAGAGTTATTAGATACAATACCTCCTTGTCCACCAATTTTATCATTGAAAAATTATGAAGATGGTATTCCTTTCTTAAAAGATAGCTGTGCATCTCCAATCACTTCTAATGGTAGTAATACTTGCTCTAAGGATAGATTTACTGTCAATTTATCATGGTTAAATCAATTAGGAGGAGATTGTGATGATGATATTGTTCGATACAATGTTTACTTCTCTCCGAGAAGAATATCCCGTAAATCTGATTTTGGAGCTCCTTATGATACTTTTGAACATCCTGCAGGAAAACCATTAACAGAAACTGTTTTGTACGATATGATTGATAGAGAATATGTAGCAGGAGTTTATGCAGTTACTGCCGTTGATGATTCTGGTAACGAGAGTGAGTTGAGTAACATTATAGAACAAGATAATTGTGTTTTTTATGAAATGCCAAATGCATTTAGCCCAAACAATGATGGATTTAACGATACTTTAATACCAATGAGGTGTCCAAGATTTACAAAAAGCATTAGATTTTCTGTTATCAATAGATGGGGTCAAGTAATTTATGTATACGATTCAGAAGATAATAATGGAGACATTGAAATTAATTGGGATGGTAAAGATAGAAATGGAAATGAAGTAGAACCTGGTAATTATTATTATCAAGGTGAGCTTGTCAATTATAGACTTGATGAAAGTGATGAAAAAGTGAACATAAAGGGCTCTTTTGTAATATTAAGAGGTAAAGATTCGTCTACTTCACAATAAAGTCGATCAGTTTATAAAATAATCCTATTTTTGTAAAAGTATCCTCAAAAGGGATACTTTTACTGTATTTAATGGTTTGTATTTCTTATCAATTATTAATTTTGAAGGAACATACAATTGAAATTTTCTGGATCAGAAACTATGAATTTAAAAATAATCATTAGCGGCGGCGGAACAGGTGGCCATATATATCCTGCAATTGCAATAGCGAATGCAATTAAAGAAATCAATAATGAAATAGAAATATTATTTGTTGGTGCTGAAGGGAGAATGGAAATGGAGAAAGTTCCAGAAGCTGGTTATGAAATTATAGGATTACCAATTAGTGGTATCCAGCGTAGACTGACTTTAGAGAATTTATCGTTCCCAATAAAACTTATTAAAAGTTTATGGAAAGCAAGTACAGTTATTAGTGATTTTAAACCGAATGCTGTTGTGGGTGTTGGGGGGTACGCAAGTGGGCCCATTATGTGGAGAGCACAGTCGCGTAAGATTCCAACAATTATTCAAGAACAGAATGGATATGCAGGTTTAACAAATAAAATTTTAGGAGGAAGAGCAAGCAAAATATGTGTAGCTTATCCAGATATGGGGTATTATTTCCCTAAAGACTTAATTGAGTTTACAGGCAATCCAGTTAGACAAGATATTACAGACCTATCTGATAAAAAAGAAGAAGGGTTTAAGCAATGGGGTTTTTCTAGTGATAGAAAAGTAGCATTTATATTTGGAGGTAGTCTTGGTGCACTTACTTTAAATGAAAGTATGGCAAATGGAGTACAAAAATTACTCGATCAAAATATTCAAGTAATTTGGCAGACTGGTAAATACTATTTCGAAAAGTATAATCAGTTGTTTGGAAATAGAAAAAATGAAGGGTTACATGTTGTTCCTTTTGTAAAAGATATGGCTAATGTTTATGCAATTTCTGATGTTGTAGTGGCAAGAGCTGGAGCATTATCAATTTCTGAATTATGTTTGGCAGGTTTACCAACTATATTGGTTCCATCTCCAAATGTTGCGGAAGATCATCAAACTAAAAATGCAAATGCATTAGTATATGTAGATGCAGCTATTCTTGTAAAAGATGTAGAAGCAAGAGATGTACTTATTGATGAGGTATTAGCATTGGCTAATGATGATAAGAAAAGAGAAGAACTGAGTACTCAGATATTAAAATTAGCAAAGCCAAATGCGGCAAAAGATATCGCTCAGAATATTATTACTGCTGCAGAAGCACATTACAAACGAATGAACTAAAAGAACTATAAAATGTTACCTGCTTATATATATTTTTTAGGAATTGGAGGCATTGGGATGAGTGCTTTAGCTCGTTGGTTTAATGCCAATGGAACAAAAGTAGTTGGATATGATAAAACACCAACTGATTTAACGACTCAGCTACAAGAAGAAGGTATTGAAGTAGTTTTTGATGATGCTGTTGAGGCTTTGCCAAAAGAACTGCTAACACTACCTAAAAATGATGTTCTAGTGGTTTTTACACCTGCCATTCCTAAGACGCATAGAGGAATGAACTTTTTGAAAAAAGAGGGATTTACAATAAAGAAGAGAGCAGAAGTATTAGGAATAATAACTTCTACAAGTTTTACAATTGGTATTGCAGGTACACATGGTAAAACAACTACATCATCTATGTTGTCACACCTTTTAGAAGCTAATAATAGAAATTGCTCGGCTTTTTTAGGTGGAATATCTACTAATTATGGTACAAATATGCTATTAGGAAATAGCAAAAAGGATGACCATATAGTAGTCGTAGAAGCAGATGAATTTGATCGTTCTTTCCTTCAGTTATCTCCCAATATAATAGGAGTGACAAGTTGTGAGGCAGATCATTTAGATATTTATGGAGATGAGGCTGCCGTGTTTTCATCATTTCAAGAGTTTATTAATAAGCTTCCAGAAGAGGGAAAACTCTTTTTAGAAAGCAATATATCAAAGTTAAAAGGACAAAATCCTTCTAATTCAAAAACGTACGGTATAGACAGTGGAGATATTTATGCAGACAACTTAAGGGTAAAAGATGCAAAATTCTATTTTGATGCAAATTTTGGAAATAGTAGATCGATCTTAAATATTGGTCTTCAAATGCCAGGTTTTCATAATGTTGAAAATGCGCTATTGGCAATGTCTATTGCTTTAGAAATTGGACTTTCTGAAAGTGAAATAAAACAAGCAATTGAATCATATAGAGGGGTAAAGAGACGTTTTGAGAAGTGGGTAGAAACGAAAGATAAAGTTTATGTTGATGATTATGCACATCATCCTACAGAAATTACTACCTTTATAAAGTCTTTAAAGGCATTATATCCTAACGATAAAATTACTGTAATTTTTCAACCTCATTTATATTCTCGTACTGCTGATTTTGCTGATGAATTTGGCGAAAGCTTATCATTAGCAGACGAAGTTTGGCTTTTACCTTTATACCCTGCTAGAGAAGAATTTGTTGAAGGTGTAAACTCTGAAATGCTTTTAGGTAAGATTACACATGATAATAAACGAATTGTTATGGATGACGATTTGATAAATCAAGTAAAACAATTAGATAACCGAGTTGTAGCAACTGTTGGAGCCGGAAATATTGATCGTTTTATTAAAGAAATAGCTTCAATTTACTCTTAAGATGGAGAAAAATAAATTTTACAAACAATTTCAATCCCAAAAAGGCATAACAGGAATAATAGTTTTATTAGTAATAATAGCTATTACAATTTTGTATACGGTTGCCAATAAAAATAAATTTAATAATACCGGAGAGGTTGTTATTAATGTGACAAATTATGATGCACCTAGATTTGTAGAAGATACAGAAATTAAGGATGCCATCTCTAAAATGAATTTGGATAGAAAAGAGATGGATGCAATTTCTATTAAAGATATTGAACAATCGCTTAACGATATTCAATTTGTTAGAAAAGCAGAGGTTTCTAAAGATCTTAAAGATAATTTAGTGATTGATATTGAACAAGATAGACCAATAGCTAGGGTGGTTTCAGCTTCTGGTAAATCTACATATATCAATAAAGAAGGTAAACTAATAGGATTGTCTAAGAAATACGCAGCTCGAGTTGTTTTAATAACAGGTAGAGGTGCAGATAGATTATTAGATGAAAAATATTGGAAAGACACAGTGTATGGTAGAAATTTATTGTATTTTGTAAATAAGTTGGCAAACGATAGATTTTGGAATGCGCAGATTACTCAATTGGATTTACAGCCTGATATGTCGATTACAGCTTTCCCTCAAATAGGGAAAGAAAGAATTGAATTTGGGTATCCAATCGATTTTAATCAGAAGCTGGGTAAGTTAAAGGTTTATTATAATACAATCGTTTCCTCAAAAGGATGGAATGTATACAATAAAATTAAATTACAGTATGAAGGTCAAATAGTTTGTAATTAAGTAAAAATCAATTTGATTTATTTGCTTTTTTGATAACATTATTAGAAATTTTGACTTTTTAATCAACTTATGGATTTAGTGATAAATTCAACAAACAAAGAAACCCACTTGTTACTCATCAAAAATTCAATTTGAATATGCAAGAAGAAAAGATTATAGTAGGGCTTGATATAGGTACAACCAAAGTTTGTGCTGTGGTTGGGCGAATGAATGAATATAATCAATTGGAAATATTAGGTCTAGGTCATGCAACATCTGAAGGGGTGAGGGATGGTACTGTTAGTAACATTGCTAAAACTACTGAAGCAATTGATCAGGCGATAACTGAAGCAGAAAACGATTCTCAGATTGAAATTAATGTTGTTAATGTTGGTGTTGCGGGTAAACATATAAAAAGTTTCCGTCAGCATGGTAGTATAACATTACCACATCAAGAAGATGAAATTTCTGTAACAGATGTGGATAGATTGACAAATGATATGTACCGTGTAATTACAGAACCTGGTACAGAAATTATACACGTTTTACCTTTGCACTACACGGTAGATAGCGAAGAGAAAATTAAAGATCCTGTTGGAATGGCAGGGGTAAAGTTAGAAGCAGATTTTCATATTGTAACAGCAAATAGTAACTCTATTCGAAACATTAAAAAATGTATTGAAAGAAGTAACTTAGAGTGTGATCAAATGATGCTTGAGCCATTGGCTTCGAGTATGGCTGTTTTAACGGAAGAAGAAAAAGAAGCAGGTGTAACAATTATTGATATTGGAGGAGGTACTACAGATATAGCGATCTTCTACGATGGAATAATTCGTCATACAGCGGTAATTCCTTTTGGAGGTGATATAATCACTTCTGATATTAAACAGGGATGTGCAGTTATGCAGCATCAAGCAGAGCTATTAAAAGTAAATTTTGGACAGTCTATGGCTGTAGAAACAGGAGATACTGAAGTAGTGGAAATTCCTGGTATTAATAACAGAACACCAAAAGAGATTTCAATAAAGAATCTTGCTTATATTATTGAAGCAAGAATGGAAGAGATTATTGATCTTGTAAAAGCAGAGTTAGCAGATTCTGGCTATTTTGATAAACTAGCAGGAGGTTTAGTACTTACTGGCGGTGGTTCAAAATTAAAGAATATTCAGCACCTGTTTGAATACAAAATAGGTTTGGATACTCGTATTGGTTATCCGACTGCTTTTTTAGGTAAAAGTGATAGATCTGAGAGGGTAAAAGATCCTAAATTCTCTACTGCATTAGGATTGGCATTGGCTGGTTTTAAGGCGTTAGATCAAAGAGAATTGGATAGACCTAGAAGTATTTATCAACAACCTACAGGTGGAGAAACAGTTCCTAAAGAACCAACTTCTGATAGAATTAAAGTTGCTGATACTTCCCCTGCAAGAGGTAAAAATATATTTTCAGACTTTCTTCAAAAAGCAAAAGACTTGCTTATTGACGATTATGACGATACAGAAGATTATAAAGATTAAATAGTATTATTCTAATACGTTTAGCGATTCACTTAAATTTTTCTTATTTTCATTTATAATTTAAGAAAGATGTTAAAGATTGTACCTTATTATTTATAATCTTTCAAATAATGCTATTATTTTAGCATAATATTTTAGAAATACATAACCAATCAATATTGATTGATTGAAAAATAAATTTTTCAAGTCTATGACTGAGACGAGCTACGAGTTTGACATGTCTAGCAACCCTGCTGCTAACAAAATCATTAAGGTGATTGGTGTAGGAGGGGGCGGTGGTAATGCCGTACGCCACATGTACGAATTGGGGATTCATGATGTGGATTTCTTTATCGCAAATACAGATAAACAAGCCTTAGAATCAAGTCCTGTTCCTTACAAAATTCAATTAGGTTTGGAATTGACTAGTGGTTTAGGAGCTGGTGCTAAGCCTGAAGTAGGTAGAGAATCTGCACTAGAAACTAAAGAGGAAATCAAGCAGTACCTTTCAAACGGTACTAAAATGGTTTTTATAACTGCTGGTATGGGTGGTGGAACAGGTACAGGAGCTGCACCTGTTATTGCCGAAATTGCACGTAGCTTAAATATCCTTACTGTAGGTATAGTAACTATGCCTTTCAGATTTGAAGGAAAACCTAAAGAGAGAAGAGCACTTCAAGGTATCGAAGATTTAAAAGAACACTGTGATACAGTTCTTGTAATTCTTAACGAGAAATTGAAGGAAGTATATGGTCGTTCATCAATGAGAGAAGCATTTGCACAAGCTGATAATGTATTAGCTAGAGCTGCAAAATCAATTGCTGAAATCATTACTGTTGATGCATATATTAACGTCGATTTTGAAGATGTTAATACTGTAATGCGTGATGCAGGAACTGCTGTAATGGGATCATCTATTGAGTCTGGTGAAGACCGTGCTATCCGTGCGACTGAATCTGCAATAGCATCTCCATTATTGAATAATACTGATATTACAAATGCGAAATATATCTTATTAAGTCTTGTTGTAAGTGATTATGACGATTTAGATATGAGCGAACTTGAGCAAGTAACTAGTTACATTCAAGAACGTGCAGGTCAAGAAGCTGAAGTTATCTTTGGTGTGGCTAAAGATGAATCGCTTGGTGATGCAATTAGTGTTACTGTTATTGCAACAGGCTTCGAAGAAGATGAAAATGACAAACCGGCTGAAAATTTTTTTAGCAAAGGGGAGTCAAGTTTAGGTAGTTCACAAAGAATTAAAACGCAATCAAATGCTCCTAAACCAATCTCAGAGGTAAAGGAGGTAACTCCTGTTGCGGAAGTAAAAACAGAAAAGGTAGAAGTACCTGAAAAAGTAGAAACTTCGGCGGCTCCCCTGGAAAAAGTTGAAAAAGTTGATGATACTCCTAAAAAAGTAATCTACTCTTTAAATGATGAGTATACAGGTAAAAAAGAGAAATCTGAAGTACCTAAAGATGTACTTTCATCTAAAGAGACTGAAGAAGATCAGCATTTAAGTAGTTATAAGAAATTTGAATCTGTAAAGGATATCACAAGTGAGGACATGAAAGACTTACGTGATATTCCAGCTTATTTAAGAAGAGGTGTAAAACTGAATTCTTCAAATAAGTCTTCAGAAGAAGATTCGGAGTAATTACTCTAAAAAATATATTTTGAACCTCATTGTGAATACAATGAGGTTTTTTTTATACTTTTTAAGTAGGCACCTATCTTAAATAGAATTTTTTTATCTTGAAACCTAAGGTGATACTTTACCTTGATAAGATTTAGAATAATAGATTACTACTAAATTATTTAGTACTAGTATATGACTTGTAGATAAGGTTTAATACCGTTCCGGCTATAACTAAAAGCATACCTAAAATTACTTCTAAAGAGAAGAACTCACCAAAGAAATACATTCCATACAAAGCACCATAAATTACACTCGTATAATTCATACTTGATACAGTAGCTGCATCATCATCAGATTGATAGGCTTTTGTCAGTAATATTTGCCCAATTTGAGAAAGAATACCTATCGAAAGTAGTGCAAGCCAAGTAATTCCTTGCGGTGTAACCCATTCAAAATAAGTCCATAAACCTGTAATAGGAACTGCTACAAAAGGAAAGTAGAAAACAACTACAACTGGATTTTCTAATCCTTTTAATTTACCAATCACTGTATATGCAGCAGCAGAACCAATAGCACCTAATATGGCAATTGTTAAGAAAACAGGATCAACTCTTGGGTCAAAACCTTTTATGAGAATAACACCAATTATACTTAATCCCATAAATAAAAATTGAAGCGGCTTTAATGGCTGTTTTAAAAACAACATTGCAAATAAAGCGGTGAATAGTGGTGCTAAATTTTGTAATACTACAGCTGTAGCTAAGGGTAAATTCTGAAAACTAGCAAAGACTAATATTAAAGAAACTGTACCAAAAAAACCTCTAAGAAAGAGTAGTTTCTTATTACTACCCCATAAATAGATACCGGCTTTTTTAAGTGTAATATAACTAATTACAAGAGAAGTAAGTGCTCTGAAAAATACAACTTCTTGAGGTGGAATTTGTGGAATTGATTTTACAATCAACTGCATAGAAGTCATAACAAATGCTGCTGCAAGCATTTGTTTAGCTCCAGTACCTATGTGTATTTTCATGAATTGAATATTCTATTTATCTAATTTGTTACAATTTTAGTTTTTATTTGTCAATATCCTCGCACAATTGATATATATCAGTTGAGAATTCAGAATTGCTAACGAAATTGCATAAATCTCAGATCAAATTAGACATGAACTCAGACAAACATTTAGAAACTTGTTATCACTGTGGAGAGGACTGCATTGACGAAATAATTAAAAATGAGGAGGACAAATCTTTCTGTTGTAATGGGTGCCATATGGTGTATGAACTTTTACAAGAGAATGATTTATCTGATTACTATAAATTAAATAACCAACCTGGAGTTCGTCAAAAAGGGAGATCCCAAAAAGATAAATTAGCCTATTTAGATGATGAAACTATCCGTAGAAAATTAATTGATTTTACAGACGGAGGTGTATCTAAGTTAAGTTTTTACTTACCACAAATTCATTGTTCATCATGTATTTGGCTTCTAGAAAAATTACCAGCTTTACACGGTGGAGTTCATGAAGCAAAAGTCAATTTTTTAAAAAGAGAAATATATATCACTTTCTCGGAAGAGAACCTAACACTTAGGACATTAGTAGAGCTCCTGATCAACTTGGGTTATGAACCATTAATTAATCTAGAAGATTTAGAGAAGAATAAAAAGAAAGAAGCATCTAGAGAACAAGAGAAGTCTTTTTATATAAAATTTGGTGTTGTAGGTTTTTGCTTTGGCAATATTATGATGCTTTCTTTTCCAGAATACTTAGGAATAACTGTAGAAGACCAGGGTTTTATAGAGTTGTTTGGATACCTAAATGTGTTGTTGAGTATTCCAGTTTTCTTTTATGGAGCAAGAGATTATTTAACTTCTGCTTGGAATGCAATTAGACATGGAGGTGTGAATATTGATGTGCCTATATCTTTAGGTATAATGGCCTTAATGTTTAGAAGTTTATACGAAATTTTTACAGAAACTGGAGCGGGCTATCTAGACTCTTTAGGAGCCTTAATTTTCTTACTATTAATAGGGAAGTGGTTTCAACAAAAAACCTTTGATAATATTTCTTTTGAACGAGATTATAAATCCTATTTTCCAATTGCAGTTACACGTATTGTAAAAGGAATTCAAGAAAATATACCCCTTTCTAAATTAACTGTTCACGATACATTGGTTGTGAAAAATGGTGAACTTATTCCGGCAGATGCAATTTTAAAGAAAGGAATAGGAGAAATAGATTACTCTTTTGTTACCGGAGAATCAAAACCTGTTAGAAAGATATCTGGAGATGGTTTATATGCAGGAGGAAAACAAACCGGTGGAGTTATCGAAGTAGAAACAACAAAAGAAGTTTCTCAAAGTTATTTAACCCGATTATGGAATGAACAAACGTTTCAAGAGGAAGATACCAAAGCATTTCTTCAGACAAAAACGAATATTATTTCTAAATGGTTTACGCTTGTTATTTTATTAGTAGCAGGCATTGCAGGAGGTTATTGGTGGTCTGTTGATGGGGCTACTCATGCGGTAAATACATTCACATCAGTATTAATTATTGCTTGTCCATGTGCATTAGCATTAAATGCTCCATTTGCTTTAGGAAATTCAATGAGGATAATGGCTAGATTTGGTCTCTTTACAAAAGATACTGAGGCTGTTGAGAAAATGTCCTCCATTAATCATTTGGTATTTGATAAAACAGGTACCATAACGTCTGCAAAAGAACAAGCCATTAATTTTGAAGGAGATGAGCTTTCTGAAGAAATGAAGTCACTTGTTTATGCTGTTACCTCTCAATCTACACATCCTGTAAGTAGTAGAATTGCTCAATCATTAATATCATTTGATAAAAAAATAGAAGTAGAGAACTTTAAAGAAGTAGAAGCTTCTGGGATTGAAGGAATAATTGATGGTAAAGTAATTAAGTTAGGAAAAGCAGCTTTTGTAAATGCAGATAAAAATATGGAGAAAACCTTTCAGACGGTTTCTTATGTTTGTATAGATAATAAGGTGATAGGGAGGTTTACTTTAGCGCAATCCTTAAGAAAAGATATTGATAAGCTTATGCAAAAGCTTTATTCAAAAGGGTATAAGATTTCATTATTATCAGGTGATAATTCTTCTGAACGTAAAAAATTAGAAAAGATTTTTCCTAAGGGCACGGCAATGCATTTTGAACAATCACCACAGGATAAAATGAACTTTATTAGTGATAATCAAGAAAAAGGAGATAAAGTACTGATGATAGGGGATGGCCTAAATGATGCAGGAGCTTTAAAACAAGCAAATATTGGTATCGCAGTAGCAGAAGATGCACATCAGTTTTCTCCGGCTTGCGATGGAATTTTAGCAGCGAATAAGGTTAAGAAATTAGCAATGTATTTGCGTTTTTCTAAAGCTGCAACAATCATGGTATATGTAGGGTTTATAATTTCATTCCTTTATAATATTCTTGGGTTGTCTTATGCAGTACAAGGGAATTTGTCCCCAATAATAGCAGCGATTTTAATGCCTTTGAGTTCAATTTCTGTTGTGTTAATAGGGATGTTAGGAACAACATTTAGTGGTGCTCGGTTGTTAGGGAAATAAAAAAAGCCCATTAATCAAACTAAGTGATTAATGGGCTTTTCTATTTTAAATGGAGTCTTAATTTATTTGTTCTATATCACCAGAACCACTCACTTTAATCTTTGTGCGAGTAGGCTGACCTTTATATCTAATATCTCCCGATCCAGAAACTCTAGCAGTAATTTCTTCAGTAGCAAAGCAATCAACATCGCCAGAGCCACTTACAGATATTGTAACAATTTTGGCTTCTAATCCTTTCGTATCAATATCTGCAGAACCACTTACCGAGATAGATAAACTATTAGCATTTCCTTTAAGGTACAATTCACCAGAACCACTTAATGATGTTTCTATAGTATTTGCATTTATTTCGCCACTAAAAGAACCAGAACCACTACCTGCAATTTCAATATCATCAGTTTCTAATATACCCTTTGATATAATATCTGATGAACCTGAAAAACTTATTCCAGATAATTTTTCAGTGTAAGAAATCCTTACCTCAGCATTTACATTGCGAACACCTTTACGAGGGTAAATACTTAATTTCCCATTTGTTATTTCTGTAATGATATCAGTAGTTTTAGTTTTACCATGTACTATTATAGTCGCAGTGTTTTCGTTGCTATGTGAAACCTCGACATCGAAAGAACCGCTAATTTTTATTTTTTCAAAATTATCTAAACTCCTCGTTGTTTCTTCTTGAGCATATAGAAAAGTTGTAAAAAGGAGAAGAAGAGTACTAAGAATAAATTTATAATTCATTTTTTATTGTAATTTTGTGTTTCAATATTTTTATTAATGTTGAATAACAACAATTAACAAACTAAATATTGTGTGAAATTAATAGTATTATGCTTTAAAGACATGCTTTAACCTTAAAGGTTGCATGAAATAAAGATCCATTTAAATAGGGTTACTTTTGTCATCCTTTTTTAGATTTAAAATACTGTTATTCGTGTTTTCAAACTTGAAATATATAAAAAGAAAGATTATCTCATGAACGACTTGAAAAGATCAGATTTTGAGGTTAATAGATTAGGTAAAGCCACGTTATTATCTCCGATTTTTAAAAACTACGCCGAAGAAGCTCCAGATAAAGAATTTATTGACGATTCAAGAAGGATTATATTTGATGCTTCAATAGAAGCATATAATGCTAATAAAGAATCGAGTGAAGATCCAATATCATTCTTAAAAGCAGGTGCTAGAAAAGAAATTTATTTTGATCCATCTAAAACAAAAGCTGCAATTGTGACTTGTGGTGGTTTGTGTCCAGGAATTAATAATGTAATTCGTGGATTAGTTAATGGATTATACTACAGATATAAAGTAAGAAACATTTGGGGTATTCAATATGGTTATCAAGGATTTATTCCTGAGTATGGCCATGAAATGATTAAATTATCTCCAGACGTTGTTAAAGATATTCACTTATTTGGTGGAACTATTTTAGGTTCATCAAGAGGTCGTCAAGATATCTCTGCAATGGTTGATGCTCTTGAAAGAGAAAATATCAACATATTATTTACTATTGGTGGTGATGGTACTTTAGCAGGTAACCATGTAATTAACGAAGAAATTAAACGTAGAGGTTTAAAAATCGTTACTGCAGGGATCCCTAAAACTATTGACAACGATGTTAATTTTATGACCAAAACATTCGGTTTTGATACAGCTTTTACAACGGCTGCAGCTGTGGTAAGAGATGCTCATAACGAAGCAACTGGTGCATATAATGGTGTTGCAATTGTAAAACTAATGGGTAGAGACTCTGGTTTTATTGCAGCAAATGCAGCTTTGGCAATGCCTGACGTAAACTTTGTATTAGTGCCAGAATCTAAATTTGACCTTCACGGGGAAAAAGGATTTTTAGCAGCGTTAAAATCAAGAGTAGTAGACCGTCATCATGCGCTAGTAGTAGTTGCAGAAGGAGCAGGTCAACATCTTTTTGATGAAGGCGATGAAGTAAAAGATAAGTCTGGTAATGTAAAGCATAAAGATATCGGAGTATTCCTTAAGGATGAAATCGGTAAATTCTTTACAGGTGAAGGCATTGAAGCTACAGTTAAATATATTGATCCGTCATATATTATTCGTTCAGAAGTAGCTATCCCTGCAGATAGTGTATTCTGTAATGATTTAGCTTTAAACGCAGTGCATGGTGCAATGGCTGGTCTTACTGACTTTGTTGTTGGACGTTGGCATAACCAGTTCACATATTTACCTATTCCTGTAGCAACTGCTTCAAGAAAGAAAATAGATGTTGATGGTTCATTATGGTGGTCAGTTCTTGAAACAACAGGGCAGCCTATTAACATGACGAATGAGAAAAAATAATATTGTCATATTCTGATAATTTATTACATATAAAAGGGAAGGTACTGTAAAAAGTATCTTCCCTTTTTCTTTTAGGTACTTGTTGGGTACTTTCATATACCACACCTAAAGAAAACAAATATGTATTTATCAAAATGCTCTTCTTTTTATATAGTATTGTTACTGTTATTTTCTATCAATTTCACTATCAATGCTCAATCTGACAAGAAAAAGAAGTCAGGAAAGAAAGAAATGACAAAGTTTAATACAGTTGAAGAAAGAAAAGGTGTTAAACTGAGGGTTGTACCAGGACCAATGTACGATCCATCTATTAAGTTTGGGCTTTTTGTAGCACCAATGTTAACCTATTATCCATCTAAAGGAGATACAATTTCTCCTGTTTCTATGACTTCTTTTTATGGAATGTATACCACAAATAACTCTTATATAGCTGGTTTTAATAATGAACTATATTTAAAAGAAGATACTTGGAGGGTACGCGTTCGGGCTGGAGGTGGCGGATTAAATAAAGATATTTCTCTCTATAATGTATATGATAATACGCTAGATGTAGATACAACAAATATTACGACAGCCGATGCAAAGCAGAATGTATTTCAGTTTGACTCTTATTTAATGAGAAGAGTTTACAATAAATTGTACATGGGTTTAGGCTATAATTATAAAAAGATTGATTTTGAAGGTAATAATTCAAGAGCAGATACTTTAGTTGAAGCAAATGGATTAGCGGGCAGTTCTGGAAATAATGGAGTTGCTTACAAGATGGATTTTGATACTCGAGATAATGTAAACTATCCTTATAAAGGTTACTTTTTGAGTTATACAGGATATCAATACTTTAATTCTGGAGGTAAATCAAATGCTTATTTTGCTAACCTACTTAAAATAATGGGTTTTTGGTCTATCAATAAAAATTCTAGGCATGTTATAGCCGCAAAAGTTTATGCAAATTTGTTAGCAGGAGATCCAGAGGTTGCTAATTTCTCTTATTATGGTAGAGTAAATGGCGATGTACAACGGGGGTATCAGTCAGGAAGGAGAGTTGATAAAAATGCTTTAAATATTGAAGTTGAATATAGATGGACTACCCCTTTATTTGATAATAGATTAAGATTTATGGGACTTTTGGGGAACGGTAAAGTTTTTGGCTATTATAATGATTTTACGGAAGCAGAATGGCTACCTGTTGTTGGTGTTGGAGTTCGATATGCTATTTTACCTTACGAAAGAATTAATGTAAGATTAGATACAACATACAGTAAAGATGGTTTTATATGGTATTTTGGAATAAGAGAAGCATTTTAAATGTATAAAAGCTCTATATGAATCATCAAATAGAGCTTTTATATTTTCAGTTTTTTTTATTAAGGTAAAACAGGTGCTTTTGTAATTTCTGCTGGTATTTTAGAAGTAAGTGTACCTAAAAACGCAGTGATATTAGAAGCTTGTTCATCTGTGATGTCTTTGTTTGATTGTAATTTTGCCATAATCTTAACAGCATCTTCAAGTTTGGCAACAGATCCATCATGAAAGTAAGGAGCTGTTTTCGTTACATTTCTTAGGGTCGGCACTTTAAATAAATATTTATCAGCTTCTTTCCCCGTGACATCTTTTCTACCTTCATCATGTTTTTTAGAACCAGTTAAGTTCCAATAATCTCCATATAAACCAAATTTCTGGTACATATTCCCTCCAAACATATTTCCAGAATGGCAAGTAACACAACCAGCTTCTTGATAATCTCTAAGACCTTGAGCTTCTTTTGCAGAAAGTAAATATGCATTACTTTCTTGCGCTAAGAACCTATCAAACCTGGAAGGGAATAATAATGTTCGTTCAAAAGCACCAATTGCATTTCCTACATTTTGATAAGTCACAGGGTTTTTCTGATCAGGAAATGCTTTCTTAAATAATTTAGCATATTCGGCTACTTCTTGTAGTCTATCAATTACTGCTTTTTCGTGTGGCATTGCATGTTCAATAGGGTTTAAAATTGGTCCTATTGCTTGTTCTTCTACATCTTTTGCTCTTCCATCCCAAAACTGAGTAAACTGTAAAGCTGCATTGTAAACTGTAGGTGAGTTCCTTTCTCCAAATTCACCCGTATCACCCGGAGATGTGGTTTTATTATCTACTCCAAAAGTTGCTAAATCATGACACGAGTTACAGCTGATATTTCCTTCATTAGAAAGGCGAGTATCAAAATAAAGTAGTTTTCCTAGCTCAATCTTAGTATCATTTAATGGGTTCTCTGGGTTTGGTGCTGTTTTAGGCAAAACTCCGAACATAGAAGAAGCTACTTTCCATTCTTCTTTAGTTACTTTTTCTGCTTTTGCTGATTCGGATTTCTTGCCATCGCCTGAACAAGATGTTAGTGCAAATGCAATAACAGAAATGTAAATTACTGCTTTTTTCATTTTTATTTAATTTAAGAATACGTGTGTGAATTAAAAATAGGTTTACTATTAGCTATATTAGTAAATCGAATTATTTAGTTGTGATTATATTCAATTAAAAATCGAATTAATTGGTTTAAAATTTCGTGAGAGTTCTTAATTGTAGATTATATTTGAACATTCACTTTATATTATAAAAACATGAAAGTAATTATTCCAGTTGCAGGTAGAGGTTCAAACTTAAGACCTCTAACTAATACCCAACCTAAAGCCTTATTACCAGTCGCGGGAAAACCTGTTATCGCTCATATTATTGATATATTTATCGATGCAGGGTTCGATGACTTTATAATTGTAATAGGTTATATGGGAGCAAGGATAGAATCTTTTATTCTTGATAATTACAAAGATACAAAAATTCAATTTAATTTTGTAGTACAAATACCTAGAGAAGGGTCTGCTCATGCAGTTTATGTTGCACATGAGTTATTTAAAGATGAAAAGGAAGTAGTTATTTGTTTAGGAGATTCTATTGTAAATTTTGATGCAAAGAAAATGCTGGCAAACCCAAATTCTGTAGTAGGAATTCAGAAAGTTGATAATCCTGGTAAAGTTGGGGTGGCAGAAGTAATAGAGGGTAATAAAGTAAAGAAATTTGTAGAGAGGCCAACTATACCAAAATCTAATTTAGGGTTAGTAGGTATTTATAAAATAGTTGATGTTCCTACATTTATTGAATGCCTTGATTGGGTTATAGAAAATAATATAACATCTCAGAACGAAATAGTTATTACAGGTGCCATACAGAAGATGGTAGAAAAGGGAGCTCATTTTGATATTCAAGAAGTAGGGAATTGGTACGACTGTGGAGCAAAAAGATCTTTATTAGAAGCTAATGCTACTCTATTGGGGCGTCCTGGTTTTCAGGCAACAACAGATGATGATTTAAAATGTGAAAATTCTATTCTAATTCAGCCTGTTAAAATTGGTAAGAATACTATAATCAAGAATTCAATTATTGGGCCTAATGTTGTAATTGGAGAAGATGCAATTATTGATAATTGTAACCTTCAAAATTCAATTATTGGAGCATATACAGACCTTAAAGATTTATTATTAAAAAACTCTTTGGTTGGTCATGATTCAACTTTAAAAGGAATAGCTCAAAGTTTAAATTTGGGAGATCATACAGAAATAAATTTTGGAAATTAATAAGATCGAAGGTTGGGATTCTTTTTATAAGTCACCTAATGCATTTGGAAATCCTTATCCAGAATTGATTCATTTTTTAGAGGAGATTAAAATTAAAAGGAATTTATTAGATCTAGGTGCCGGTCAGGGCAGAACTACAATTCCTACTACAAAGTTAGGCTATAAAGTTACTGCTGTTGATTATTCTAGAGAAGGTATCTCTATAATTAAAAATTCTTTGGAAAAAGTTGATACGGAAGTTGCAGATATATTTGACTACAAAATTAGTCAGATGTATCAGATAATACTTTTAGATGCAGTAATACATTGTCAGCCCGAAGATTTAGAAAGAGAAAGTCAGCTCTTTAAATCCATAGAAAATAAGTTAGAAAAGGATGGCTTTTTACTCTTAATTACTCACCAATGGGATATGAGAGAAGATCACCTAATAAAGCTATTTAATAAAAATTATCAGTCATTAAAATTCCAATTCAATTCACATATTGTTCATTCTTTCATACCACCAAATCAAATAGAAAAAAGTAGTATGGAAATGTCGTTTATGTGTTTTAAAAAAATAGATAGAAATGAGTAAGACAGCATTAATCACAGGAGCTACCTCTGGCATTGGTAAAGCAACAGCAGAATTATTTGCAGAGCATGGTATACATTTAATTATTTGTGGTAGAAGACAAGACCGATTAGATCAATTAAAAAAAGAGCTAAAAGAAAAAGTGAATGTACATACTTTGTCTTTTGATGTTAGAGATAAAGAAGCTGTATTTAGTAAACTAAACTCATTACCAGATGAGTTTAAAGTAATAGATATTTTAGTAAACAATGCTGGGAATGCACATGGTTTATCTCCTATTCAAGATGGAAATGTTGATGACTGGGATGCCATGATTGATATTAATGTAAAGGGATTATTGTATGTTTCTAAAGTTATTATTAATCAGATGAAAGAGCGTAAGGCAGGGCATATTATAAATATAGGCTCAATTGCAGGTAAAGATGTTTATCCCAATGGAAATGTTTATAACGCATCAAAATTTGCTGTAAATGCTTTAAACGAAGCAATGCGTTACGACCTTAATGAATTTGGTATTCGAGTTGGTGCTGTTCACCCAGGGTTAGTAAATACAGAATTTTCTGAAGTGCGATTTAAAGGAGATAAAGAAAAAGCAGAGAATGTGTATAAAGGTTACGATCCATTATATGCAGAAGATATTGCTGATATTATCTATTTTATGGTATCAAGAAAACGCCATGTAAATATTGCAGACCTTGTTGTTTACCCAACAGCACAAGCATCTGCAACAATTTTGAATAAAAATAATTAGTAAGAAAATCTATCCTATCTCTTTTTAAGAGAGTAAAAAAAAGTGAGTCACCTCGAAAAGAAGTGACTCACTTTTAATATATAGAAGCTTATAAATTACTTCATAATTGTTTCCTCTCTATCTGGTCCCATAGAAACCATTGTGATAGGAACACCAATGTAATCTTCGATGAATTTAACGTACTCTAATAATTCAGTTGGAAGTTGTTCAAATGGAAGCTTTACATCCACTTCTTGATTCCATCCTTTTAGCGTAGTATAAACAGATTCTTTAATATCTTCTAAATCGTAAGGTACTTCTGTTGTAGTAGTACCATCTTTTAGAATATACTCCGTACAGATTTTGATCTCTTTAAAAGTATTCATTACATCTGCCTTCATCATAAATAATTCAGTAGCACCGTTAAGCATTACTGCATATTTTAGCATAGGAAGATCTAACCAACCACATCTTCTTTGACGACCTGTAGTAGCACCAAACTCATGACCTAAGTTTTGTAAGTCTTCTCCAACCTGATCAAAAAGTTCTGTTGGGAAAGGACCTGAACCTACACGAGTACAGTATGCTTTAAAGATACCAAAGATATTCTTCTGAGCATTTGGAGCAACACCTAAACCAGTAGAAGCACCTGCAGCAAAAGTAGTAGAACTTGTTACAAATGGATACGAACCAAAATCTACATCAAGTAAAGAACCTTGAGCACCTTCTGCTAATACTTTTTTTCCTGCTTTTAAAGCATCGTTTACAAAGTACTCACTGTTTACGAAAGTAAGTTTCTTTAAGAACTCAATAGCACTAAAGAATTCTTCTTCCATTGCAGGTAATTGCTCAGTGAAATCGAACTTGTAGAAGTTTAAGATTTCAATGTGTTTAGCTTTTAAAGCATCGTACTTTTCTTGAAAGTTTTCAGCAAATAAATCACCTGTTCTTAAACCTACACGTGCAGACTTATCTTGGTAAGTTGGTCCGATACCTTTTAAAGTAGAACCAATTTTTTGATCACCTTTACTCTTTTCATAGGCAGCATCAAGCAATCTATGTGTAGGAATAATTAAGTGTGTTTTCTTAGAAAGAAGTATTTTTTCTCTAATTGAAAAACCAGCTGCTTCTAATTTTTCAATTTCTTCGCGGAAAATACGAATGTCAAGTACTACACCATTACCAATAATATTAGCTGTTCCCTCTTGGAAAACACCTGAAGGAATTTGGTGAAGTACAAACTTCTTACCATCGAATTCTAAAGTATGTCCTGCGTTGGGTCCACCTTGGAAACGTGCAACAACATCATACTTTGGAGCAAGGACATCGACAACTTTGCCTTTTCCTTCATCTCCCCACTGCATACCTAAAAGAATATCCATTCTTAATAGAATTATATTATAGTCCTGTATTAATTTTCAATAATAAATTATGCAATTAACTACGGTTTAACCTTAGTAATTGCATTGCTTCTCCACGTCTAGTTACTGTTTGGAATACTTTATCTAGTTTCGTGATCTTTAACAACTTTGTCAGTTGTTCAGGTGGTGATATTATTAACATTTTTCCTTTATGTTGAGAAATGTCAGTATACAATCGCACAAGCATACTTAACCCACCACTATTCATGTGATTTACCTCTGATGCATCCACTACAAAATCAATATTACCAGACCTTGTGAAAATCTTTGCATCTCGAATTAAAATTTTTTCTTTAGGTAACCCTAAATAATCTCCTTTTAACTTAATATTTATAATTTGATCATAAATAAAGAAGCTGTATTCCATTTTTTTCTAGTTTTTAGTGAAAAACCTCACAAATATAACTTGAAGATAGTTAGGAAACTGTAATCAATTATAATTTTATCATAACTTCGGGGTTGAAAGTGTGTTTCTTTTAAAATAATAAGGAAAAAAAAGCATTTTTTATTAGTAGAACTATCAAAGTAAGGCGATGAATACATTTGGAAAAGCATTTCGAATCACAACTTTTGGCGAATCTCATGGCAAAGCTATTGGTGTAACAATAGATGGTTGTCCTGCAGGCGTACAATTTGACTTAGAGGAAATTCAGAATGAATTAGATAGACGTAAACCAGGTCAATCAAAAATTACAACTCAAAGAAAAGAAGCGGATTCTGTAGACGTTCTTTCTGGAGTTTTTGAAGGCGTTACAACTGGAACACCTATTGGATTACTTATTTGGAATCAAGACCAAAGAAGTAAGGATTATTCTCATATTAAAGATGTATTCAGACCTTCTCATGCAGATTATACTTACCATGCAAAATATGGTAATAGAGATTATAGAGGTGGAGGTAGAAGTTCTGCAAGAGAAACTGCAGCAAGAGTTGCAGGTGGAGCAGTAGCAAAACAATTTTTAAATAGCTTAGGAATTAAGTTTAATGCTTATGTTTCTGAAGTAGGTGATATTAAAGTATCTGATGATTATACTACTTTAGATTTTGCTGAAGTAGAAAAAAATATAGTTCGTTGTCCAGATGCTGAAAAGGCAGAAGCAATGATCGAATTAATAGATCAAGTAAGAAAAGATAGAGATACTATTGGAGGTATAGTATCTTGTGTTATTTCTGGTGTACCTGCAGGTTTAGGTGAACCAGTTTTTGATCGTTTAAATGCAGAATTAGGAAAAGCAATGCTAAGTATCAATGCTTGTAAAGGTTTTGAATACGGTAGTGGTTTTGCAGGAACTAAATTAAGAGGTTCTACGCATAATGACGCTTTCTATGCTGATGATGCTGGAAAAATTAGAACAAAAACAAATTTATCAGGAGGTATTCAAGGTGGAATATCTAACGGTGAAGATATTTATTTTCGTACAGCATTTAAGCCTGTTGCTACAATTATGGTAGATCAGGATTCTATTGATAAGGATGGAAATGAAGCTACAGTATCTGGAAAAGGAAGACACGATCCTTGTGTTGTTCCAAGAGCGGTACCAATTGTAGAAGCAATGTCTGCTTTAACTATTGCAGATATGGTTATAAGAGCAAAAGGAAATCGATTAGATCAAATTCTTGATAAATAATTCAAGAGAAAATATATTAAAAGACAAACTATTTCTATTTTGAAGTAGTTTGTTTTTTTATGCATAAAATTATATGAAATGAAGAATATAATCATATACCAGGCTTACGGAATGGAAGAGATTCTGAATGAATGTATCATGTCAATTCATTCCTTATCAAAGTATGAAAATACAATTGACCTTATAGTAATTTACACTGATAGTGTAAGTTATTTAGAGCAACGGTTACCTCAGAAGTATGTATATGATTTTAGAACTATAACTAATGAGCAAATAATTGACTGGAAAGGGGTGTTTTCATTTGTTCATAGAGTTAAAATAAAAGTTCTCCTCGATTATTTAAATAGTTCGACTATTGAACAGGATTTTAATCTTCTCTATTTAGATACTGATACAATTTTTATTGAAAACTCAGACTTGATTTTTGAAAAAATAAATAATAATATCTTATTGATGCATGATGATGAAGGTATTATTGTAGATAATAAAAAAAATATAGTACATAAAAAACTAACAAGATATCTAAAAATCCGTTTTGAGGAGGAAGGAGATTTCCCATTGAAACAAACAATGTATAATGCAGGAGTTTTGGGTTTTAAAAAATCTGATAAAGAATTGTTAGATAAAGTGTTACTATTTTCTGATAGTATTCATAAAAACCGACAAACTCATGTTTCTGAACAGTTTTCTTTTTCAGTTATATTCTCTAATGAAAAAGGTAGGGGCTTTGAGTTATTGAAATCTTACATTTATCATTATTGGAACTTTAAAGAATATAGAACAGTACTAAAAATATTTTTTGATAAGTATCAGTATTCAGCAGTTATTTCTACTCATTTTGAAAAGATTGACCCTAGACCATTACAAGAACCTAAATTAGCTTATGAAACTTCTGGTTTCTTAAAGAAAAATATTAAAAAGTTATTTGGTAAGTGGAAAATGCCTGATTATGAAATATAGGTAGCCATTTAAATAGCAAAAAGGGTTCTAGAAATTAATCTAGAACCCTTTTTTATATTAACTGTGTCTCGTCCTGAATTAGTGTTACACAAAACGTAACATTATGAATGATCATCAAGAATATCAGTACACTAAGCGCACACAAAAAGATTACAGCTACTCTTTTAAATTACAAGTTGTAGATGAAGTGGAACGAGGAGAAATAGGTATAACAGCTGCAAGACTTAAATATGGAATCCAAGGTCATGCTACGGTCCGTACTTGGATAAGAAAGTATGGTAATTTAGATTGGGATAATAAATCTGATTTAAAAATGGGAAAGACACCAGAACAAAAATTATTGGAGCTAGAACAAAAGGTTCTATTATTAGAGAAGCAAAAAGCTTCTTTAGAAAAACAACTCTACGTAACAGATAAAAAAGCAATTTTCTTTGATATGATGATCGATATTGCTGAGGATGAGTTTAATATTCCGATTAGAAAAAAGTCTTTACCCAAGCAGTTGACCAATTCAAAAACGAAGAAAAAATAGGAGTCAAACCGACTTATGAATTGCTTGGGTTAAATCGACAAATTTATTATCGTTCGAAAAGGAAAGTAAAAAACAATAATAGTATTGCATCTAAAGTAGTAGACTTAGTGAAAAAAATTCGTTTGAAGCAAACTAAAATAGGGACAAGGAAATTATATCAATTACTTCTTCCTGAATTGCAATTACTAAATGTAGGTCGAGATAAGCTTTTTGATATCATGAGGGCTAATCGACTCGATATCAAGCCTAAAAAACAATATCATGTCACTACAAATTCTCATCACAGGTTTAAAAAGCATAAAAATCTTATTGAACACTTGGAAATAAAAAGACCTGAACAAGTATTAGTTTCTGATATAACTTACATAGGTGAGCGAAGTAACCCAATGTACCTCTCCTTGGTAACAGATGCCTATTCTAAGAAAATAATGGGGTTAAATATATCAGATAGTTTGAATGCAAATGGAGCTATTGCAGCATTAAAAGAAGCAGTACACAATAGAAGCTATGTTGATTTACCAATGATACATCATTCAGATAGAGGACTACAATATTGTAGTCATGAGTATCAACGACATCTTCAGGAAAATAAAATAGTGTGCTCGATGACGGAATCTTACGACCCTTATCAAAATGCGGTAGCAGAAAGAATAAACGGAATTCTTAAGCAAGAATTTATTTTAGGAATAAAAATTAATGATCTCGATTTGATGAATAAATTTATTAGAGAATCTGTATATATTTACAATAATGAAAGGCCTCATTGGAGTAATTATATGAAGACACCTGTTGAGATGCATCAGCAAAGTGAAATAAAAATGAGAACTTATAAAAGTAAAAATAGCACCGAGTCTACACCCGATGCTATCAATATATAGTAGTCTAAATCTGTAACGCTATGGACGGACTAGACACTGAATTAAATCAGAAACATTCAAATCTTAGTTATCGAAGATGTTTACATCATTCAAGTCAGAGAATGCTTGCTCTAAACGAGCGATCATAGACTCTTCAGATACACGTAACCATTTACGAGGATCGTAATATTTTTTGTTAGGTTCGTCAGCACCTTCTGGGTTACCGATTTGACCTTGTAAGTAATCATGGTATTTAGCATCGTATCCACGAATACCATCCCAAGTTGCCCATTGAGTATCAGTGTCAATGTTCATTTTGATTACACCGTAAGAGATACCCTCACGAATTTCTTCTAAAGAAGAACCTGAACCACCGTGGAATACAAATTTCACTGGTTTTTTAGATTCAGTACCATGCTTCTCAACGATATATTTTTGAGAATCATCTAAGATAGAAGGAGTTAACTTCACGTTACCTGGCTTATAAACACCGTGAACGTTACCGAAAGCTGCAGCTACTAAGAATTTGTGATCAATAGCACCTAATTTTTCGTAAGAATAATCAACTTCAGAAGGTTGAGTGTAAAGACGAGAAGGATCAACGTCAGAGTTGTCAACACCATCTTCTTCACCACCAGTGATACCTAATTCGATTTCAAGAGTTTGACCAATTTTAGCCATACGCTCGAAGTACTTACAAGAGATTTCCATATTTTCTTCTAATGGCTCCTCAGAAAGGTCAATCATGTGAGAAGAAAATAAAGGCTTACCTGTTTCAGCAAAATGTTTCTCAGAAGCGTCTAAAAGACCGTCGATCCAAGGAAGTAATTTTTTAGCACAGTGGTCAGTGTTTAAGATTACACGAGCACCATAAGCTTCAGCTAATTCATGTACATGCTTTGCACCAGCGATTGCACCAGCGATTGCAGCAGCTTGACCTTCACCTTTAACACCTTTACCAGCGTAAAATGAAGCACCACCGTTAGAGAATTGAATAATAACTGGAGCCTTTAATTTAGCAGCAGTTTCCATTACAGCGTTTACTGAGTTAGAACCAACACAGTTTACAGCAGGAAGTGCAAAACCTTTTTCAAGAGCATACTGATATACTTTCTCTACGTCCTCACCAGTGATAACACCTGGTTTAATGTCGTTAATGTTAAAAGACATAATATTATTTTGAATAATTTGTGATAGCATGCATAAACTACTTATGCAAATTTGCAGCACAAATATACAACAAGTATATCGATTATGGTAGTCCGATTTTGGTGACTTTAGTAATATTAATTTACCTATAATTATCAGTTAAAGTATCAATTTGCTAAAAAAGGGAATCTTATATGTGAATATTTATAATTATTTAGGCTTTTAAGAAAACACCCTATATACATGTAACAGTACAGATTAAAGCCAAAAAAATAATAAAAAATAGAAAAAAAAGTATGCTAACATACTAATAGACTTTTGTCGTCTTATGTTTATGAATATCTTTACGGTCCAAATGTACATTTAGTATGTACATAGATTTTTATTTCTACACACAGTATAGAAGTTTCCTATGGCTTGGTTCAAAAGAAAGGAACAGGGGATACAAACCCCTACCAGTGAAAAGAAAGATTCACCAGACGGTCTTTGGTATAAAACAAACCAAGGCAAGATCATACATATGCAGGAGTTACGTGAAAATGCTTACGTATGCCCTGACGATGAATTTCATGTTAGAATTGGTTCAAAAGAATATTTTGAAATCATTTTTGATCAAAATAAATTCGAAGAATTAGATACAAATATGACTTCAGGTAATCCTTTAAATTTTAAGGATAGTAAAACTTATGAAGATCGTATTGCGGCTAGTCAGAAAAAGACTGGTTTAAAAGATGCTTGTAGAACAGCAGTAGGTAAAGTGAATGGCTTAGATTTAGTTGTAAGCTGTATGGACTTTAGCTTTATTGGTGGTTCTATGGGTTCTGTTGTAGGTGAGAAAATTGCTAGAGGAATTGATCATGCATTGGCAAACAAAATGCCTTTCTTAATGATTTCTAAATCTGGTGGTGCACGTATGATGGAAGCAGGTTTCTCATTAATGCAAATGGCAAAAACTTCTGCTAAATTAGCATTACTTGATGAAGCAGGTTTACCTTACATCAGTTTATTAACAGATCCTACTACAGGTGGTGTTACTGCTTCTTATGCTATGCTTGGCGATTTAAATATTGCTGAACCTAATGCATTAATTGGTTTTGCAGGTCCTCGTGTAATTCGTGAAACAATTGGTAAAGATTTACCAAAAGGTTTCCAAAGTGCAGAGTTCTTACAAGAGCAAGGATTTGTTGACATGATTGTTAACAGAAGAGAATTGAAAAGAAAATTAACAACAATTTTGAAGATGCTTCAAAGCTAAAAGTTAATTAACTAAATATAAAGTCCTCAGAATTGAAAACTTAGTTCTGAGGACTTTTTTTTGTTCAAAACTTTGAGGAACTTTAGCTTTCATTTTTTGATTGATAAAGTTCCCTATTTAGGAGAAAAATAAATATGCGTCAGGATACTACAAAGAAGAACGTCGATTGGCTTACCGTTTTTTTATACATCACAATGGTTATTGTTGGATGGTTAAATATTTATGCGGCAGTTTATCAACCTGATGCTCCAACGAGTATTTTCTCTTTAAGTTTAAATTCAGGAAAACAATTAATGTGGATTGGTGGTGCTGCAATTATTGCGGCTTCTATCATGTTGATTGATTTTAAGTTCTTCAATACATTTGCTTACCCTATTTTCGGAGTGACTTTAATAGCCTTATTGGGCGTTTTAGTAATTGGACACTCTGCAGGTGGTAACACCTCTTGGTTTAAAATAGGATTTATCAGAATTCAGCCATCAGAATTTGCAAAATATGCTTTAGCACTAGCATTAGCTCGGTATATAGATAATCCAACGGTTAAGATTGATAAGCCTTCTGGGTTATTAGCTGCATTAGCAATTATTGGTTTGCCAACAGCATTAGTCATGTTGCAAAAAGATACAGGTTCTGCAATGGTTTTTAGTGCTTTTATTTTGATGCTCTATAGAGAAGGGTTACCAGATTGGATTATGACTTTAGGTTTATGGGCTGTATTCTTATTTATTATGGCTTTGGTTCTTCCTGAAACTGTAATTATGATCTGCCTAGGCTTATTAGTAGTGATCTGCGTTTCTTATATTTTATATAAGAAGAAGAATAAATCGCTTATTTTATTAGTGACAACTATAGGTGTGGTGTCCTTCTTATTCACAGAAGGAATTGATTATATTATGTATGATGTAATGAGACCTCACCAAAGAAAAAGAATTGAAGTATTAGTGAATCCTAATATTGATCCATTAGGTGTAGGATATCAAGTAACACAATCTAAAATTGCTATTGGTTCTGGAGGTTTATTAGGTAAAGGATTTTTAGAAGGTACCCAAACTAAGTTTAATTTTGTGCCAGAGCAAAGTACCGATTTTATTTTCTGTACTATTGGTGAAGAACATGGTTGGATTGGTAGCCTTGTAACAATAGGTTTATTTGCCGCTCTTATTATTAGATTGATAATATTGGCAGAAAGGCAGAAATCTAGATTTGCTAGGGTGTATGGGTATAGTGCGGCTTGTATTTTCTTTATTCACTTTATGATTAATATGGGGATGACAATCGGAATATTTCCTGTAATTGGTATTCCATTACCTTTCTTTAGTTATGGAGGGTCATCTCTTTGGGCATTTACACTATTATTATTTACGTTTATCAAATTAGATAGCCATAGATCTCAGATGTTAAGTAGATCTTAAATAGGGTTGTTTTTATATAAAAGTAAAGGCAGTAAGAGAATCAATTTCTTTTACTGCCTTTATTATTTAAGAGCATAATTATTAAATGATGCTTATTTAAATAGATTTATTATTCTTCAAGAATCTTTTTATTGTAGAGAAGGAAACCAATATTTAGTAAAAACATATAGTTATAATCTTCTTCATTATAATGACTTACAGAGCAACTTATGGGCCCGATTGGACTACTGTAAATTATTGATCCAGAAAGGGCTATATCTATGTAGTCTTTATCAAAAAAATCATGTTTTACTACCGTTACATTAATTCTATCAGTACTTTCATAAGAAACGTTTGAAGAGAAAAGATGACCTTCTAATTGCAATCGAATACTTTCCCCAAATATATTTTTGATAAGTTTAGCTCCACCAGCTATAAAATTAGGGCCTTTAAATCCGTCAGTAAATAGACTTCTAGAATCAAATAGAGGATAATATGCAGGTGCATTTGCTAAAGAGGTTGATTTTGTAACAGATTGCTGATAATTAGAAGCAACAGCATGTCCTTTAAGTCCTAACGTAAAAAACTTTAATGGAAAATACTGTTCATATTGAACTTGCAACATCTCCCAAGGATTATAAAAATCACTTGTGCGTGGTGTACCTACATAAATTTTAAATTTATTGTCACTCATTATAGCTTTAGCAGATGCTTTTAAGCGTTTTCCTGTTGTTGGAAATGTTGGGTTGTTTAAACTATTCATTTCCCAAGTAGCACCAAAAGTCCAACCTGTAAGTTGTTCTTCTCCCACTATATCAATAGGTAATGAAATATCAGAAGAATCACTTTCTAAATAGATCACTTGATCATAATTATCAGTATTCCAGAAATAACCACCAAACATTGTTATTTTAGATTTCCTACCTGTAGCTGTACTAGCTTTTAAACCAGCATAATTATCAGCCCTATAAACATCTAAACGTTCTCTTGGTTCAAAAATCAATTCTCCAGCATTACCGTAATTCCATCGGTTTAGAATATATTCAGCTCCAATAGAGAAAGGAATCGCTTTGGCATACATCGTTTCGACTTCAGCTTTTACAGAACTATAAAAAGCTCCTGCAAATGCATTTACCCTAATTGTATTTAATGATTTTCTAAAAACACTAAGTTGTGCATTTAAGTATGCTTGCCCAATGTTTCTTGAAGCGATGTTTCCTCCAACACCAACTCTAATTTTTTTATTGGGAGTTACATCAATGTGTAATCGAGGTTTATAATCTAAGGTGTCATAATAAAAATAGGCATCAATATCACTAAAATAATTATTTGATATAAGCATATTATATCGTCCTAATAAATGTTCTATAGAAGTATCTTTTCTTCTATTAGGTTTAATGATGTTTCTTACAAAAACACGTTGTCCAAAACTCAGATCATCACTTAATTCAACAAATGAAATATCTTCTACTGTTGGGTTGTATAATTCTTTAAATTCTGATTTTTTAGGTTCAACCCTTGGGTTATCACCATATTTTTCTTTTATAAAACCAATTTGAGATTGAGCATAATTATAACCAATGCTCATTAGGGTATCTACAGGAGTGAAATCTGCAGAAGAAAAGGCATCGACAGGTACGCCTAGATAGACATCTTTTAAAGAATCAATTTCTTCTGGGTAAGTATTGTTCATGATAATGTATTTAAGCACATTACCCTTTACCATTATATCATCATTCTCGTAGGGGTACTCTTCAATCATATCATGAGCCCCTAAATTTACAGCAATAACCATGTCGGGGTTGAAGTCTTCCTTCATAACATCAACAGGTATATTATTGTAAACACCACCATCGAATAAATATTTACCATCAATTTTGATAGGTCTAAAAGCAAGAGGTACAGCCATAGAGGCTCTCATTGCTCTTTCCACAGAGCCCGATTTGATAGTAACTGCTTTTCGTTCAAAAATATCGCTACCTATACATCTAAATGGAATCTGAAGACTATCAAAATTATAATGCGATTCATAAGAGGCTTTATAAAGTCTTGCTGATAAAGCAAAGTTTAAGGATGCATCTTTAACTATTGTAGGGTCCCAAGAAACGTCATAATTGGAATCGAGTTCAATATTAAAATTAACCCATTCTGCACCTTTATCTTGTTTACCGAAGTAATATTCATCTGCTGGGTCAATTTGTCCAGATACCCAGACCTGAAATTGTGGATCTCTTAAAAATGCTTCTAGCTCATCAGTAGTATACCCTGCGGCATAAAAACCACCTACAATAGCACCCATTGATGTACCCGTTATATAATCAATGGGTATACCGTTTTCTTCTAAAACTTTTATAACTCCTACGTGTGCTATTCCTTTAGCACCACCACCGCTTAACACAAGGCCTACAGTTTTTCGACCTTTGTTATGTCCGACCTTTGGGAGAGAATCGGTAAAAGAATGCTGACCAAAGCAGAATGAATTGGCAGTTAAGATTAGTAGAAAAAGAAGGGTTGTTTTGATGATATGCATAGTTAAAAAAAAATCCTTGTTAGTGAAGCTACCAACAAGGATTCAGAAAAAATAATTTTTACTTAAAAAAGATTAAATTTTGAAAGCAGATTTGATTTTATCTACATAGTCTAATTTTTCCCAAGTAAAGAATTCAACTTCTTTTTTCTCTGTAACAGTAGTACTTACTTTCTTACCGTTATTTTCAGAAACTTCAGTAGAGTTGATCTCAATTTCTTTTGTATATGGAGATTGCCCCATGTGACCATAAGCAGCAGTTGGTAAGAAAATAGGGTTTGTTAAACCTAATCTCTTAACAATAGCACTAGGACGCATGTCAAATATTTTTTCAATTTCTTTACTGATTTCAGCATCAGTCATATCAACTTTACTTGTTCCGTAAGTTGTTACGTTTAATGATACAGGATCAGAAACACCAATTGCATAAGCAACTTGTACTAATGCTTCGTCTGCAACACCAGCTGCCACAAGGTTTTTAGCAATGTGTCTTGCAGCATAAGCGGCAGATCTATCAACTTTAGAAGGATCTTTGCCAGAGAAAGCACCACCACCGTGAGCACCTTTTCCACCGTAAGTATCAACAATTATTTTACGACCAGTTAAACCTGCATCACCATGAGGACCACCAATAACAAATTTACCAGTGGGGTTTATATGGAAGATTGTATCAGCATCAATTAATTCTGCTGGAATAACTTTGTTAATTACATGCTCTTTAATATCTGTAGCAATTTGACCTAAAGCTACATCATCAGATACACCAGGAAATTCATCGTGTTGAGTAGAAACAACAATAGTATGTACTCTTTTTGGCGTATTATCTTCGTTGTATTCAATAGTAACTTGCGCTTTAGCGTCAGGACGTAAGTAACCAATTAAATCAGTATGACTTTTACGTATTTCAGCTAATCTTTTTACAAGGCTATGAGAGAAAGCAAGTGCCATTGGCATATATTCTTCCGTCTCTTTTGTAGCGTAACCAAACATCATTCCTTGGTCACCAGCACCTTGTTCTTTATCTACACCTTCGCCAACGTTTACACCTTGAGCGATATCTGGAGATTGACTATGTAAAGCTACTTGTACACCACATGAATGAGCAGCAAAAGAGTAGTCTTCTTTATCGTATCCTATTTTATTGATAGTATCTCTAACAACATCAGGAATTTCAACATATGCTTTTGTAGTTACTTCTCCAGCAATCACTGCTAAACCTGTAGTAACCATAGTTTCACATGCAACTCTAGATTGAGGATCTTGAGTTAGCATAGCGTCTAATATTGCATCAGAAATTTGATCTGCAATTTTATCTGGGTGTCCTTCAGAAACGGATTCTGATGTAAATAAATATGTCATATTATATAAAATTCGTAATCTTATTTAAACTTAATGTTCCATTGTGTGATGTAAGCACTCGTCTTTGCATCTGGAATCTTTCCAATATATTCTACCTCAGAAGAACCAAGGCGGTTTATTTCATAAGACTTAATCGTCTTAATCTCTCTATTTAAGTACCAATGGTAAGAATAAGAAGCAGAATCAATGGCATTTATCATGGTCTCCTGAGATTCTGAAGAAGCTGGTAAATGAGATGTGATCAGTTGTTTCCAGTTAATATTCTGTGTCCACTGTGCTTTTCTTTTGCGAATTTTGAGGTATTCAATTTCTTTCTTACCATCAATTTTTGATAATGCAGAATTTAAAGCTGCGATATCAACAAAAGCGAAGCGAATGCCCATTTTCCAATCAATTGAATCTAAAGTTGCTTTACAGTCATAAATGCCTGGTATAGCGTTTAGATCATCGGTAATTAATTGTAATGGTCTATTAAACTTATTGACAGAAAAGATATGTTGCCCTTCATCATTTCTATATGTTGAAATAATATTTAAAAGCTCTTTGTTTTCGCTGAAATCAAACATAAAAGAGTAGTCCCCTTTGTTATCTTTCATTATTTGTAGCTTTTCATTGAGTTCAAAGCAACTTGTTAAAGTCAATAAGCTACAAAAGAGAAGAATTCTAAATATCAAAATCAATAAATGTCCAATTAGTTTAATAATTAAAAGGCATTACTTATTTGATTAGCATGCGGACATGGAAATGTCCTTTTTTGTCATTTTAGGAGATAAACTCATCTTTTCTCGAACACCTTCGAGTTGGGAATTGGCACCTTGCTATGGAGAGCGCAGGTTGCCAAGACGTTATAGGGCCCAGTCCCTCTGCCTTTCTTGATAAGTATTGCGATTGCAAATATAGATAATTGAAATAAAGATTAACTATTTATTATCAATCTTTTTCAATTCTTATTTATAGCGTTTCTATATAATAGAAAAAGTAGGAAATCTAGCGTAGAGTTTTGACCATATTTTTTCAAAATCCAGATTTCTCCAAATTTCAAACAGATTTGAATGCTAGGTTTGTAATGAACTTATTAAACTCCTCTGTTTATGAACAAAAAAATAGCATTCGTTTTTTCTATACTTTCAATCGTTTTCCTGACTTCAGTTTTTGCAAATGATCCTTTAAAGCAAGGTTCAATTTCAGGTAAAGTTACAGAATCTGAAACTAATCAGATAGTTGAATATGCTACTGTGAGTGTTTTTGAAAAAGTATCACGAAAGTTAATTGGCGGAACAATTACTTCTGCGGAAGGTGTCTTTCAAATAAAAAATATACCAGAAGGAATCTATACAGTTGAAATCACCTTTATTGGATTTCAGAAAACTATTATAGATGATGTCGAAATTTCTAAAACAACTTCTTCTAAGAATTTAGGGAATGTAGTTCTTTCTACAGATGCCGAGGTTTTAGAGGCTGTAGAAATTGTAGGTACTAAAAATTCAATTCAATATGATATTGATAAAAAGATAGTAAATGTAGGTACTCAGTTTGCTTCTATGTCTGGTACAGCTGTTGATATTTTAGAGAATTTACCTTCTGTTTCTGTAGATGGAGATGGTAATGTAAGCTTAAGAGGTTCTTCTGGATTTACGGTTTTAATTGATGGTAGACCATCTGTTTTAGATGCATCTGAGGCTTTGCAACAAATACCTGCAAGTTCTATTGAAAATATTGAATTAATAACAAACCCTTCTGCTAAATACGATCCTGATGGTACTGCTGGTATAATTAATATCATTACCAAAAAGAATAAATTAGAAGGTGTAAATGGCGTTTTTAATGTAAATGGTGGTATGTACGGTCGTGTGGGCGCCGATTTTCTACTCAACTTTAAAAAGAAGAAGTGGAATTATTATATAGGTGCCAATTATAACAAAAGACCAGGACCAGGTACTTATAATTCTGAACGAATTACGAATTCTAATGATACAGCCTCTTATGTTGTTTCTGAAGGAGAAAGAGAGCGTACTTTTGAAGTAGCTGGTATTCAGGGTGGTGTTGAATATGCTATTTCAGACAATGATTTTATCAAGTTCTCTGGTAAAATTGGCGACTTTAAAATGTATGGAGGTATGGATGCTGATTTTTATGAATATCAAAGAATTGGCGGTAGTGAAAACCCAATAAATGAAAGTAGGTACATTAGTAGTGAATATTGGGAAAGAGGAGGATTATATTATTCAGCTAACTTAAATTATCAACATAAATTTGCCAAAAAAGGCCACGTTCTTGATGCTCAAGTAGATTATGGTGGACGTGATATGACTGAGAGTTCTAAAAATGAATTATACCAAAAAGATGGCAATGGAAATGTGGCAAATACGCCATCTAGCGGCCAAAGTTCTACAGAAGTTGGTCCCGGTGGTAGATTAAGAGCCAAGATAGATTATACTTTACCAATTGGAGCAAATGACAAAATAGAGGCAGGGTGGCAAACACGATTAAATAAAAGTGAAGATGTGAACGAAGTTTACAATTATGATGTGGCTACTGGAGATTACATTTTTGCACCTGACTTTAGTTTTACGACACAATACACCCAAACTATTCATTCTCTTTATGGTACTTACGCTGGTAGAATTGGAAAATTTGGCTACCAAGGTGGCTTACGAGCGGAGTATACAGGGAGAAATATTAACTTAAAAGGAGAAGAAGAAGACTTTCCTGTTGACCAATGGAATATTTTTCCAACAATCCACTTATCTTATAACCTTCCTAAGGACGATCAATTGATGTTGAGTTATTCTCGCAGAATTGAACGTCCTAGAGGTTATTATCTAGAACCTTTTGTAACTTGGCAAGATGCCTTTAACGTAAGACGTGGTAACCCTGCGTTATTACCAGAAAATATTGATTCTTTTGATTTTGGTTATTTAAAAAATCTAGGTGATAAAGCATCTATATCTTTAGATTCTTATTACAGAATGACGCAAAATAAAATTGAGCGTGTTCAGAGTGTTTATGAAGAAGGTGTAATTATGCATACCTATGAAAATGTAGGTACTGATTACGCATTAGGACTTGAACTTTCATTAAACTTTCAGCCATTTACTTGGTGGACTATGGACATAATGGGTAACCTTTATGATTACAAAGTTGAGGGTGAATTAGAAGGAGAGAGTTTTGATCGTCAGAGTTTAAACTGGAGTAGTCGTTTTAACAATACATTTAAGTTAGGTAAAGGAACTTCTATTCAGGTTAATAATAGATATACTGGAGAAACAGTGACAGCTCAGGGTAGAAATGAAGGATACTTTATGATGACTGCTGCTGTAAAACAAAGTTTATTAAAGAAAAAATTATCTCTTACAGTTTCTATGAACGATGTACTAGGGACAGCAAATAGAAAAAGCTATTCTGAAGGTGTTGGATTTAATAATTATACAGAAGATTTTAGATATCCACACGTAGTTACTGCAACTTTAACGTATAGATTGAATAACTTTAAGCCATCAAGAAGAGGTGGTGGAGATGGTGGCGGAATGGACTTCTAAGAAACATTTCTAGAAATTGTAAATAATTAGATGGATGAAATTATTGTTGATAGAAGACAACGAATCGTTATCAGAAGATGTGATTTCAGCATTCAAAGACCAAAAAATTAGCATTGAATGGGTAAGTACACTCGAAGAGGCTAGAGATAAAATTGGTGTTTATGAATATGATATTTTAGTGGTAGACTTAGGTTTACCCGATGGTAATGGTTTGGATGTTGTTAAACTAATCAAACAAGTTGATCCAAATGCGGGAGTGCTTATCGTTACTGCTAGAGATAGTTTAGAAGATAAGGTACTAGGACTTGATCTTGGTGCAGACGACTATATTACAAAGCCATTTCATATGGCAGAATTAATAGCTAGAGTTCGTTCCCTTTTCAGAAGAAAAAAATTTAAAGGAAGTAACGACATTATTATAGAAGAATTGAAAGTAGATATTTTATCTAAAAATGTTTCTGTAAATGATGTTCCCTTAGAACTTACCAAAAAGGAATATGATTTATTGATTTACTTCCTTTATAATAAAGATAAAATGCTTACAAAAGAGAATATTGCAGAGCATCTTTGGGGAGATCATGTTGATCAGGCCGATAGCTTTGATTTTATTTATTCTCACATAAAAAACTTACGTAAAAAACTTCAGAAATCTGGTGGCGTAGATAGAATAAAATCTGTTTATGGTATGGGATATAAGTTTTCTACTTCTCTATAATTATGAGTAAAAAGAAGACATTTAATTTACTATCAAGAATAACGCTTTTCTATTTAATATTTACTTTGGTTGTCTTTTTATTTAACGCAAAGTTTTTAACTAGGGAAGCTGACGAATTTATTGATTCTGATCTTAACAGACGCTTTGGTTGGCTAGAAAAAAAAGCTGAATATTTACTTGGAGATGGCATGTCTCCAGATTCTCTTATTGGTCATCATATCACAAAAATCACAGAAGTTACTAAACATTGTAAGAAGACAGAATACCCCGTTAATGAGGATATAACCGTCTTTCATGAAGATATTGAGCGTAACCTTATCCATAGAAAAAGAATTTCTCTTATAGAAGCCAATGGCAAAATTTATAGAATAGAAATGGATAGAGAGGTTCAGAATTATTATTATTTTAGAGATGATATTTTTGAGTATGTTGTTCCCTCATTTATAGTTTTAATTATTCTAACTGTAACTTTTAATTACCTTCTTTCTGGCTACTTTTTACAATCTTTTAGAAGAATTCTAGAGCAAATGCAACGCTTTAAAGTAGGCTCTGCAGATAAGATTGAAAAAGTAGAAACGTCCACTTCTGAATTTGTTGAAATGCAAAACCTATTTACAAATATGGTAAAGAGGATTGATGCAGATTATAATCATTTAAAAGAATATACAGAAGATATTGCCCACGAGATTCAGACGCCTTTGGCAATTATAAGAAATAAGGCAGAAACACTGATGATCTCGGAAGAATTAGAAGAGAAAGATGCGCGTGTGATTAAAACAATTTACGACGAAGCAAATCACCTTTCTAGATTGGGAACAACACTAAACTTAATCACAAAGATTGAGAACGGAGAGTTTACTGATATACAAGAAATCAAAACAGAGGCAGAAATAAATAAACAAGTTGAAGCCATTGAAGAATTGGCCAGCTTAAAATCACTGTCTATAGAAAAGAATTTACTTTTTACTCATACTTTAACTATCGACCCCTACCTTTTTGATATCATTTTAAAAAATCTTCTTAAGAATGCAATTAGGTACGGATCTACCGATGGACCAATTAAAATAAGGACTTCAGAAGCATCCTTTTCAATTAGTAATTATGGTGCACCGTTAACAATACCCGAAGATCAACTGTTTAAACGGTTTATAAAAGGGAATGCCTCCTCTCAATCTTTAGGTTTAGGATTAGCATTAGTACATAAAATATGTAAAGTAAGTGGATTGACTATTTCATACAAATATGAACATAGACAACATATTTTTACAGTAGAAGCATAAAAAGTGGGTAGGTTTTTGGAGTAGATTAACAGACTGACTAATTTAAATTATTAGAACTGAAAAACATCTCATCAAATCTTATTTATGAAACGTCTGATTGGTATTATCTTAGGTACTCTTGTTATTGCGAGCCTTTATATTTTTAGCAATTTAGCACTGTTTTCATCAAAGCAGTCTGAAGTAGAATTGTTGCCAAAAGCACATGTAAGTGAAAATGCCGCTAAACATTTATCAGAAGCGATTAAGATTAAAACTATTTCTTATGATAATCCTGCAGAGTTAGATTCTGCGGCATTTTTTCAGTTCTTAAGCTTTCTAAAAGGAGCTTATCCAAATTCATTTAAAGCAACTACACACCATCTGTTTGGTAGGTTTACAATGCTTATTGAATGGAAAGGCAGTAACCCAAGTTTAAAACCTATCATCTTAATGTCGCATTATGATGTAGTTCCCGTTCCAGAAGAAAATAAATTAGAATGGAAAGAAGATCCATTTGGAGGTGTTATTAAAGATGGAATGATTTGGGGTAGAGGTGCTATTGACGATAAAGTTGGTGTAATTGGTATTTGCGAAGCAGTAGAAAACCTTATTATATCTGGGTTCCAGCCAGAGCGTTCTATCTACCTTTCTTTTGGACATGATGAAGAAGTAATGGGTGTAAACGGAGCAAGTCAGGTGGCACATTATCTAAAACAAAAAGGAGTAGAAGCAGAGTTTGTTTTAGATGAAGGTGGATATATTACACAAGGTTTAGTACCTGGAATGACTCAAGATGTTGCTCTAATTGGTACTACAGAAAAGGGCTACTTAACATTGGAGTTGTCTACAAAAGTAGAAGGAGGCCATGCTTCTATGCCAAAGCCAGAAACAGCAATTGATGTTATTAGTAAAGCAATTACAAATATTAAAAACGATCCATTCCCATCTTATATCTCCCCTCCACTAAGAAACTTTATTGATTATGTTGGTCCGGAAATGCCTTTAGGATTTGAAATTGTATTTTCTAATGCAGATTTATTAGAACCAGTTTTGATGAGTGTTTACGAGAAATCGCCCTCATCAAATGCTTTGGTACGTACTACTGTAGCTCCAACCATAATTCAAGGAGGAGCAAAAAATAACGTATTACCAACGCATGCAAAAGCAGTAATAAATATTAGAATTCTTCCTGGAGAAAGTATTGATTATGTTTACGGACATATCAAGGAATCTATAAATGATGATAATGTACATTTACGAATTTTAAATAAATCTGAGGCTGCAATAGTTTCTGATGTAAATTCCCCCAATTATATCACTTTAGATAAATCTATTAAACAAATTTTTGGAGATATTGTTATATCGCCATACATAATGATTGCCGCATCAGACTCTAGATATTTTACAGAAATTTCTTCGAATGTATATCGTTTTTGTCCTTTTCATTTAAATAAGAAGAATTTAAAAACGTTTCATGGTGTAAATGAAAGAATAGGTGTAGAAGAGTTTAACAATGCGATAAGATTTTACACTCAATTGATTAAGAATTCAACTAAATAATAAAAGTTATTAGTTCACTAGATTTAAGTTTAAACCAATTTTTCAAAAAAACACTATTATCATTACTGCTTACGTGCAGTGTACTAATTGGTAACGCACAAGAAACTCAATGGGCAGGGAAGATTATTGATAGCTCTTCATTACGTCCTGTTGGTTTTGCCCACCTTACTGTAGTAAGTAACGGTGATGGAACTTCTACTAATGAAAAGGGGAAGTTTACAATGAATGTCTCATCTGATACAGTAAAAGTAGAAATTTCTTGTTTAGGGTATGCCTCAAAACTTATTAAGTTAGATACTCTAAATAGAAAAGAATCTTTGATCTACCTAGATAAAGCAGCACACCAATTAGAAGAAGTAGTTGTAGGAAGAAGAGGATACGAAAATCCAGCTTGGGAAATTATCAGGTTGGCAATGAAAAATGCTGATTTACATAACTTTCAAGGTCAAGAAGATTTTCAGTACCAATCTAAAATGCGAACAAACATTTTTTTAGCAGATATAAATAAGGAGTTTACAGAACGTAAATTGATCGCCTCTGCAATTAAAAGAATGGAGGCAATAGATTCTCTTAAAAAAGATGATAACGGAAAACTTCTTATCCCAATGTATGTAGCTCATTCTGAACAAAAAGTGAGTTACAATGCTAAAGGAAGAGCAGAAGATAGAGATCAATTTTATTACAAAGAGGCTTTTTTAGGACCTGAATTTGAAAACCAATTTAAAGAAGGGTTAGATAATGAGAAGACAACTGTAAATTTTTATCAGCATTGGTTACGATTTTTAAGGTATGATTTTGCCTCGCCATTAAATCCTAGTTTTAAAAATTTCTATGATTTTGAACTAGTTACCTACGAAGAAATTGATGAAGATTGGTGCTATAAAATCAATTACATTCCACGTAGAGAAAATGACCAAACTTTTGGTGGTACAATCTGGATTACTGATGAAGATAAAGGGTTTGCCATTAAAAAAGTATATGCTGAAATAGGTAGAAAATCACCCTTAAATTTTATAGATAGTATTACAGTTGAACAGAAAATGGCTCCTTTAGATACTACTCAAATATGGTTTCCTTACCAGCAAAATATAAAGATGTGGGTAGGTGGGAAGCTAAAAGAAAATTGGCAGAAATTTTTAGTGGATATAGAAACTGAAAATACTTTTCTTACACAAGATTCCACCATAAATTTTGAGGAAGTAGATACTACTACTTTTGCTATGATTGATACTGTAAAGCAAATGCCTACTGTTAAATCTGCAGCCAAAATAGCAGATATAGGGGTTACTGGTTATTACAGAATGGGAGGGTTTGATTTTGGACCACTAACCGTTTTATATGCACAAAATAATGTAGAAGAGCATAGAATTCAAGTTGGAGGATTAACCAATACACAGTGGAATAAAAATTTAATTGGGGGTGGGTATGTAGCTTATGGTACTAACGACCAAGAATGGAAGTGGGGAGCAATGGCAAAATATATTCTGAACCACGATACTTGGACATTTTTATATGCAAGAGCACAACATTCATTGCAAAGGTTAGGAGGAGGCATAACTTACCCTGGACAAGATCCATATTTATGGATTTCTCAAGCATGGGGAACATATTCAAACCCATATTATTTAGATGAAGCAAAGCTTATTGCAGGTACGTACATAACCGAGGGAATTCAGCTTAGAGGGCAGTTTACCTATAAAGATGAAAACTATTTTGCTACTGAATTAACAGATACTCTTGCATTTTCTAACATAACAACTGCAGAAGTTGGAGGATCAATAATTTTTGATTTTGGTAAACGATATGTTTCTAGTAGACATCTAAATAGATATGTTGCGGCAAACGGAAAGTTGCCAACAATTTCTTTAAGTTATCAACGGGGGCTACCAAGTGTTTTAGGTGCAACTGATAGTTATCATAAAGTAGAATTTAATTTAAGTCACCGTTTTAAATTAGGAGCGATAGGTAGGTTAGATTACGTTGTCTCTTCTGGTTGGACACCCTCTACAGTGCCTTTTCCACTTTTATTTGTGCATAGAGGGAATAATTTACGTTATATCTACAGTGGTTCTAGTTATAATCTGATGGGTTTCGGAGAGTTTATGAGCGATCAATATGCTAGTTTAAGAATGTTCCATCATTTTGAAGGTTTAGTGCTTAATAGACTCCCATTACTTAAGAAGTGGAATGCCAAAACGTTTGTTCTTTCTAATATCTTATGGGGAAGTGTTTCTGAAGCAAATCAAACAGCCAATGTAAATCCATGGGATGAGAACAGTACTTCTTTTGGAAGTTTAGATCCTTCTACTCCTTATGTAGAAGTTGGTGGAGGAGTTGAGAATATTTTTAGAATGGTAAAGGTAATGTTTATCTATAGAGCTACTTATCAGGAAAATGCATCACGTAAGTACGGAATTATGTTTGCAATTACTCCAGAGTTTTGATTAATTTGTATTCGCTAAAAAACTCAAATAATAAAAAATGAAAAAATTAACATTAAAAACTATTACTATTTTCGCTACTCTACTTTTATTTTCTTGTGCTATTGATATACCTCAACAAGGCTCTTGTCAAGGAGGTGGAGATATGAGTACATACAAAACGAAGGTAAAGTCTCTAGTATTAAATAGGGGAACAGTGATGAAGGAAGGTGATTATTATTATTTTTCAAATGAAAAGGTAGATGATCAAATTACATTTATAATTGAAGTGGAAACTGTTTTTGAGGAAAAAGTAGTGTATTTAAGAAAATCAAATTTTTCATTTTTTTCAGCTGCTTATGCAATGCCAGGACCTCAATTTACGTCTACTCAAAAAATTTCTTCATTAGTAATTACCTCTTCAGAAGATATAAATATTGATCAGGAAATAATTAAAGCAGGTGAGAATATTAATGATCTATTTATTTGCTCTAGTTTACATTCGACATCATTAAATACTGTAAATGAGTTAATTGCGAATCAAAATAAACATATTGAGATATTTGGAGGTATCGGTTCTGGAATTATTATTAAACAAAAAGAAGGTATTGACATGAATAGTAATACTATTAATATTCAACTTTCTTTAGACGGAACAGAGACTTTTGAGCTTTCTACTAGTAAATAATAATTATTAAAGTTTAAACAACAAGTGATTTTTAAGGTTTATATTGGAGTTGAATTATAGCTTTTTTTCTCTCTATTAAAATGATAAACTTACAACGGCTCAATATGGATAATTCCTGGTTTATTGAGTTTGATACTATTAAATTATTAGTTGATCCTTGGCTACAAGGAACAGAAATAGACTTTTTCTCTTGGTTTAACATGCAGTGGCATCGAACTCCACCGTTGGCATTTGATAACTTACCGAGTTATGATGCTGTATTAATCACACAGAAATATCCAGATCATTTCCATAAAGAAACGTTACTAAAACTTCAGCCAAAAGTTATTATTGGACCAAGAAGTATAGCAAAAGATGTACAAAAAATATTACCTCAAACTGCATTTCTTCCTTTAGATAAAAAAGTAAATAAAATTACTTTAAAAGAGGTTGATATACATTTTTTACCAACACGCAGAGCCATAGATCCTATCTATGATTGTTTTGTTTTAGATGATGGTAATGAGAGTGTTTATTTTGCTACTCATGGCTTTTCTTTAGATCAAAAACATAAAGAGCAATTAGAAGAAGTAAGTGATTGTAAACTATTAATTACACCTTTTAATTTATATAAACTTCCGTTCTTTTTAGGAGGAGTTGTTTCGCCAGGAATAGAAGGAGTAAAAACGCTTTTTGATCAGATACAACCTAAAGTGATAGTACCAACACATGATGAGGACAAACATGCAAAAGGGTTAGTCACATTTTTTGCAAAAGTAGTGCGTGCAGTACCAACAGATCAATTAAAAACATTGCCTTGGCTTTCGTCAACCTATCAACCTTTAGATCATTATAAACTAACAAGAATCTCATGAATAAGAAACAAATTGCTCTTTTAGAAATTACAGTCATTTATTTTATTGTGGCTGTAGGTGGTTATGCTACCTTTCAATATTTTAAAGAGGAACCACTAGTATTTCGTATGTTATATGCAGATTTAGCAATGACAGTAGTAACTTATATTTTTTCTGTAATTAAGAAAAATAGCAGTGTATACGATGCCTATTGGAGTGTTATTCCATTCTATTTTATTCTTCAATATTTTTATTTATTTGATGGGGCAGATTGGTCAACACCTCAATGGATATGTGCATTTGTGGTTAGTTTATGGTCTTGGCGACTTACATTAAGTTGGGCAAGAGGTTGGTCTGGATGGGAACACGAAGATTTTAGATATGTAAGTTTCAGACATCAGTTTAAAGCATTCTTTCAGCCTATAAATTTCTTAGCCATTCATTTATATCCAACATTAATAGTTTTTGCTAGTATGTGGGGACTTCAATGGGTTTATGAAACAGGTGTTTTAGAAATTGGATGGTTATTTTATTTAGGAGCAGCAACAGCTTTTGTAGGAACTATTTTTGAATATTTAGCTGACAATGAACTTGCTAAATTTAGGTTAAGACCTAATAAGAAAAAAGACGATATTTTAAGAACGGGAATTTGGGCTAAATCAAGAAATCCTAATTATTTGGGAGAGATGATGTTTTGGTTTGGCGTTGCCATGATGGGGACAGCTTATGCAGCACCATGGTATACAGTTTTAGGCTCAGTTGGTATGTGGATGATGTTTATGTTTGCATCAATTCCATTAAAAGATAAACAAATGATGAAAAATAGACCTGAATCATTTCAAAAATATAAGAAAGAAGTATCTAGAGTATTGCCTTTTTAGTACAACATACTATTTAAATATAAAGCTACCTATTTGTACAAATGGGTAGCTTTTTTGTGTATAAATAATTCTTATTTGAGGAAATAACCTATTTTCCGATTCTCACAATTTTAAGAAAGCTACATCATCTAATTTTGTTTCATCAAGTTAATTTATTCATTATTAAATTATTACAACATGAAACATATTATTGTTGCCACAATTCTTTTAATCTTAGGTTTAAGTACAAGAGGTTTTTCACAAGAGAATGGAATGTCTGAAGTGAAGTTTTCAATCTCTAAGGTTTTCTGGAATGTAAAAGGGAGTTTTGACAAGTTAAATTATACCATTCAATTTAATCCTGAAGACATCGAAAATGCAAAGATTTTTGGCCGTGTATCAATTGCGGATATAAATACATCTGAAGAAAAAAGAGACCATCATTTACAAGCAGAGGAATGGTTTGATAGTGCCGACTTCCCAGAAATAAAAATATCTAGCTCAACTATTAAAGCTTTAAAAGGAAATCAGTTTGAAGGCCTATTTACAATCACAATGAAAGGTGTATCAAAAGAGAAAAATATTCATTTTAAAGTTATAGACGAAGAAGGAATACGCTATTTAGAGAGCGAATTTACACTTTCCTTAGAAGATTATGCTATTGGAGGTGGAGCCGCAAGTTATGTTGTTGGAAACACCGTAACAGTACAATTAAAGTTGATGTATTAATTAAAATGCACTGATATAATTATTGATTTTTTTCTATTGCTGTTTTCCCAAGAGTGAATTGTACAATTGAAACAACCATTAATATAGAAACTGATAATAAAATTAGTGCTTGTCCTATTCCATAATGATCTGATAAATAACCAAATAGTAAACTTAATCCTGCAGTAACAATTGTAGTAACAAAAGATTGGACAGATAAAACGGTAGCAAGCATAGAAGTAGGACAATCGTCTGCTACGTAACCTGTAAGCATTGGCTTTCTAATATTTTCTAAGATATAAATGAGCGTGAAAGATACGATTGAGATAAGTAGTAAATTCTCAAAGTAAAAAATTCCAGTGATTAGCCCACAGATTAAACCTAAATATAGGGTTATTACAATAGGTTTATCTTTATTAGAAAATAGATTACTGAACCGAGCAGAATTTATACTTGCAATAGTTGTGAAAATATAGATTATGGTATAAGTAAAGCCTACCGTTAATCCTATTTTCTGTTCATTAGTACCTTTTGTAAGAAAAGGTAATGTTAGTGCAAAAGCACCAATTATTGGTTGTATAAAATCCTTAATAGCATTTAAAAAAGAAGAATGCGTACTCGAATTAGTAATTACTTTAATTAAATGAGGTCTTTGTAAAACGGACCACAAATCTTTCAAAAAACTATTGTCTCCTTTTTTCTTGCTTTTCCCTTTATTTAAAATATTTGGGTAAGTCATCAGATTTATTGTATTGATAACAAATGGAATAGTAGAGAAAATAAAAACATTATCAATATTTCCAGAGAAATAGACCATTGCACCAGCTAAAAGGGCAGATACGGCAGAACCTCTTTGCGACCAACCTCTTGTATGTCCATAATAATCAGTTTTATAATCTAACCACCCTTCTATCTCTAAATAAGACATAATCATTGCTTTATGTGTTCCACTCCTTAAAGTTTCACCTAATCCATAAAGACAAAATGCAATAATTAAAAAATGAAATTGAGGTAAGAAATACATCATTAAGAAAGAACAGATGTATGCCATAAAACCTAAAATAAGCGATTGCTTTCTCCCCATCTGATCTGCGAGAATACCTGTAGGAATTTCTAAAAAGAAAGAAATAAGTTTTCTCAAGGCATATAAAAAACCAACTTGAGTATATGATAATCCATGTTGTACTAAAAATAGTAATAGAAATGCATCAAAAAATTGAAGGTTTTTTAAAAAACCATAAGAGCAAAATTTCCAATATTGTAAATCTTTAGTAAACGTGTTATTTGACATATAATGAAATAGTTTTTTTAATCTTTCTATTAATATAACTAATAATTATAGTAATTGATTATTTGTGAGAATAATGATTTTTCACGAAGTTCAAGTAAAATTGACACTATATTTAAACTAAATAACTTCAATCTTAATTATACAACATGAAACTCTCTCTATTAAAGAAGCTAAGGGTATTGATGAATGGTACTCAAGGATTACTTTCTGCTATAGTATTTACCATTGGTTGTGGCACAGCACTCTACAGTTTTAATCATATTGATTTTGACGAATACATTTATTTATCGTCTAATACAGCCACAAGTTCTGGAGTTATTTTAGATGTTTACCAAACGTCCTCAATTGTAAATGATGAGTATGTCTATAGATACGATTATGAATTTGAGCTTGATGGAATAAGTTAT